>DASXTI010000090.1:0-15634 GCA_036505535.1 Thermoanaerobaculia bacterium
CATGACCGACGACACCGCCATCGGCGGCCCGTCCGCGCGCTTTCCGGCGACTCGCCACTCCGCGGTTCTGGCGGCACAGAGCGCGGACCTCATGGAACGCGAGCGCGGTCTCGCGATTCTCGTCGAGACCTACTGGAAGCCGGCCTACAAGTATCTGCGCACGCGCTACCGCGAATCGAACGAAGACGCCAAAGACCTGACGCAGAGCTTCTTCACGCGCGCGCTCGAGAAGGACTTCTTCGATCGTTACGATCCGGAAAAGGGGAGCTTCCGCACGTATCTCCGGACTTGTCTCGACCGCTTCGTCTCCAACGAAAAGAAAGCCGCCGCGCGCATCAAGCGCTCGCCGGGGACGCCCGCTCTCCCCGTGGACTTCGAGAGCGCCGAGGGGGAGCTCCACCGCGAGCCGCCCGCCGACAATCAGACCATGGAGCAGTATTTTCACAACGAGTTTGCGCGCAGCCTCTTCGGCCTGGCGGTCGAGAAGCTCCGGGAGGAGTGCGCGCTGCGCGGCAAGGACCTACCCTTCCAACTCTTCGAGCGTTACGAGCTCGACCGCGATCCGCAAGAGAAGCTGACGTACGAGAAGCTCGCCCAGGATTTCCACATTCCCACGACACAGGTCACCAACTTCCTCGCCTTCGCCCGCCGCGAGTTCCGGAGGATCGTGCTCGAAAAGCTGCGCGAGATCACGGCGAGCGACCGAGAGTTCCGCGAAGAAGCCCGGGGCTTGCTGGGAGTCTCCGAATGAGATGGCTCTCCGACCGGACGGTAGAGCACCTGCGGCGCGTCGCCGAGTGGCCGGATCTCGCCGACACGAAGTACCGGCTGCTCGAGGAGCTCGGCCGGGGCGGGATGGGCGTCGTCTATCTGGCCGAAGACGCCGTCCTCGGGCGCCGAGTCGCTCTGAAGGTGGTCGGGACCGGCGCCTTGGACTCGGAGGCCGCCCGGCGCATGCTCCGCGAGGCGCGCATCATCGCGCGGCTCGAGCACCCGGGCATCGTTCCGGTCCATGACGCGGGCGCGCTGCCAGACGGTCGGCTTTTCTACGCGATGAAGCGGGTCGACGGGCGGCGTCTCGACGAGCTGCCGGCCGAGACGTCGATGCCGGAGACGCTGCGGATCTTCCAACGCATCTGCGAGGCCGTGGCTTTCGCCCACGCGCATGGCGTCCTCCATCGTGACCTGAAGCCCGAAAACGTCATGGTGGGCCCCTTCGGAGAGGTGCTCGTCATGGACTGGGGTGTGGCGAAGATCCTCGACGAGGGGAAGGACGCGCCGCCGGACGCTCCGGCCTTCGAGCCGGCAGCCTCCGGCACCGCGGAGGGATCCGTCGTCGGCACGCTCGCCTACATGGCGCCCGAGCAAGCGGACGGGCAGCTCGATCGCGTCGGCCGCCCGACCGACATCTACGCTCTCGGCGCCGTCCTCTACTACCTGCTGACTCGGCGCGCGCCGTTCGACGGAGAGGCGGCGCAACGCCGAGCGCGCGCCGGCTCGGAGGCTCCCCCGCCCGCGCCGCGTCAACTCGATCCGCGAATCGCCCGCCCGCTCGAGGCGATCGTCGCGAAGGCGATGGCGCCGGATCCTGGCGAGCGGTACGGGACGGCCGAAGAGCTCGCCGCGGACGCGGCCCGATTTCTGGACGGAAGGCGCGTCCTCGCCTACCGCGAGAGCCTGCTCGAGCGAGCGGCGCGCCTCTTCGCCCGCTACCGCACCCCCATCCTTCTGGTTCTGGCCTATCTCCTGATGCGCTCCCTGCTCCTTCTCTACAGGGGGAGATAGGCGCAAGTAGGGTTCTAAAGGAATTCGAGATTCCGTTGAATAGATAGGGTGGAGGAACGATGAGCAAACCGATTTTCGGACTGCTCCTGGGAGGGATCCTCGGGATCTTCGACGGCCTGACCGCTTACTTCACGCCGGAAGCGCGGGACCAACTGCTCGGTATCGTCTTCGGCTCGACGGTGAAAGGACTGGTCGTCGGCCTCTCGATCGGTTTCTTCTCCCGAAGGGTGCATTCCCTCTCGTTCGGGATCCTATTTGGCCTCGGGGTGGGACTGCTGCTCGCCTACGTCGTCGCGGCGATGCCGTCGGCGACCGGGAAGCACTACTACTTCGAGATCATGCTGCCCGGCGCCCTCGTTGGTGCGATCGTCGGTTACGCGACACAGAAGTATCGCACCTCGCGGGCGGCCAATATATAAGCGTTTACTTATATATCTGGGCGCCGATCGAGGGGTCGGAGCGTCAGGCCAGCTCCGCGACCTTCTCGAGGTCGATGTTGCCGCCGGAGACGAGCGCGACGGCTCGTGCGCCCCGCCGAGCGCGGATCTTGCCGGCCAGAAGCGCAGCCGTCGCCGCGGCTCCCGAGCCCTCGACATAAAGCTTGGCGCGCGTCATCAGCAGCCGCATCCCTTCGACGATCTCGGCTTCCGTGACCGTGACGATCTCGTCGACGGCCTCCCGGGCGATCGCCAGCGGCAGCGCTCCCACGAAGGGGGGCGTCATACCATCGGCGAGCGTGTCGGGGCGCTTGACGGGCACGGGCTTTCCCGCCTCGAGCGCCGGAGCGAGACCGGGGCCGGCGGCGAGCTCCACCGCAACGACCCGCACGCTCGGCCGCAGCGGCTTCACGGCCGACGCCACGCCGCCGAGCAATCCGCCCCCGCCGACCGGAACGACGACGCAATCCACCTCGGGGAGATCCTCGAAAATCTCGAGTCCCGCGGTGCCGGCGCCGGCGAGGACGACGGGGTCGTCGAAGGGATGAACGAAGGTGAGCCTCCTCGCTTCCTTGACCTCGTTCAACTTGTCGAAGAGCGTCGGTCGATCTCCGTGGAGCACGATCTCGGCGCCGTAGCCGCGCACCGCCTCGATCTTCGACTTCGGCGCATCGGCCGGCATCACGACGACCGCGGAACACTCCGCGATGCGCGCCGCCCAGGCGACCGCCGCCGCGTGGTTGCCCGCCGAAACCGTCACGAGACCCCGCGACCTCTCGGCGCCGGAGAGCGAGAGGACCTTGTTCAGTGCACCCCTCGCCTTGAAGGAGCCGGTCTTCTGGAGGCTCTCGCATTTGAGCCAAAGCCGAACGCCGGCCCGCTCGCCGAGACTCGCCGCGGAGAGCAACGGCGTGCGATGAATCCGTCCGGTAAGCCGCTCCGCCGCCGCCCGAATATCGGAAAGAGGAATCATCGAAAGTTCCGCGCGAGCTTATCCTCCCCCCGGCCGGATAATCCCGGGCGAGGAGGCATCATGAACCGAACGCCGCGTTTCCTGTGGCTCGCGATCGCAATCGCGCTCGTTCCGGTATCCGCCCCCCTGTGGCCCCAGAGCGCGCCGCTGACCGCTCAAGCGAATGCCAGCGCCAGCCCCGAAGCGCGCCCGAAGAAGCTGATCGCGCGGATCTGGCACGGCCGCACGCTCGCCGCCAAGGCCGACGACTACGAGAAGTACTTGAACGCCTCGGGCGTCGCGAAGATCCTCGCCACGGACGGAAACCGGGGGGTCGAAGTCCTCCGCCGCAACGACGGTCCCCGGTCCGACTTCGTCGTGATTTCCTACTGGGATTCGATCGACGCGGTGAAGAGGTTCGCGGGCGTCGATTATCAGAAAGCGGTGATTCTGGAGAGAGACCGGGAGTACTTGATCGAGGTGGAGCCCAACGTCGTTCACTACGAGGTGGTGCGCGCCGCGGGGCGGTAGCTCTCTCGCCTCTCGAGGCGTGCTCCAGGGAGACGCCGCCCGCCGATCAACAACCCATCGAGACGCGACGCGCCTATGGTTTCATCTCGTTCTTCACGACCACACCGCCCTTCATGACGAAGCCGACTCTCTCGAGAGCGCGGATGTCGGAGAGCGGATCGCCCGAGACGGCGATCAGATCGGCGAACTTGCCGGGCTCGATCGAACCGGCCCGGTCCTTCCAGCCGAGAAGCTCCGCGGCGTCCATCGTGGCCGCCCGAATCGCCTGTATCGGCGACATGCCGTACTGGACCATATAGGCGAACTGCTTCGCGTTGTCGCCGTGAGGGTAGACGCCGCCGTCGGTGCCGAAGGCCATGCGCGCGCCCGCCTTGACGGCTCGCGAGAAGTTTTCACGCTGGAGACTCCCGAGCTTCTTCTCCTTCTCGATCGACTCGGGCAGCATCCCCACCTTGGGCCCCATCTGCAGGATGAAGTCGTCGTTGTAGATGTCCATCACGAGAAAGGTGCCGTGCTGGCGAGCGAGCCGCAGCCCCTCGTCGTCGATCAGGCTCGCGTGCTCGATCGAGTCGATACCCGCTAAGATCGCCTCCTTGATGGACTGCGTCCCATGGGCGTGGGCGGCCACCCTGCGTCCCAGACGATGCGCCTCCTCGACGATCGCCTTCATTTCTTCCGGCGTGTACTGGGGCGTCCCCGGCTGGTCCCCCTTGGAGAGCACGCCGCCGCTCGCGCAGATCTTGATGACATCGGCCCCGTACTTGACGACCTCCCGCACCTTCGCCCGCGCCTCCCACGGGCCGTTGGCGACCCCCGCTTCCCGGTATTGAAACTCCGAAGGGAGCAGATTGTTGTCGCAGTGTCCGCCGGTGATGCCCAGGGCTGGACCCGAGACGATCAGCCGCGGCCCGAGAACTTCCCCCGCCTCGATGGCGTCTCGCAGCGCCACGTCGGCGTAGCCGCCCGCGCCGACGTTTCGCACCGTCGTGAAGCCCGCCCGGAGCGTCTTGCCGGCGTTGGAAACGCCGTGCATGGCCTCGCGCGGAACGGACACGCCGAGGCCCTGATATCCCGAGTCCTCCGGAACCATGGTCAGGTGGTCGTGGGCGTCGATCAAGCCCGGAAGGATCGTCGCGGGGCCCAGGTCGATCACCCGCGCGTCGGACGGTATCGAAAGAGCGGGTCCGACTTGGACGATTCGGTCGTCTTCGATCAACACCACCGCAGGCGCCATCGGCCGATCGCTCTTTCCGTCGATCAAGCGCGCGGCCTTGATCGCGAGCCGAGCGGGCGGATCCGCGGCCCGAAGCGTCGAGACGTGCAGTCCGACCAGAACGAGACCGAAGAGGAGACGCCTCATGAGAAGCCTCCGAACTCGCGCCATGTTAGCGCGAGGAGGAGCAGGGTGGGGCCTATCCTCGCTTCAGTCTCAGCGATCCTTTGTAAGTGTGGAACGACAGCTTCGGGCCGCCGCCGCCGACGGACCCACGGATCGTCTCGGAGCCGCCGCGCCGGCTGGCGCGAACGGGAAGGTCGAAGTCGCTCTCGAAATCCCCCCGCCGTCCCATGTCGGCGTCGAGCTCGAAACGAGTCTCCGCCGGCAAACGCACCGTGACGCTCCCCTTGTAGGTCTCGAACCGCGCGGGCGAGGAGAAGCGGGCAAACGCGACGGTCACTTCTCCCTTATAAGTCTCCAGATCGATCGCGCCTCCCTGCCCCGCGATCTCCACGTTCCCCTTGTAGGTGTGGAGCTTGAGATCCGCTCGAAGATCGGCGACGCGGATCTCGGACTTGTAATCCTCGATCCGAAGGCGGGCGGTCGCCGGCATCTTGATCGTGTAACGAACCAACGGCATCGTGCCGTTGCCGAAGAGTCCGAGAAAGCATCGCCGGTGGACGCGTGAATAGTCCGATCGGATCTCGACCGAGCTTCCCCCGCCGCGGATCCGGACCTCGGTCTCCTGGACCTTCTTCCACGAATCGGCATCGTCGGGATCGGGCTCGATCCGCGCGTCGATGGAGACCTCGGCGGCATCCGAGGTCGATACGGTGATGCTCCCCTTGTACGTGTCGATGGAGACCCGGCCGTCACGGTTCAGCGGAAGCGTCTTGTGGACCTCCTTGACCTCCCGGGCGGGCGCGGCCGCCGCAAGAAGCGCCCCCGCCAGAAACAGTCCGCTCTTTCGGACGAGGCTCGACATGTCAGCTCCTCCTCTTTTCGGGACATACGCGGGGGTAGCCGAAAAGTTCCCTGTTAGGGCTCGACTCCGAGCGCCTTGAGCCGCGCGACGGCGTGGGTCCGGACGACTTGGTTCTCTATGGCGGATGAGCGAAGGCCGCGGGAAATCAGATCGAGCGCCTTGCGGTACAGCTCGATCGCCCTCTCCTTGTCGCCGCTTCCTTCGTAGGCCTCGGCGAGGCTGTCCCACGTATTGGCCGAGTCCGGATAGAGCTCCGTGTTGAAGCGGAGGACGGCGATCGCCTTCGCCGTCTCCTTCCGGCCGAGCAAACCGTAGCCGAGCTGATTGAACCGCGTCTCGGAGACGACCGGATTCGACGGATTCGCCTCTCGCAGCTTCCGGTAGGCGGCCAAGGCCTCCCCGATGCGACCCGCTTCGATCGACTCGGAGGGTACGCGGACCTCGTCGGCCAGCCGAGGGACGTTCTTCTCCGTCCCATCCAGCGCAACGATCCGAAGCTGCAGCGTTTCGTCCGGAGACTTGCCGAACATGTACCGAGTCTCTTCGTCTCTCCGGACGAATGTGTCGGCGGAAATGGGCAGCAGCTCGAAGTCGCTCTGCAGTGTCTGGTGCGCCTCCAGCCGCCCATCCTTTGGCGTGAAGACCACAACGGAATCCTCGTCGAGCCGGAACCGGCCGGACAGCGGGGAAAGTTCTTGCGGGGAGAGCTTCGCGAGCCTCTCCGGCTCTCTCACGAAGCCCTCCCACCGGTACTCGGTGGCGATCGACCGCAGCAACTCTGGCATGACACGGAAACCGGCGTCCGAATTGGTCATGATCACGGCGCCGTAGCCCTTCGTCTTGTGAGCATAGAGGAGCGCCTGAAAGCCTTCGTCGGCGCCGCCGTGGGTGAAGTATTCCGCGCCGCCCCGCCGCTCGATCGTAAGCCCCAGACCGTAACCCTCCTTGCGCGGTGTAAGCATGTCCTCGATCATCGCCTGCGACAGCGGGCAGCGCTTGCCGCGGACGCACTTCTGGATTGCAATCGCGAAGCGCGCCAGATCCGACGGTGTGGTCCACAGACCCGCCGCCGCCATCTCCGGATAAACGTGCCGCTTGCCCGGCACCTCCGAGCCGTCCGGGCGGTATCCCGCGGCGGCCGCCTTCATCCTCTCCGGATCGAGGGGCTGCTCGTAAGTGCTTCGCGTCATGCCGACAGGAGCGAGCACGGTCTCGGCCAGAAGTCGCGGGAACGGCTTGCCGGCGACGTCGATCATCGCCTGTTGCGCAATCGTGTAGCCGCCGCCCGAATAGCGATACTGCGTCCCCGGAGTCAAGTCGACGCGAAGCGGAGCGGTGTTGGCAGGCGGGCTCCCGTCGAGCACTTCGAGGAGGGTCGGGACCTTCTCGCCCGCGGCGTAACCCGGAAATCCGTGCACGGTGACGCCCGCGGTATGTGAGAGCAGCCTCTCCAGCGTCACCGGGCTCTTCCTCGTCAGCTCGTTCTCGGGCAGCTTCCAGCTCCTCAAGACCGTATTGATGTCGGAGTCGAGCGAGAGCTTTCCGGCTTCCACCACCTTCAGGGCGCCCATGGCCGCGACCGGCTTGCTGATAGAGCCGGCCTGGAAGAGGGTCTCCTCCGTAACGCGCTTACCGGCGACGTCGGCGAATCCGTAGCCTTTCGCCCAGTCGATTCGGAAGTCTTTGATGACGGCGACGCTGACTCCCGGGACTTTGTACAACCGCATGCGTTCTTCGAGCGTCCAGGTCTTATCCCCTTCGATGAGAACGGCCGGGCGCAGTCCGTTTTCGACGCGAGCGCTTCGCGAGAAGGGCGCCGCGACCGCGGCGAAGACCAACAGGAAAGCAATTGGCTGCAACCTCCGCATGGGTTACCCCCTGCGCCAGATACGCCCAAAGGCGATGAAGGTTCTCGTCGGGGGGGCTCTACTCAAACGTTGCCACGACCGGGGCGTGGTCGCTCGTGCCGACTTCCGCAAAGACCTTGCAGTCCTTCGCGCGGCGGGCGAGCGATTCGGACGCCAGGATGTAATCGAGCCGCCAGCCGATGTTGCGCTGCCGGAGGTTGCGCCACGGCGCCCACCAGGTGAAGAGATTGTCGTTGTCCGGATCGAGCGCGCGGCCGACGTCGACGAGCCCGGTCGCGAGGATTCTTTCCAGCAGCTCACGCTCCTCGGGCCGCTGTCCGACGGCGTTGGGCTTCCGCTCCTTCGGGTGAACATCGCGGTCGGTGCGCGCGACGTTCAGGTCCCCGCAGAGGAGAAGCTCGACGCCCACTTCCTGACGCCGGCGCGCCCAGGCTTCGAGAGCCTCGAGGAATCGGATCTTGGCGGGAAAGTCCTTGTTCCCGTTCGGCACGTAGATCGAAGCGATCTCGACTCCGCCGACGGCCGCCGTCACGATTCGGGTTTCATGATCGAACTCCGGGTGGAGGCACAGCGGCTTCTCCAAAACGATGTCCTTGCGGAAATGAAGCGCGACTCCCGAGTAGGCCCCCGCGCCATGCCAGTAGCACCAGTAGCCTTCGGCTTCGAAGAGCATCGAAGGGATCTGGTCGACGCGGGCCTTGATCTCCTGGAGGCAGACTGCGTCGATTTGCTCTCGCGCGATCCACTCGCGCACCTGAGCCTCGCGGGCGCGGATCCCGTTGACGTTCCAGGTCGCAATCCTCATGGGACGACCACTCAATCCTCTCGCTGCGGCGAGACCGAGCCCCGCCGCAGCTCGGCTTCTATTCTCTCCCTCCTGCGCCGACGGACGCCGCTCGCGAGTCGGCGCTCCTAATATTTTCTTTATCGCCGTGAATGCGGCCGGAAGACTCTGAGCCGCTGACTCTTGCCTTACGCGGATCCTTTTCCCCGGACCGCGCGGCGCCATTCAAAGAGTGCGTGGCATGTCCGGTGCACCTCCATAGACGCAGAGGTGCAAAGGTGTTTCTTCTTAATCACACGCTAACCCTTCTCCGAAGGCATGAGGCTCCGCAGCGATCAAGCGCGAGACAACGGAGGCGGATGGGTGTCGTTCCGATTCGCCGTCCCGCAATTACCCTACTGGCCCTCCTGGTACTCGCGGGAGTCACGGGGGCATTGGCCGCGCCCGGAAGCCATCACGGCGCGGAGATCTCCAAGAAGGGAGATCTCGGCGGATTCGCGGCAAGACAAACCGCGAAGAAGCCGGAAGGCGCCGGATCCGATTCGCTTTCTGTCGGCAAACAACTCTACGCGAAGCACTGTGGGTCGTGTCACGGGGAATCGGGCCACGGCGACGGCCCAGCGGCCAAGGACCTCGAACGCGAACCCGGCAATCTGGCAGACCCTCAAATCATCAAGAAGAGCGACTACGTTCTCTTCCTGCAGATCACGAAGGGCAAGAAGCCGATGCCCTCATATGAGAAGAAACTTACCGAGAAGGAGCGCTGGGCTCTCGTCCACTACGTCCGCACTCTCTCGGGGAACAAGTAGGAAGCGGCCCGTGAAGGCTCTCTTTCTCTCACTGGCGACTCTCTTCGCCGCCACTCCCCTCCTCGCCCAAGAACAACCCTCCGGCTCGGCACGAGCGTCCGGCTCGGACGAGAACGAGGCGACCGCCTCGGGGACGACCCGCTTTCTCATCACCGGCTGGGCATTCGGGGGCTTCGAGTCTCCGCAGGGTCAGGACTCGACGTTCTCCGCCGGCGTCAGCCCCATCCTTCTTTGGACCCTGAGCGATCGGGTCTTCTTCGAGAGCGAAGTGGAAATCGGCCTGGAAAGCGGCGAGACGACCGTCAGCCTGGAATACGCACACCTCGCCTACTTCTTGAACGACACCACGACGCTCGGGGCGGGTTTTTTTCTGACGCCTTTTGGCAGCTTTCGCGAGCGGCTCCACCCCGCATGGATCAACAAGCTTCCCGATATGCCGCTGGCCCTCGACGAGGAGGAAGGGATCGCGCCGACTTCGTCTCTGGGGTTTCAGGTGCGCGGAGCGGTTCCGGCCGGGGTGGCGGCGTTCAACTACGCCGTCTACGTTTCCAATGGGCCCGCCCTCAAGACGGAAGGGGAGCAAGCCGGCATGCTCGATTTCGGAAATCTCCGCGACAGCAACAAGGGCAAGGCCGTGGGCGGGCGCGTAGGGTTTCTGCCGGTTCCGGCGCTCGAGGTCGGCTACTCGTTCCTCGTGGGCAAGGTGGGAGCCAGCGACACGGAATTCCGGAACCTGGACGCGCTTCTCCAGGCGGTCGACTTGAACTACGTCGCGACGATTCGCCCTCTCAAGGGACGCATCGACGCGCGCGCAGAGTGGGTCTGGTCCCGAGTGGACGATGCGGCATTCGGCCCCTTTCGGTTTCACAACCGGCGTAGCGGAGGCTACATTCAGCTCGCCTACCGACCCTCCCAAGTCGGCCCCAAGCCGCTTCGAAACCTGGAAGGGGTGGTCCGTTACGACGCGCTGCTGTTGCCTAAGGGCGCTCCCCTCTCGACCGACCAGAAGAGATGGACGGCCGGGTTGAACTACTGGCTCGGGCCAAGCACTATCGTGAAGGTCGCCTACGAGCGGCTTCGGACAAGAGATCGCGGGACCGGAGAAACCAGCCGGACCCACGCCTTTCTTCTTCAGTCGGCCATCGGTTTTTGAGGAGGCGGTATGCGAACTGTCCCTCCCGTGACGCTTTGCGCATCGCTCCTTCTCGCGGCCGCTGTCGCTGCCTTCGGTTCCTGCTCTTCCCATGGAGCGCGAGCAACCTCGCCCCAGGCTTCCGCCGGCGCGCCGCGCAAATCGGCGCCGAAGTCTCTCGAGTCAGAGAAGAAGAGCGGAAGCCAGCAGTGGGAAGAGGTCTGCGGCCGATGCCACAATTTCCGCTCGCCCTCCTCCTATGATGCGGCGGGATGGGACGTCGCCATGCGGCACATGCGTCTTCGCGCCAACCTCACCGCCGATGAAGCAAAGGCGATCACGGAGTTCCTCAAGTCCGGCGCCGAGGCCGGCCCGAAAACGAACGAGCGCTCGCAGCCGAAGTAAGGAGGTCGCCCGCTCTCCGGCTTCGACCCTCTCTTCAACGACTGGATCGGGAAAGGCCGGCGAGCCGCTCGAGTAGCTCCGCCTTGGCCGTCTCGAGCGCCCGGCGGCGGTCGGCGTTCCCCGTCTTCGTCAACAGCTCCTCGATGCGCGCGAGGGAGAGCTCGAGCGAGCGGCGCCGCGCGATTTGTGGCTCGGTCCCTCCCGCCGGCCGGGCGTCGGCCTTCTCACTCTGCTCGCGCGCCTGCTCTCTGTCGGCGCCGAGGTCCTCTTCGCTCCTCCCCCAGCCGCGAGCCACGTCCTAAAATTACACCCAATACGCGCTCCGGAGGACCCGTGACTCAAAAGGACGGGCTTGCCGGCGTGATGGAGAGACGCCGATGCGCGCGTTTGGCACCGATCACCTCGAGGGCGAGTCGGCGGGAGAAATCTCGCTGTTTTGCCCCACGCCCAAATCCTGGGCTGCCCGCAAGGCGAGGACGCTCACGAGCGCGGAGTACCCGGGAACCGCGGTCGAGTGGGAGGGCCGTATCTTCGAGGTGCTTCGCGCCGACCCGGTCGAAAACGGCGGCATCCGGTATCGCCTCGCCCCGTGGGAAGAGGGGCACGCCATCCGGCGCATGGAGCGCTACGACGCGGCGAGCGAGACGTCCCACGAGGAGGAATGGAGCGGCCGCCGCGCAGGGGTGCGCAAGCGCCGGATTTCTATTCTGCTGGCGCCACTCGCGGGACTTCTGCCTGGCACCCTCCAAAAGGAGATGGAGAGCGAGTTCGGAGCGCCGGCGCTCGCGATGACGATATCTTCGGCCCTTCCGCTGTTCGCCATCGGATTCCTCGGCCTTTTCGAACATCTCGTCGGCGGAATGGGAGGCGGGCTCGGCCTTCCTGGATGGCTGGCCCCTCCCTTCCCGATCGCCCTTTATCTCTTCGGAGAGTCGGCCCTGCGTCTGGCGAGCGCGGTCGCCCAGGGCGAGCCGATGGGCTCGCTTCCGGTGGTTCTCGCGTACGAGGCGCGGCGCGCCGCCGGGTACCCGAAGCCGAAGGACGGCTCGCAACGCGCGTCGTCGACGGCGGAGCGCCGAGCGCTCGATCGCTATGATCTTCTCGAGCCGCTGCTCGCTCTGCTCTCGCGGGAGGAGCAACGCCTCCTTGCGGAGCGATTCGGCTTCGACCCGGTTCGTTGGGGACGAATTACCGCCGCAATCCTCCTGACGATCGCCGGCGCCAACGTCGTCACCTCGCTGCTGAACCTCGCCGCCGGGAGGACCGGCGGCGCGGACGTGGCGTGGCTGCTCGCCGGCGGCTTTCTGTGCTTCGAGCAGATTCGGCGGTGGAAGCGCTTCTCCGCCGGCGAGGCCGCCGGGAGCGTGTTGGGAATCCTCATTCGACCTCTCGCGAAGCTGTTATTCGCGCCGTCGCGGCGGTCCGCCGCCCCGTAGCGGCCGGAAGAACTCGCGGATGTCATCGGCGAGGAGTTGCGGCTCCTCCATCGCCGCGAAGTGGCCGCCGCGATGCATTTCGGTCCAGCGAACGACGGGGTAGGCGCGCGCGACCCAGGCCCGCGGCGGCATGGGCGCTTCTTTCGGGAACCGCGCCACGGCGCAGGGAGTCGAAACACGTTCCCCTCTCTCGAAGCGCAGTGGAGCGGCGCGGCCTTCGAAGTAGAGCCGCATCGAGGAGCTCATCGTCCCGGTGACCCAGTAGAGGGTGACGTTCGCCAGGAGCGCATCCTTCGTGAACCGGCGCTCGAGGTCTCCGCCGCAGTCGCTCCAGCTCCGAAACTTCTCGACGATCCAGGCGAGCAGACCCGCCGGAGAGTCGGTCAATGCATACGCGAGCGTCTGCGGGCGCGTCGCCTGGACGTGGCCATAGCCCCCCTCTTCCTCGCGCCACCGGTCGCGTTCCCGCAGGAAGTCCTCCTCCTCGGCGGACAAAGGGGCCGATCCCGGCCCGAGGTAGGGCTGATAGGAGCCGGGAATGTAGTTGAGGTGAATGCCGGTGACCCGCTCCGGAAACGCCAGCGCAAGGCGCGTCGTCACGCTCGCGCCCCAGTCTCCGCCCTGCGCCCCGTAACGGGCATAGCCGAGGCCGTCCATGAGCGTGTCCCAGAGAGCGGCGATCCGCGTCGCGTGCATTCCGGGCTGCCGTGGCGGAGACGAGAAGCCATACCCCGGCAGCGACGGCACGACCAGATCGAAGGCGTCGGCCGCGTCGCCGCCATTCGCCTCCGGATCCGCGAGCAGCGGCGCGATCTCGAGCATCTCGAGAAATGAGCCGGGCCAGCCGTGCGTCAGAACGAGTGGGAGAGGGCTCGGGCCGGACCCGCGGATGTGCAGGAAGTGGATCCCCTCCCCGTCGATCTCCGCGAGAAAGTTCGGCACGGCGTTGATCGCGTCCTCGACTCTCCGCCAGTCGAAGCGGGAGCGCCAGTGGTCGGCGAGGTCGCGGAGAAAACCGAGGTCCACGCCGTAGTCCCATCCGCAGCCTTCGATCTCGTCCGGCCATCGCGTCCTTGCGAGGCGCATTCGCAGGTCCTCGAGCACCGCCTCGGGGATCTCGGCGCGGAATGGCTGTACCTTCAACGAATACCCTCCTTACCGCACGGTGTCCCGTTCTGTAGGGGCGGCCCCTACGACCGGCCGATTGTCGAGACTTCGGTAACAGGGCACGAGAGCCCATAACACCGCCGAGCGGCTTCGGGTTGCAGAGGAATGCCTCAGGACGGCAGGCCGAGGACGAAATCGCCGACCGCCGAGATCGCCTCCCGGAGATTGTCCGCCTCGGTCCGGCCCGATCGCGCCGGCGGCTTCCAGGAGTGATCGCCCCCCTCGATCCAGACGACGCGGATCGCTGGAGAAAGCCGATATCCCGCGACCTCCTCCCGGCTGCCGAAGGCGTCACGCGTCCCCTGAACGATGAGGGTCGGCGTCGCGAGCGTCTCGAGATGTTTCGTCCGCAGCCGCGTGGGATCGGCGGGCGGATGAAACGGATAACCGAGGCACACGAGCCCTCGCGCACCGATCTCGTCCGCGACCATGCTCGCGATCCGTCCTCCCATGGACTTTCCGCCGACGAGGAGCCGCGCTCCGCCGCCGAATCGATCCACGACCTCGATCCAGCGCGCCTTCAGCACGGGCTCCCGATCCGGAGCGCCGCGTTTCCCCTCGACACGCCGCTTCGTCATGTAGGGGAACTCGAAGCGTACGACGCGAATCCCCCTCTCGGAGAGACCGACGCTCATGCGGTTCATGAAACTGGAATCCATCGGCGCGCCCGCGCCGTGCGCAAGCACGAGCGTGTGCGAGGCATCGCTCGGACCGTCGATGAGAAACTCGTCTTCCATTGTCTCATCCTATTCCGTCGCCCAAAGGCTCCGTATACTCGCCCGATGCTCCTCTATCTGCTGCTGTCGTTTCTTCTCTCCCCTTCCGACAGGAGAGAAGCGCTCGAGGCCCGGATCCGTTCCATCGCGCAGACCGCGGGGGGGACCGTCGGGGTCTCGGTGCTCCACGTCGAGTCCGGCCGTGGCGCGTCGCTCCGCGCCAATGAGTCGTTTCCGATGGCCAGTATGTTCAAGCTCCCCGTTGCCGTCGAGCTGCTGCGCCGCGTCGATCGCGGTACCGTCCGCCTCGACCAGAAGATCGCGTTAACCGCGGGGGACATGCGCGTGGGCCACAGCCCGATCGCCGAACGCGCGCCCTCGGGCGGAATCACGATGAGCATCGGGGAGCTCCTCGAGTCTATGCTCGTCGACTCCGACAACACCGCCGCTGACGTGCTTTTGCCTCTCGCGGGCGGCCCCGAGATCATTCGAGCGCAGCTCGAGGAGGCCGGTTTCGCCGACATTCGGGTGGACCGGTCGGAGGCGGAGCTCGCGCTGGATTTCTTCGGCGTCGACCCGGTTCCGCCCCGCGCGTCCTGGTCTCTTGTCACCTTCCGGCGCCTCGTCGACGCCGTGCCGCCGGCCCGCCGCCGCGAGGCCGCGGCGCGTTTCCTGGCGGATCCTCGCGACACGGCGACCCCGGACGCAATGGCGAAACTGCTCGTCTCCATCGAGCGGCGGGATCGGCTCTCTCCCGAGAGCGCCGCGCGTCTGCTCGCGCTCATGGCGCGGACGCGTACGGGAGCGGCGCGGATCAAGGGTCTGCTTCCTGCGGGGACGGAGGTTGCCCATCGGACCGGACTCTGCGGCGACTGCGAAGGCATCAACGCCTGCACCAACGACGCGGGCATCGTGACCCTGCCCGGCCGTGTCGGCCATCTGGCGATCGCCGTCTTCGTCCGCGGGTCCGACCGCGATCTCGGGGAGCGCGAGAAGGCGATCGCCCGCATCGCCCGCGCAGCCTACGATCACTGGATGCGCTAAGGGCGGCTAGTGAACAGCCGGCGCGGAAGGAGGCGCCGCCGCGCGTCGGCGTCCGCGGACGCCGATAGCGATGCCGACCACCAGGAAGGCCACCGCGCCGATCGCCCCGCCGATGGCCTGGCCGCGGATGAGCCGCGTCGTGGCGTAACGCATGACGTCGGGAAGGCTGACCACGGTCTTCGCCTGAGCGGCACCGTGGGAGAGATAGCCGGCCTCGTTGTACCAGGACAGCATGGGCGGGACGATGAACGACGCGGCCGCGATCCCCACGAGCGTCCCCAGGAGGATCCAGATCATCAGTCCCTTCATGCTCTTCCGGCTCCGCCGCCTCGCGGCCCGAAGATCGACAAGACGTGCCCGTCGGGAT
>DASXTI010000091.1:0-3194 GCA_036505535.1 Thermoanaerobaculia bacterium
CTCGCTGACGCTCGCGCAGCTCGTGAGCGAAATCGCGGCGCGGCACCGCGGCGAGGTCGTGAAGATGCTCGGCGATGGGGTGCTCTTCCACTTCCGCGATCCGGTCGACGCCGTCCGAGCGTCCCTCGAGATCGTCGAGGAAGTCAGCCCGCATGGCCTTCCACCAGCCCACATCGGCGTGAACGCGGGACCGATGATCTACGACGAGGGCGATTACTTCGGCCGGACCGTGAACATCGCTGCAAGGATCGCGTCGCAAGCTGGGGCCGGACAGGTATTCGTCGGCGAGGACCTCGTCCGCAGCGTCTCGCCGAAGGGCTTCAAGGTAGTTGAGGTGGGCGAGTTCGAACTGAAGGGCATCGCCCGGCCCGTGAAGCTGTTCCAAGCTGTCCCGGACCATGCCGAGTGACTTCTGCCGTGCTTCAGTCTCGATCGGACGCGAGAGCGAGGGCGTCTCGTGGAGCCGAGCTCCGATATCGGCAAAGGAGCAGGCGGGTTGATCGACCGGCATGAGCTCATGACGAGGTACTAGGCCGTATGGGACTCGCGTCGCGCCTCCTGCGCATCCAGAAAGGTGAGGGTCGTGTTGCCGGACTGGTGGTCGGCCTGGCGTTCGTGGCGATGACGGCCTTCACGGTCGGTGAGAGCGGGATCAACGCGCTGTTCTTCGATCGAGTGGGCGCACAGGCGCTCCCCGTCATGTACCTCCTCCAGGGAGGAGCCTCGTTCGTCGTCATGCTCGGCCTCACCGGTACGCTGGGCAGGCTCGGCCATCGTCGGACATACCTCGCAGCGCCCCTCGTGCTCGGCGCCGTCCTGCTCGCCGAACGTGCATTGATCCTCACGAATGTCCGGTGGATCTACTTCGTGCTATGGGTCACGGCGGCGCTCGGGACGCTCCTGCTGGGGATATCGCTCTGGGGGGTCGCGGGCTCCGTCGTCGACACTCGACAGGCGAAGCGACTCTTCCCGATCTTCGCAGCGGGCGGCATCCTCGGTTCGGTCTTCGGGGGTGTCCTGACGAGGCCCTTGGCCCAGATGATCGGCGCCGAGAACCTCCTCTTGGTCTGGGCGGGTGGTTTGGGGGCGGCCTTCTTCCTTTCGCGACTCGTGCTGGGGCCCAGGACGGCGTCGCCGATGCGGCGCGTCGCGCGGAGGCGGGCATCGGCGCTGCGCGACATGGCGGGCGCGTTCGTCTTCGTCCGTCGATCGCGGCTGCTCGTGTGGATGACCGTTGGCGCCGTTTTCTTCTCCATCCTGTTCTATTTGCTGTACCTGCCCTACGCGCGCGCCGCGAGCGAGCGGTTCCCGAACGCTGACGAGCTCGCCGGCTTCTTCGGGCTGTTCTGGGCCGGCGTCACTCTGGCGGCGTTCCTCGTGTCGATGCTCGTTACGAACCGCCTCTTTGCGTGGTTCGGTGTGGCCGCGATGGTGATCGTCCTACCCGTCCTCTACACGGGAGCGTTCGGCGTTCTGTTCCTCGCGTCAGGCTTCGTGACGCTCGTAGTGCTCCGCTTCGTGCTCGGCACCTGGCTTCAAGGGGTGGCATCGCCCGGATGGGAGACATTGACGAACGTGGTCCCCGAATCGAGACGGGACCAGACGCGCGCATTCTTGAATGGTGGCCCGACGCAGGTCGGAACGGTCATCGCCGGCCTCGTTGCGATCATCGGGCAGAATGCGCTGTCACTTCGACAATTCGCAGCGATCGGGCTCGGCGCCGCCGTCCTGACCGTTCTCGCGACGATCGGCATGCGCCGTTCCAATGCAGGCGCGCTCGCGGAAGCCCTCCGCGCCGGGCGACCACAGGTATTCGAGCGCTCCTTGACGCGGCACGCGCCCATCGAGCTGGTCCTGGATGCCGATTCGGCGCGGGTCCTGTCCGAATCGATGCGATCCTCGGACGTTCGCGAACGGCGGGTCGCGTTTCAGGTCCTTGCCGATCTGCCAACGGAGAGTCGCCCACAGGCCGTTGTGGACGGCGTCCACGACGATGACCCAATCGTTCGGCTGGCCGCCATCCGCGCCCTCGACATCTCCACGCCGGCTGGACATGATGCCGTGGTCTCGATGATCGAGGACTCCGACCCCACCGTTGCCGCCGCAGCCGCTGCACGGGCACTGCACTTCACGAACGACGACCGTCCGGCGTCCCGGCTTCGGGAGCTGCTCGCGCACCCGGATCAGGTCGTTCGACGCGGCACCATCGAACAGCTTTCGCTTGCCCCGGCTACGTGGGCAGAGCGGCTGGCCTCCGGGTTCCTGTCCGACCTCGCCCCCGAAGTCCGTGCGGCGGCGCTGGAGCAGCTCGCTGAGGCTGCGGCCGACCGCGCGCTGGAACCGTCGCTCGCTGGTCTCCAAGACCCCGACCCAGGCGTCCGTCTCGCTGCGGGACGGGCGCTCGGCTCCGCAGGGGCGGATCGGGTGGACCATGTCTTGAGGGCGCTCGACGACCCTCGCACTTCGGAGGCCGCCGTCGAGGCCGTTCGAAGGACGGACGTGAATGGCGAGGGCGACCGGGTGCGAGGCTTCGTCCGGTCGGCGGCCGCGCGAGCCACCCGCGATCGCGAGCGGGCTGCGATGATCCCGACGGAGGACGACGCGTCGGGACTCCTCCGCGACGCGATCCTGGACCGGGGACGTCGCGTCGCCCGGTCGGGGCTGTGGGCCGCCACCATGGTGGGAGGCAGGCGAGAAGCGATGGAGACCGCGATCGAGAACCTCGATGGCAGCTCGGCGCAGGTGGCCACCGCGCTCGAGACGCTCGAGACGGCGGGCAATCCGGCGCTCGTCCGCCCGCTCCTGGCGCTCTGGGAGCCGCTGGGTCCACCCGCGACCGCGAACCGCGAGTGGTTGTCCATCGGGCTGGAAGACGAGGATCCGTTCATCAAGCAGTGTGCGGAGGTCATCCGTGCCAGGCGAGAAGGAGGTTCCATGCCAGGTTCCGTCACGGCGCTCTCCGTGATCGAACGCGTCCTGTTCCTCCGGAAGGTGTCCTTGTTCGCCGATCTGTCGCCGGCGGACCTCGAACGGGTCGCGCAACTGGTCGAAGAGCGCGGCTACGCCGACGGCGAGGTCATCGCCGCCCAGGGCGAAGTCGGCGAGGAGCTCCACATCGTGATCGAGGGGACGATTCGCGTGGTCCAGGGCGGAGAGGGATCCGACCGGGAGCTTGCGCGGCGCAGCGCGGGCGA
>DASXTI010000092.1:0-4201 GCA_036505535.1 Thermoanaerobaculia bacterium
CCTCCAGCAGCTCCATGACGGCGTAGGAGACTCCGTCTTGGCTGCCGAAATCGTGAATCGCAAGAATGTTTGGATGAGAAAGCGCCGCGACCGCCTTCGCTTCCCTCTCGAACCGGGCGAGCGCGTCAGGATCTGCTGCGATCGAGACCGGCAACACCTTGATCGCCACGTCGCGATCGAGCTTCGAATCCCGCGCTCGGTAGACCTCGCCCATCCCGCCCGCGCCCAAAGGCGCGAGGATCTCGTAGGGGCCGAGGCGGGTTCCCGGTTCGAGACTCACGGCGGGGACGAGGCGACGACGCCGATATTGGCGATGGTGTCGCCCTTCTTCATGGATGGCACCGCACAGATGTAGAGAACGACGCCGGCCGCGGGCGATCGGGCCTCGAAGGCCGTGCGTCCGAAGGCGTCCGTGACGTGGCCGAGCTTGCCGCCCTTTTCGACGTAGGCCCCGCGCCGGACGCTCGGATAAAAGAGGCCCGCCTCATCGCTCGTCGCCGTCTTCACGGCCTCGATCCAGACGGGATTCTCGACGGGCGACGGGGCGCCTGGAAGCATTCGGAGATAAGACATCACGGAAAGACATCCGTTGACGAGCGCGGCCACGTCGTCCGCCTCAACCGTGCCGGCGCGCCCAGCCTCGACGGTGATCGAGGGCTTGCCGCGCGTCGTCGCGGTGTTCTCGAGATAGCGGGAGGCGGCCGGGTCCGTTGGCCGGTCCACCGATACGATGATGTGGTCGAGGCCGAAGGCGAGGACCATTTCCCGAGAGACCGTGTCCTGCTTCGCGTTGCCGGTCTTCGTCCAGTAGCTGTACGGCCGCAGATCCTCATCGAGGTCGCCGCCGTGCAAGTCGATCAAGTAGTCGCACTTGTCGACCACTTCGCGCGTGATGAAGAAGGATGCCCGCTCCGTCTGCGTGCCGTCGGCCTTGCCGGGATAGAAGCGATTCATGCTCTTGCCGTCCACCGGATTCACGTGCGGTACCTTCTGCTCAAAGGAGGCGACGTTGACGAGCGGCACGAGAATGACCGTGCCAGAGACCTCCGCGGGATCCAACTTCTGGATAAGCTTCGAGACCGCCACGATGGAGGCATACTCCGTACCGTGCGCGCCGGAGACCAATGCCAGGACCGGCCCCGGCTTTGCTCCGCGTACGACGGCGACGGCAATGCGCGTCCCGGCATCCACGCCCGGCGGCACCTCGATCGCGCCGTAGGCTCTCTGGCCGGGCCCCGCGGAGGCCGTGCCGACGAAGAACACCGTCCGATCCGCCGCACTTGCAGCTCCGGTCGCCGCGAGGGCAACGGCGAGGACCGACCAGATGATTCGCCTCATAGGTCCTCCATTACTTCTTCGCCTCGCTATCCAGACTTCACGCATCTCCCTCTACCAGAGGTGCGAGGATCTCTTAGGGGCCGAGAAGGGTCCCGGCAGAAATTGTCATCGGATGACCGCGACGAGGATTCTATGCTTCGATGGTTCGAACGGACGAGAACCGCGGGTTTTGATCCAGGTGGGTGGTGCAGGTTCGGAGAGGGAAACGGGGGTTGCACCCGCGACACCCACCTTGGCAAGGCAACCACTGTCAAACAGGCTAGGATCTGAGCATGGCTGAACGGTGGTCTGCGTCCGAGCGGAGAATTCTACAGTCGCTCGACGCCGCCGTATCAGCGCCGGGAGTCGCTGCTTTGCTCCGGTCGATCTGCACGCGTGTTCTCGCGACCCTCGCGCGCGGCCCGCGCGAGATCGAGGCCTGGGAGTCGGTGCCGCTCGACCTTTACGGGGCCGCGCTTTCTCCGGAGATCCGGTCGAGCTGGGTGTTCGTCCTTCGCCGCGGCGTCACCACCGGCGCCGAGCGCCATCCCAACAGCCGCCAGCGCATGATGTCTTGGAGCGGCCACGGCGACTTTCAGGTCCGCGACGGCGAGCGCTGGAAATCGCACCGCCTGGTGAGCGACCCTTCCGCCCCTCTTGAAGAACGCTGGATCTCGATTCCGCCCGAGACCTGGCACCAAGGCGTCGTCGGCGACCGGGACTGGCTGGTCGTCTCGTTCCACACCGTGGCGGCGGAGGACCTGATCGAAGAGCGGCCCGATCCCGCAGATCCCGATCCGTAGAGTGGAGCGTCTCCAAGGAGGCCTTATCGCGGAGCCGCGGCGGCGAGGACAAGAAGGCCGCCATCTATCTGGCCAGAAAGCTCACGCGGCTGACGGGGAGGGAAATCAGCGCGGCCTTTGGCGTGAGGCTCGCGCGCGTGAGCAACGTCGTGACGGAGCTGGAAGGGCAAGGGCGGCAACGCCTCTGGAAACGCGTCGAGCGCCTGAGGCGCCAGCTTGACCAAAGTATATAACGTGGAACTCACGCCAAACGCCTTCGAGCCCTCGCCTCGCCAGCCTTCCGCCCCGTCAAGACCACCTTATCGGCTGTGAGTACGTATCGACGCGGCCGTGAAATCCAGAGGGAAGTCGGCCCAGGCGAGCGTCGCGATGGCGACGGCGGGGGCGGCGAGGATGGTCGCCAAGTACGTCTCCAGAGGAACGCCTCCCAATGATGTCCCCAGAGTTCGCTCGGGGTTGTAGCTCCATGCTCTCCAAGCGAGCCCGGTCGAGTCCCAAATCCAGGTGGCGACGATCATAGTCAGGGTGACCGCGGCCAGGAGTCGTCGGTAATACCGCACCGTCCCGCATGCCAGCAGGTATTCCAGCAGCAAGGGACCGCCTGCGCAGAGGAGGATCGTGACGAGGTACGAATACTTGCCGAAATGCATGGAGCTACCTCGGCCGCGGCCCGGTCAACCAGCGTCCCGCGCGCGCGCCGAGCACCAGGGTGAAGCTGGAGACGAGTGTTGCGGCGCAGACGATGAACAGATACTCCTCCAGGGGCAGCCCTCCGATCCGGAAGCCGAGATGAGTGTCGGCCGGGAAGGTCCAGACGCGCGTCCGGCTCGCCCACCAGTCCCACGGCACGCTCAAGATCAGCGCCCAGAGAGCGCACGCGCGGATCGTTCGCCGATGAGACCAGAGGAGCCGGAAGTGGGTCAGCCAGAGAGCCGCAAGGGGCAGGCAAAAGAAAACCGCGAGCCACTTCAGGTAGGTCAAGATGCGCTCATCGCGCCGTGCCCGGACCGCCTTTCTCGGGCGGTGTGTCCACGAGTTGTCCCTGGAACCCGTAGAAGTAGCCGAAGCCCGCAGCCGGAAAGAGGCCGTAGGCGGGGACCGTGTCGAAGCCCGGCCCCGGACTGCACTGGTCGTCCTGCTGTTGGAGGTTTTGCCGGAGGATGCGTGTGACTGCGTCCTGGATGGTGCCCGGGTTCGAGATCGAGCCCTCGATGTGCAGCACGCCGAGGCGCAGCGCGCCGCTCGATTCATTGCGACCGGCCATCTCGAGCAGGTGCAGGTAGAGCATCTCGACCGCCCCCACGACCGTGTGGGCGAAGGTGACCTTGCCCCGCGCGTAGGCGCCGAGCACCCGCAGGTGGCCGGCGAAGACCTCGCGCTCGTCGATCGACACGCGCAGGCCCGCTTCCAGGTCATCTCCCCGCCGCTCGAGCCCCGTGAAGGAAACTCGAAGCACGATACCGACCTGTGTGCGGTACTCGCTTTTGGTCTCTTCGAGCCGCAGAAGTGAGGTCGCGAGCCGGTTCACCTCCGGATGGAGGCTCTGCTCCGTGACCACGATCCTTCTCGCCGGAATCAGGCGCCGCACCAGTGGCCGAAGGATGCGCGGCGAGGCTTGCACCGCCACGCAGTGGCAATCGTCGTCCGGCGGCGGTATCGGCCGCCGGCGGCCTTCCAGGTACGGTTGGGTATCGCCGTAGTTATAGGCCCCCATGATCCCTCCTCTCCTCACTCCTCATGGAAAATCCACGAATGGCCGGCCCGAACTCACCCCACACTCCGCCAGGCGGGCGCGTGCGAGGCGGACCGCCTGCAGAAATCGATATCGACGGAAGGCCAGGATCGCGTAGCCGGAGCAGGATGGGTAATGCAGACAGCACGCCAGGCGCACCAGCCCCTTCGACACGGCCGTCTGGTAGATAGAGATGCCGGCGATCGCGAGGGCGTTTAGGAGCCAGGTCAGGGAGCGGGCCCGCGGCCGTTCCCATGCGCCGAGGATGCGCAGCGCGTTTTCCGGAAGCGCCATGGATGGATCTGGCGAGGTCGGCCGGCCGCGGGTTGAGCAGATGAGGCTCGCGAAC
>DASXTI010000093.1:0-1620 GCA_036505535.1 Thermoanaerobaculia bacterium
GACGGCAAGTGTCATCTACTTCTTCCGCTCGGCCGTCCAGTTCAGGATGACCGTGATCGGCTGGGAGCCGAGGCCTACACCAGAGCTCGTGAGAAAGCGTTGCCCGTCCGCCGATACGTCGTAACCGCCCAGGTTCTCCGAATCGATTCGAAAGAGCGGAACCGGAGATCCGGGCTCGAAATTACTGCCATCCGCCTTCACCGGAACAGACATCAACTGGCGATCCGCAGCCACATGGAACAGTTCCTTGCCGTCGCCTCTCCAGCGGGGGCGGGCCAACGCGACGCCGCCTCCGGAAGAGACCTGCCACTTTGGCCCCGAGCCCGACGAGGACATCACGTACATCTGCGGAAGGGCCGACTCATCCGAGAGGAAGGCGACCCAGCGGCCGTCAGGCGAAAAAGTGGGAACGCCTTCGTTGAACGGCGTCTGTCGGAAAGGGTACGGCTTCCGATCTCCAGAGAGCGGAAGCAACCACATATCGAACCCGGTCTTCGGACCCAGGGTGTGGTAGGCGATGATTTCTCTGGACCAGTCGGTCGGCGTGGGAAATCCCTCCTTCACGAGAATTTCGCCTCCGGACGAATCGTCGAGGCGCTTGCGGCGAAGCATGGGGGAAGCCACACCATGCGAGACGAACGCGATCTCGGCACCATCCGGAGACCAGACGGGGGACGACTCGGACCCCGGGTCCGCCGTGAAGCGGGTCATCACGTCGCGCGAGAGGTCGGCGATCCAGAGATCCGACAGCCCCGTTGCGGGATCAATCTTCTCGACGGCGGCCTTCCGTCCGTCCGGCGAAAGGCGGACACTGGAATACTCACCGGGCGGTCCCAATGTTGCGAGCGTCTGCCCCTTCCGATCCAGCCATCGAAGCGGGGACTCGGGCGCGCCGGCCTGGTAGGCGACGACGCCGTTCTCCGAAACGGAGAAGGGAGCCGAGCCGGTCGGTGAGAAGTAGGGGATCCTTTCGGCGACCGGGACCGCCTCGCCGGTGAAACGGAGCGTCGAGGAGTCGAAGGCTCTCGCAACGAGCACGCCCTCGCGCACGTAAAAGAGATCGCCGGCCCCGGAGATCTCGACCCGCGATCGGAGCGGACCGACGCGGCGGGTCTCGGAGGAGCCGAGCTCGCCCGACACGAGAAACTTCGTCTTGTCTTTTGCGCTCCACGACAGGAAGAGGAATCGCCGGCCGTCCGGAAGGAAGCGCGGCCAGCGACCCCCCGAGAAATCGCCCGAATCCGAGGTGATCTGTCGGGGCTCGCCGCCGGAGGCCGGCACGGAATAGAGACCGTCTTTTGGAGAGAAGGCCTGAGCAAAGAGGATCGTCCCTGTTCGGCCCCACGCGCCGGTGTTCGCGCCTGCCGTCGGGCAGACCGTCTGAGCCGGACCACCGGCGACGGCGATCGTCTTCAATTTCAGGTCGGCAAAAAAGCCGAGGAAGGCACCCTCGGGCGACCAGAAGGGAGAGCTCGCCCCCTCGGTCCCGGCCAGAGGAGTAGCCGAGAGGGCATCGAGCGGCCTGACCCAGATCCGGCTCTGTCCTTCGAGAGAGGCCACGAACGCGATGCGACTGCCGTCGGGAGATACCGCGAGATTGTGGAGCTCCGCTTCACCGGA
>DASXTI010000094.1:0-2830 GCA_036505535.1 Thermoanaerobaculia bacterium
CGCCGCGGGAGCCGGAGCGCCGCTCGGAGACCAGGGCCGCGGTCGAGTCCGCATCCGGAGGAGCCGCGGCCCGGTGCCCGAAGGTCAGGTCAACGAGCAAGCGAAGGCGACGGTACACCTCTCCCATCCCGCCCGCGCCGATCGGCGCGAGAACCTCGTAGGGGCCCAGCCGCGTGCCGGCGGAGAGCCTCATCGCAAATCCCGGACCCGGTACAGCGTCGAGAGGATCCGACTGAGGCCCATCGTCATCGTTCGTCCGTCGGGAGTAACGCGAACGGGCCCGAAGGACGTCACCCCCGCCGCGTCGCTTCTGGCAAGGTCCCTCACGTGGACGCGCCGTCCCGAATCGATCTCGAGTAAGTCGACGCTGCATGGGATCCCGAGGCGAGAGACATAGACACTCTTCCCGTCGGCTGTCCAGCCCGCGGGGTAGTCGTCGGGCCTGGAGGCTGGAAGATCGACGACGGGCCCGCTCGAAACGGGATACAGGTGGACCCGCCCATCGGGGCCGATCGCCGCGATCCTTCCCCCGTCGGGGGAAACGTACAGGCGTGAGAAATTGATGCCCTCCTCGCTGATCGCGCGCGGAGGGCCCCCTGCGAGCGCCTGGACGTAGAGGCGCGTTCCATGACCGGGGGCGTTCGCTTCGAAAACGAACCCCGATCCGTCCGGAAAGAAGGCTCCGTAAGTCGGGCGTCCGAGGCCGTCGGGCGGAAACTCACGAGGCTGACCGGCTCGAACCGGAACGAGGACGAAGTGCGATCGGTCGGTCGCGGTACGGGTCAACGCCCAGGCGGCATCGGGCGAGAGCGCAATGCCGACGCCGTCGCCGAGGCGGACCGCCGGCGAGCCGTCGGTCGGCCGAAGGTACACGGCGCCGGAGGCGCCTCCCCCTTCTCCCGATTCGTCGAAGAGAACGAGCTTGCCATCCGGCGAGAGGCCTCGGTCGCTCGACCAGTCGAACCAGGCAAGATCCCGACCGGCCGGCTGGCCGGCCGGGAACACCGTGACGCTCGATCGGTAGTCGTCCTCCGTGACGAGGGCGTTTCCGCCGGATCCGATGTCCAGGAGCGCCGGCGTCCCTTGCATGGTCCGGATCAGGCGGAGCTTTCCCGAAGGGGTCACGCCGAAGATCTCGCGCTCGATCCCCTCGCGCGCCGCCGTGAACCAGATCTCCCTTCCGTGCGGCGCCCACGCGAGCCCCTGGACCGTCGCCCAACGGCTAGAAAGGTCGACCTTTTTCCCCGAGGTAGCGACGACGCAGATCGTCCCGTCGTCTCGTCTCGACGGATGATCGATGAACGCGATCTGCCGCCCGTCGGGGGAAAAGCGCGGTCCCTGAATCCATCCCGCAGTCTCGTAGAGGACTCGCCCGATCGGATACTCGAGCCGTGCCTTTCCGCCGACCCGATGCACGACGGCGAGCTCCGATCCGCCCGGAGACCAGTCGGCGTAGCTGACGTCGGTCAGGATCTCCTTCGGGGCGCCGCCCGAAAGCGGAACTCGCGCCAGTGTGCCGACCAGCGCGAAGCTTATGGTCCTGGGCTGCAACGCGATCGCCATCTCCCCGCTCGTCGAGATACCGAGGAGGTTGGCCGGAGGAAGCGCGAGCGCGGAAGACTCGGGGGTGCCCGGCCGCAGGGAGAAGATGCGCGGCTCCGAACCCTCCCATGCGGCGCTGTAGTAGACGGTCTGTCCGTCCGGGCCGAAGCGAGCGGTGCCGACCGTTCCCCGCTGAAACGTCAGGCGCTGGAACGTCGGCTGCGAGACCGCCGCCGTTCGCCGGCCGACCAGCGCTCCCAGGAGCGCGGCGAGGACGATTCCGGCGGCGGCGAGCGGGATCGCCCGCGAGCCGCGGCGCATGGGTTCGGCGACCGCCGTCCCGCCGGAGGTGGTCGCCACCTCGGAGATGTGCTCGCGCACGCTCTTCAAGTCGCGAGCGAGGTCGCGCGTCGAGGCGTAGCGCTCCTCGGGATCCTTGGCGAGGCAGCGCTCGACGATCCACCGAAAGGGCGCCGGAGCGCGGGGGTTGATCTGCGCCACGGGCTCCGGATCGTCCTGGATGATCGCGGCGAGAGTCTGGGCGCCCGTGCCGCGCTGGAAGGCGCGCTTGCCCGTCGCCATCTCGTAGAGGACCGACCCCAGCGAGAACTGATCCGACCGGAAATCGACGCTCCTCCCGCTCGCCTGTTCCGGCGACATGTAACCGACCGTGCCCATCACGGTTCCCGGCTGCGTCTCCTGGTGGACCATCGTCTGCATGCCGGAGACCTGTTCCTGCGGGACCGCGAAGAGCTTCGCCAAGCCGAAGTCCAGAAGCTTGACGAAGCCGTCCTTGGAGACCATGACGTTTTCGGGTTTGAGATCCCGGTGGACGATCCCGGCCGAATGCGCCTTGGCGAGCCCGTCGGCGATCTGCACCGACACGTCGAGCATCTTCTTCGACGGCAGAGGCCCGGACGCGATCAGCTCTCGCAGGCTCGTCCCGTCCACGAACTCCATGGCGATGTACGAGGTCGAATGCGCGGTTCCGATCTCGTGGATCGTGATGATGTTCGGATGATTCAACGCCGAGGCCGCGCGCGCCTCCTGCTCGAAGCGGCGCAGACGCTCTGCGTCCTGCGAGAACGAAGCGGGAAGGACCTTGATCGCGACCTCGCGCCCCAGCCGCGGATCCTTCGCGCGGTAGACCTCTCCCATCCCTCCGGCTCCGAGGGGGGAGAGAACCTCGTAAGGACCGAGCTTCGCGCCGGCAGGAAGCGTCATGGTCGTTCGCGGCGCGACAAAGGTTCGCGAAGTAACCGAGCGAACCGACTCGCGCCGCGGGAGC
>DASXTI010000095.1:0-1778 GCA_036505535.1 Thermoanaerobaculia bacterium
AGATGCGATAGGAAGAGCCCTCCAGAGGTTCGATGGAGTAGACGGAGTTCTCCGTTGCGACGAGCAGACGATCGCCGCGGCGCAAATCGGCCTTCCGAACGGACTGGCAGCGCCCCGCCTGCTCCACTTCGGCACTCACCGTGCGGACACGAACGATCGCCATTCCGTATCCTTCCTCCGCAATCGGAGACGATTCATCTCGACTCTGCCCTCTATTCTCCCGCAGCTCGGGCGAGCCGCAATAGGCTGCGTGGGCACCATTCATTGACTCCCCCCGCCCCAAGTTTCATAATCCGGCCCGGTCGGCTCCGCCATGTTTTCCCAACGGATCTCGCTCCTTGCGAAATCCATCTTCCTCGGCGTTGGGCTCGTCCTCGCCGTCGCGACGGTGGATGCCCAAACCCAGGGAGAGGTCGGCCGGAAAGCGTCCGTCCGGCGCTCCGACAAGGCGCGTTCTCAAGCCGCCCCAGTCGCCCTGACCTCTCCGCCAGCCGTTGACGATCACCTCTGGTCGGAGAAGCGCGTCCGGGCGTACCGGGAGAGTCTCGGCTGCGAGTTCCCCGCGCCGCTCGCGGTGCTGCGGATCCCGCGCGCTGGAATCGAGGTGCCGGTGCTCCCGGGCACGGACGAGGCGACCCTCAATCATGCGGTGGGGTGGATCGAGGGAACGGCAGGACCGGGAGAGGCCGGAAACGTCGGGATCGCCGGCCACCGAGACGGATTCTTTCGGGGCCTGAAGGACGTCGCGGGCGGCGACGCAGTCACCATCGTGACCCTCGAGGGCGTGCAGGAATACGTCGTCGAGGATATCCGAATCGTCGGGCCCAACGACATCTCGGTTCTGGCCGCGACCTCCGCCCCGACGTTGACCCTGGTGACCTGTTACCCCTTCTACTTCGTGGGGGAGGCCCCGCAGCGCTATATCGTCAAAGCCGTGCGGAGAAGCTGTCCCACGGAGGGAGTTTCGTCGTCGCGTTGACGGACGCCTGACGAGGAGGCTATGCGCGCTACGTCGATCGAGAACGGCTTGGTTCGTCTCTCCTTAGTCCTTGGTCTCAACGCCCGAGCTCCGAGTGCCAGTTCAAGACGACCGTGGTCGGTGTCATGGACTCGCGCCCGAGGGGGGCGACCACGAGAAAACGCTGGCCGTCGGAAGCGGGGAGAAAACGGTTTCGAGCGAGTCCCGTCTCGAAGCGTCCGGGAAAGAGAGCGCGCGGCACGCCCGCCTGGAAGCCTCCCTCCGTCCGGATCTCGACCGCCATGAGCTTCTGGTTGGGCGCGCGGTAGTAGAGCTCCCGGCCGTCGCCGCGCCAATGCGCTTCGGCGCCTCCGGCCGTCGAGATCTGCCACTTGCCTCCCGGGCCGGGGAAGCTCTGGACGTAGACTCCCGGGCGACCCGACTCCAACGACTGATACGCGAGGAAGCCGCCGTCGGGCGAGAAGGCGGGCCAGTTCTCCACGAAGGGGAGTCTTCAGGAAGGGGAACGGCTTACGTGCGCCGTCTGCCAGCGGAGCGATGCGGAAAGCTGCCGCGGCAGCACCTTGACCGCGACGGTCCTCTCCAGACCCGTGTCCCGCGCCCTGTAAACCTCCCCCATCCCGCCCGCGCTGAGCGGCGACAGGACCTCGTACGGACCCAGGCGGGTGCCTGCGGAGAGGGTCAAAGTTGAGCAAAGCCTACAACATAGGAACGCGACCGGATCCGCGCCGGGCGCCGGGGCTGGACCCATCTGATAAATTGAAATCTTGATGAGCCACAGGCAGCGTCACCAAACCGT
>DASXTI010000096.1:0-2318 GCA_036505535.1 Thermoanaerobaculia bacterium
GTCCAGGAGACGCCGGGGCCGATCGGCGTCGGGACCAGGATCCGCCGGCGCAGAGCAGGGGGCGAGACCCGGGTCGAGGGCGAGATGGAGATCACCGAGTACGACCCCGACCGCACCATGGCGGCAGTGATCCGGGACGGCTCTATGGAGATTCGCTCGCGGATGATCGTGGAGCACGAGGGGCAGGGGGGCAGCCGGCTCACGTTCACGGTGGAATCGGACGACGCGCCCCTGGACAGGATGGAGGAGCCGATCAAGGGCAGCCTCCGGCGGATCAAGGAGATGGTCGAGGGCCAGGCGTAGGCCTCAGCCATCGGAGACGCGGGAAGTTCGAACAGTCCCTTCGCCTCCACAGGTGGCGTCTCTCGCCGTGCGGACATCGCTGGAACGCGGATGACGGACGTCCCGGCTATGGCCGCCCTTTCAAAGGCCGACAAACACCGCTGCGCCAAAGGACGCATCGCCGAATGCCCTGCAATCTCGGATCACTTACGAGGATCCGAGAGCGAGCGCACCGGATGCGAAGACTCGAATTGCATCTAAGGTCGCAAACTGAGGCGGCGCGGTGCTGTAGCCGGCTCGCCGATCGGCTGGCAACATACGCGACGACGCACGAGGAAGAGCCTGTAGCGGCCCGGCCCAGGTGTGGTCCAGCTGTACACGTACCGTGGGCCGCTTCAGCGCGGCACTACGGCTGCTTTTCGAAGCGATTCGCGCCCCCGTCGGACATGTTGAAATTGATCACCCCGGGGATCACAAGGCGGACCCCCTCCTCGACGCTAGCCGGGATGTGACCGTTGTCGGAAATTTCGCAGAAGAATGTCAGGATCGCGTCCACCGGCCCAGCCGGCGTCGCGATCGAGATTGCCATCTCAAGCCGGCCGCCGCAGAAGTTGGGAGGCCGCGGCGTTCCATCGCCGGCAATGCCACAGCCGAACGGTTGGAAGCTCAGAAGCTCCGTCGCCGTCCAGGTCGTCGAGAAACTTCCGCCGCTGAACGTGTGCGTGAAGGTCCCGCCGCCGCTGACCGACTTCGGGTGCACGCTGAAGAAGAACGGCTGGGTGACCTGAATCGCGGCGTGATCGCCGTTCGGTGCCTCGCCCCTGTTCGGAATCGGGGTCACGAGGCGGTACGTTGCTGCCTCGTTGTTCGGCACGTTCGCAAGGGCAGCGGCCGGCAGAAGGCCGAGGCTGGCGACGAGCGAGACGACGAGAAAGAGCGAACGCCTACTCATTGGTCTCTCCCCCTTTGTGCTCGAGTCTTGCGGGCATGATGCCCGCCGCCGAGAGTTTCCCGGATTCTTGTGCGTCGAGCAAGGCGCAGAAGCCGTCATCGAGCTCTCCCGGCTCTTCTAGAACAGCGTTCCGCTGAAGACGCGGATCGCGACCGGGCCGAGGACGATGACGAAGATCGGGACGAGGATGAAGGCCGCGGTCGGGGAGCAGCATCGTGACGGGCGCGCGCAGCGCCGCCTACCGCAGACGCTGGCGGCGCTGATCGCGCATCTCGACCGCGAGCGAGCGCAGCGCGGACGCGAGCGGCGTACCGAAGTCCTCCGCCAGGCGGATGCGTACTCGAAGTTCACCAAGAAGTTGAGCGAAGACTCTTGCCCTGGAGACCCATGCCTTCAGCCCACGTTGCTCGACGGCCACGCGACACTCACCAAACGCACGACAACGGTCTCTTTGGACCCTTGCCTCATTGTGCTGACGCGTCAGTGGGTCTGCGACGCGTGCGGAAAGAGGATTCCAAGGGGTGACCCTGCGCGCGTGCACATAACCCCAGGCGAAGGACGAAATCGGGTCTATCACGTGAAATGCTCGCCGAGCCATGGCTCGCGAAGTCTCCCTCACCCCGCAGTGGGAACCCGACGTGCCGTTCCACTCATTCCGACTTCGGAATCGCGCTAAGCGTCGCATCTACCTTTGAGGGGCCTGCCCCGCTCCCCGCCGGTCATGAAATTGCTCAGGAAGATCGCGATCGTTTCTCAGATCACGTTACCTGACTCTGGATCAGGTAATCGGTGGTTCGAATCCACCCTCCCCCAGCCGAGACCCGCATCGTTATTGGTCGAAGTCCACTTTCGGCCGAAACCGAAAGCTCACCTAACTTCTGGGAAGCTCATCTGATTCGCCAGGTCCCTAACAGCTAGCTCGCGCGCTTGCTTAGGACTCCGTAGAGCGGTGTGGGGAGTCGCTGGTCGAAGTCTGAGCTAAGTCGCGCGCTCATAGCATTTCGACCGCCAACACCACCTTCCCTCGGGTATGGCCGGTCACTCCGCGTTCAAACGCCTCTCGGGCTTCTGCCAGCGGGACTGT
>DASXTI010000097.1:0-63688 GCA_036505535.1 Thermoanaerobaculia bacterium
TCCCTGGGGCGGCCGCAAGGGCCGCCCCTACGTCACCGCGTCACCGCTCACGACCCCAAAAAAACTCCCATGAACCGGTAGAAGTTCCAGACGTCGACCTTCGACGACATCTCGAAGGGCGCATGCATCGACAGGAGCGGGACTCCCATGTCGATGACCTCCATTTCCTGCGCCGAGAGGAACTCGCCGATCGTCCCGCCGCCTCCGACCTCGACTCTCGGCGTTTGCGTCTGCCAGGGAATGCCGTTCTTCTCGAGTAAGCCGCGGACCCTCGCCGTGTACTCCGAGTTGGCGTCGAAGCCGCCGCCGTAGCGCTTGATCGTCACCCCGTAGCCGAGGCGCGCCGCGTTCGAGGATTCGCTGGTCTGGGGAAAGATCGGGTTGATGCCGTCGTTGGTGTCGGCGGAGACGACCTCGGCGTTGCGGAGAGCCTGCCGCAGATCGAGGTCCGTATACGCCTTGCCGCGCTGGGCCGCGATAAGGCGCGCGAAGGTGGAATTCAAGAGCTGGCTGCTTGCCCCCGTGTTGTTGACCGAGCCCACCTCCTCGAAATTGGAGAGATACGCCATGGCCGTGTGGCGCGGTGTTCCTTTCAGGTCGAGCACGGCACGCGCCGCGCAGTACGAGGAGAGCCGGTCGTCCTGCCCGAAGGCCCCGACCAAACCCCGGTCTACGCCTACATCCGCGGGACGGGCGGCCGGAACGAGGTGCAGCTCCGCGCTGACGAGGTCTTCCTCCCGGATTCCGTACGTGGAAGTCAGGGTCGAAAGAACCTGGGCGGTCACCGAGGAGGCCTGGCCCGGAACGCTTCCGGCGACCGGATCGAGCTCCTCGCCGGCGAAGACTTTCGTATAGGTGCGCTCACGCAGCTCTTTGTCCGAGTGGGGAGCGTTGTCCGGAATGACGAAGACGGGGTCGCCTTCCTTGACCCCCATCGCGACGTCCACGCGCTTTCCATCGATGGTGTCGATGCGGCCGATCAACGCGAGCGGGAGATTGGCCCACTGATATTTCTTGATTCCGCCGTAGTAGATCGTCTTGAAGAGCGTGAAGCCGCTCGCGGCGTAGAGCGGCCGGCCCTTCAGCTCGATGTGCGGGCTGTCGTGATGCGTGCCGATAACGCGCGAGCCCGAGACGATGGGCTCGGACCCGACGACGACGAGAATGACGGCCCGGTCGTGCGCCGTAATCGCGAGCCGCGCCCCCGGCTTGACCTGGGCGGCGTCCGTCAACTCCGAAAACCCGGCCGCCTTCGCGAGCCGGTGCACCTCTCGGGTCGACGTCAGCGCGCTCTTGGAGACCGCCAGATAGCTCTTGTAGTCCTCCCCGAACCGAAAGACCTCGTCTCTCTGGCCCGGACCGAGCAGCTCCCAGGCCGATTTCTTCGAGTCCCAGACGCTGCCGGTCTTCGATTCCTCGGCCGCAAGTCTCGAAGCCATCGCTATTCCCAACAGCACGGCCGCGAGCAAACGTGATTTCATCCCGCCCCCCGTCTCCCGACTTCTGACTCCTGACTACGAGGTCACCTCGTAGCTCGCGCCCGTCCAGGCGGCCATTCCGCCCACAACGTTGGTCAACCGCCGGAATCCCAGCCGCTCGAGCACGCTCGTCGCAATCGAGGAGCGATAACCGCCCGCGCAGATCGCCGCGACGGGACGGTATCGATCGAGAGGCGCGGCGGCCTCCGCCAGGGCGTTCAGCGGCATGTGCACCGCTCTGGCGATGTGGCCCGACTGCCACTCCCCCGGCCGCCGCACGTCCACGAGCTGCAGATCTTTGTCCTCGCCGAGGCGCTCGCGCAGCTCGTCCACGCCGATCTGCTCGGTGCGTGCCAGAGGCCGCCCGGCCGCATCCCAGGTAAGGATCCCGCGATCGAGATAGCCGGCCACGCTCTCGAGCCCCACTCGAGCCAGGCGCGTCCGCGCCTCCGCGACCCGGCTCTCATCCTCCGTGACGAGGACGACCGGCGTTTCGGGCGCGATGAGGGTGCCGGCCCAAGAGGCGAACTGGCCCGAAAGACCGATATGGAGCGAGCCGGCGATGTGGCCGGCTCCGTATTCGGCGGCTGTTCTCGTGTCGAGGAGCCGGGCGCCGCCCCGAATTTCCTCCTCGAGCCGCTCGGGTGAGAGAGGAGGAGGGGGCGGAAGGCTGGTCAGGCTCGACGGCCCCTCCCGGTTGATGCGGACATCGCGACCGAAGTACGAAGGCGCCTCGGGCAGGTCGGTCGTCATCATCCGAACGAACTCCTCGCGAGGCATCGGACGCAGCGCATAGTTGAATCGTCGCTGCTCGCCGATCGTCGAGCTCGTCTCACTCGAGATGTTGCGCCCGCAGAGCGAGCCCGCCCCGTGAGCGGGATAGACCCCAACGGAGTCCGGCAGCGACAGGAGCTTGCCGTGCAGCGAGTCGTAGAGGAGCCCGGCGAGCTCTTGGGCGCTCATGCGCGCGCCGAGCAAGTCCGGCCGCCCCACGTCGCCGATGAAGAGAGTGTCGCCGGTCAAGACGGCCTGCGGCTCCTTCGACCTCTCGAGGTCGATGACGAGCACCGACACGGATTCGGGAGTGTGTCCCGGCGTTTCCAGGAAACGCAGGATGACTTCGCCCAACCGAATCTCGTCCCCTTCGGAGACGGGCACGTGGTCGAACGCGGCGCCGGCCTTCGCCCCGAAGTAGATCTTCGCCCCGGTCCTCTCGGCGAGCTCCCGATGACCCGATACGAAGTCGGCGTGCAGGTGCGTCTCGATTACGTGCTTGATCGTCAGCCCCCGCGCCCGCGCCTCGTCAAGGTACACGTCGACGTCCCGCCGCGGGTCGACGACCGCCGCCTCTCCTTCCGAGCCGATGAGATAGGACGCCTGCGCCAGGCAGCCGAGATAGAACTGTTTGAAGTACATGGGAGCCTCCGCGATCTCAGAGGATGGCATTCTAATGGCGCGCCTCTGGGCGAGCCGAGTCATCCGCGCCCGACCGACACCGCAGCTCAAAATGTGTCGTCCTGGAGGGCGAGCTTCTCCCGGAGGAACTGCTCGGCGCTCGTCGGCGTCACCCCGAAGAGCCGCGCCGTCTCGGCGATCGAGAAGGGGCTGTCTGCGACGGCTACCAGCCAGCTCATCGCCATCAGATTCGCCGCGGCCGGCGAGAAGGGGTCGAGCAGCGCCGACACCACGCGGTAGACGCCGGCCGGCGTGTGGACCGCTCGGATTCTCCGGCCGAGCACTTTCTCGAAGATCACGACCACCTCGTTCCAGGAAAGGACCTCGGGGCCGCCGATGTCGTAGATCGCGCTTCCGGCCTCGTCGCGGTCGGCGGCCTTCGCGAGAAACGCAGCGACGTCTCCGAGAGCCACAAAGGCGTGCCGCGTCATTCCCCGGCCGGGCACGAGCGCCAGCCCGCGCCTCTCGATGGAGTGGCCGACCAGGCTCATGAAGGCGGTAGAAAACCAGAAGGGACGGCGGAGCGTGTGGGCCTCCGCTCCCCGGAGAGGAATGGAGCTTCCCATGAGCGCGAACCAGTCGTCCATAAACAGTGACCCGCGGAAGATCGTCGATGGGATCCCGCTGCGTTGGAGCTCCCGCTCGATCTCCCGTTTGACGCGAAAGGTCGTCACCTCGGTTTCGTGGGGCATGACGGGAACCGACATGAACACGAAGCGCTTGACATCGCTGCCGCGGCTGGCGTCGATCAGCTGCCGATATCCGAGTCTCTCGGTCTCTTCGAAGCTCGCGGAGCCCCGCGGCACGACGGCGTTGGCGGTCGCGATGACGGTCTCGACTCCCCGGCAGGCCGCCTCGACGCTTCCCGCGTCGCGGAGATCGCCGAAGGCCAGCTCCGCGCCAATCGCGTCGATCGCCCCGCGCGGCGAAGTGGGCCGGACGAACGCCCGCACCGCGCGTCCTGACTTCGCGAGGCGCTGCAGCACCGCCGTTCCAAGTTGACCCGTGGCTCCGACGACGAGGATCTTGCCCACGGGACTAGTCCACGATCTCTACGGAGAAGTTTGGTGTCAAGCGCAAAGAGAGCTGCACGATCCGGCACGGCCAGTTCTCGCGCTCGATCCGCGCCGCGACGCGTTTCCATATCCAGACGGCGAGGTTCTCCGCGGTGGGAACGGTACCCACGAGCTCGGGAACGTCGCGATTCAAGCTCTTGTGATCGAGCGGTCGGTCGATTTCTTCCTTGAGCACGCGGTCGAGATCCGTGAGGTTGACGACCATGCCGGTCTCGGGATTCGTCCTCCCCTCCACGGAAACCTCCAGCTCGTAGTTGTGCCCATAGCCATGCGGACCTTCGTGGCCGTAGATGGCGCGATTCTTCTCCGCCGTCCAATCCGGACGCCAGAGGCTACGCCCCGCATTGAAGTGGATCGTCCGAGAGAGTCGCATCACGCGGTGCCACGATCTTATCGAGATTCCATGACCCGTCGAGAACGGCGCCTGCATTAGAATCCCGGGGCACTCAAGAACGGGGACGCATCATGAATCTCTACTCGACATCGAACGAGCTCGAGGAAGCGCTCGCCTCCTCCGGAACCGTGCGCCGGGACGGCGCCGTCGTGGTGACCGACGCCGCGCTTTTCCGGGCCGATACGATCGATTCGCTCGTCTGGACCGCCGTCTTCGCACCCGGAGAGGCGCGCGAGACCGCGCGGGTTGCCATCCGCGAAGCCGCCGAATCCCTCGGCATCCTTCCGGCGTCGATCCTTCCGCTCTACCAGGCGCGAGGCCGCGGCGAAGTCTCCGGCTTCACGGTTCCCGCGATCAACGTGCGAATGATGTCCTACGACACGGCGCGCGCCGCCTGCTGCGCCGCAAAGGCGCTCGATGCCGGCGCCTTGATCTTCGAGATCGCGCGCAGCGAGATCGGCTATACGGAGCAGCGTCCTGCCGAGTACGCGGCGGTCATGCTGGCGGCGGCGATTCGGGAAGGATGGGAAGGTCCCTTCTTCCTGCAGGGGGACCATTACCAGACAAACCCCAAGAAGATGAAGGAGAACGCCGAAAAGGAGATCGCCGCGATCGAGGCCTTGATCGACGAGGCGATCCCCGCGGGTTTCCTCCAGATCGACATCGACACCTCGACGCTCGTCGACCTCTCGAAGCCCACACTCGAGGAACAGCAGAAGGTCAACGCGGAGCTCTGCGCGCGGTTCACGAAGTTCATCCGCCGCCGCGAGCCGGAGGAGATGCCGATCTCCGTGGGGGGCGAGATCGGCGAGGTCGGCAAGGACAACTCCACACCGGAGGAGTTCCGCGCCTACATGGAGGTTTACAAGAAGGCCCTCGGCGCCGAGGCCGGCATCGCCAAAGTCTCCATCCAGACGGGCTCCTCCCACGGCGGCGTCGTCGGGCCGGACGGCTCCGTCGAGCGGGTCGCGATCGACTTCAACGTCATCAAGACGATCTCGAAGGTCGCGCGCGAGGAGTACGGACTCGCCGGCGCGGTTCAGCACGGCGCCTCGACGCTGCCGCCCGAGTATTTCGGCCATTTCCCGGACCACGACTGCGCCGAGATTCATCTGGCGACCGACTTCATGAACACGATCTACGATCACCCCGCTTTTCCCCTCCCCTTGAAGCGGGAGATCGAGCGATGGCTCGACGAGAACGCCGCCGGCGAGCGCAAGAAGGGGGAGACCCAACCGCAGTTCCTCTACAAGACGCGTAAGAAGGCGATCGGCCCTTACAAGGAACGCGTCTGGAATCTCCCGGAGGGCACGCGGGGCGCGATTCGCGAGACCCTCGAGCAGAAGTTTCGCTTCCTCTTTCAGAAACTGCGGGCCGCTGGCACGCGGGACCTCGTTCATAGGTACGTCAGGCCCGCGTCGGTCCTCTCCGCCGCAGCGGTCACCGGCGGCCCTCGCGCCGGTTACGTGCGTGACGACCAGGCCGGGGACTGACGCCGTTGGGCGGTAAGCGAAAGACGGTAGACGGTAGACGAAGGTCTGTCGCGCCTTCTCGTCTCCCGTCTTCCGTCTCCCGTCTTCCGTCCCGCATGACCGCCGTCGTGAAGACGAAGCCGGCGCCGGGGCCTGAAGCGACCGAAGTGAAGAGCGTGCCGGTCCCCAGCCCGGGACAAGCCGAAGTCTTGATTCGGGTCCTGGCGACGGCCGTCTGCGGATCCGACAAGCACATCTATCAGTGGGACCCGTCGATGGCCGGCATGTTCGAGCCGCCGCGGATCTACGGACACGAGTTCTGCGGGGAAATCGTCGCATTCGGCCCGGGCGGCAAGCGTCCGCATCTGGAAGAAGGACAGTACGTCTCGGCGGAGATGCACGTGACCTGCGGCGCGTGCCGCCCCTGCCTCACGGGACGGCGCCACATCTGCGAGAACACGCGCATCCTCGGGGTCCACGGCGACGGCTGTTTCGCCCAGTACGTCGTCGTGCCGGCCTTCAACGTCGTGCCGCTCGATCGGGCGATGATCCCCCCGCGCGTCGGAGCATTTCTCGACGCGCTCGGCAACGCCGTCCACACCACGCAGGTCGCGGATCTCTCGGGCAAGTCCGTTGCCGTCCTCGGCTACGGGCCGATCGGCGCGATGTGCGCGGAGATCGCGCGCATCTCCGGCGCGGCTCGGATCGCGATCACCGAGGTCAACTCGTACGCGGCGGCGCACGCGCGGCGCTGGGCAGGATCGCGCGGCCTTGCCCACGTTTCCGTGATCGAGCTGCCGCGCACGAAGGATCACGTTGCAAGCCTGCGAGAGGCGACCGGAGGCGGCGCCGACGTCGTCCTGGAGCTCTCGGGTGCCGAGAGCTCCATCAATTTGGGCCTGGCCGCGTCGCGCCGCGGGGCGACCCTTTCTCTGCTGGGACTACCGCGCGAAAAGGCGGTCACGATCCGCGACTACACCAACGACCTCGTCTTCAAAGGGCTGACTCTCCATGCGATCATCGGACGGCGTATCTTCGACTCATGGATAAAGATGATCGATCTCCTTCGCGCCGGGCTCGACGTCGAGGATCTCGTCACCAACGAGTTCGATGGTCTCGAAGACTTCCACGAAGCCATGAAGCTGCTCGACGACCGGCGAGCGATGAAGGTCGTGTTTTATCCGAATGGGAGACCGAAGTGATTTTAGATTTTAGATTTTAGATTTGGCTGCGCCGTAGGCCTTAGTAATCCAAAATCCAAAATCTAAAATGGAGCATTCATGCCGACCAACAGACCGCCGAAGCCCGACGCGACGCAGGGCGAGCTGACCGAGCGGCGCATCGCCGAGTTCGCGCTCGAGGAGTCGCGCCTTTCCAACGTCGCCTACCGGTTCCAACTGATGCCGCGCGAGCGCGTCTGGAAGAACTGGGATCGCACGGAGTTTGAGCCGAACGGCTACCGGATCCTCGGTGTTGCGGGGGTCTGCCTTCGCCGCGACGAGGTCGAACGGGCGCATCGCGGGGTGTCGCGCGCGCTCGAAGACCTCGACGACGTCCTATTCATCGTCGGGGAGCCGGCCGAGGCGATCGTGGTTCGCGGAGAGACCGGTACTTCCGAGATCGTGCGCCGCCCGACCGTTTGCGCCGAGATCATGGCCAAGAGCGCCGCCGCGTTCGATCGGGCCGTGGAGGCTCTCGCGGCCGCCTTCCCCGGCGATCGCGTCGCCGGGAGAATCCTTTCGGAGGAGAAGTAGGGGCGGGGCTCGTCCCCGCCCGCGGGTCGCCTGGGGGCCGCCCTACGGAACGGAGTCAGACACCATGAACCTCGCCGAGCACCTCGCCGGCCAGATGGCCGAGCTCAAGAGGGCGGGCACTTACAAGGAAGAGCTGGTGCTCCAGTCTGCCCAGGGCCCGCGGGTTCGAGTCGGCGGCCGCGAGGTCGTCATGCTGACCTCGAATAACTACCTCGGCTTCGCCAACCACCCGCGGATCCGCGAGGCCCAAAGGAAGGCGATCGAGCGCTGGGGCGCAGGATTGGGCTCCGTGCGTTTCATCTGCGGCACGCAGGAGCTCCACAAGGAGCTGGAGGCCGAGATCGCCTCCTTCTTCGGCACCGACGACGCGATCCTCTACATGACCTGCTGGTCGGCCAACGAAGGCCTCTTCGCCGCGGTGTTGGACGAGCCCGACGGACTCTACTCCGACGAGCTCAATCACGCTTCGATCATCGACGGCGCGCGGCTCTGCAAGGCGAGGCGCTTCCGCGTGCCGCACAACGACACGAAGTCCTTCGAAAAGATGGTCGAGGAGGATGCGACCTCACGCTTCCGTCTCATGATCACCGACGGCGTGTTTTCGATGGAAGGAGAAGAGGCGAACCTGCCGGAGCTCGTTCGCATCAGCGAGAAGTATGGGGTCGTGCTGGCCGTCGACGATTCTCACGCCACCGGAGTGCTCGGCAAGACGGGCCGCGGTACGGCGGAAGAACAGGGCGTCTTCGACCGGATCCCCCTCACGACCGGAACGCTCGGGAAGGCGATGGGCTCGGCGGCGGGGGGCTTCGTGACGGGGCCGAAGGCGCTGGTGGAGGCGCTGCGGCAACGAAGCCGCACGTACCTCTTCTCCAACTCGCTTCCTCCCGCCGTCGCCGCCGGCTCGCTCGAGGCATTCCGCATGCTCCGGGAAGACCCCGCTCCCGTCGCAAAGCTTCGCGACAACGCGGCATACTTCCGGAAGGCCATCTCCGATGCCGGCTTCCGGATCCCCCACGGCACGCATCCGATCGTCCCCGTCATCGTCGGGGACACGGCGAAGGCGCTCGCAATAGGGAAAGCCCTCTTCGAGGAGGGCGTCTACGTCTCGGGCTTCGGGTTCCCGGTCGTCCCGCAGGGTCAGGCGCGGCTGCGCTGCCAGGTCTCGGCCGCACACGAGCGGGGCGACCTGGACGAGGCAGTGGAAGCCTTTACGAGGGTCGGGCGGCGCTTCGGGGTGATCTAGAAGAATTGCCGATTGGCGATTGGCGATTGGCGATTGGCGATTGGCGATTGGCGATTGGCGATTGGGATGGCTAAGTCTTCAATCGGCAATCTTCAATCGGCAATCGGCAATTTTCCTATTCGAGTCTCTTCTGGGCGTTTCGGTAGAGCAGCACGCAGAGAATTCCGAAGACGACCGCGCACAGGATCCCGCCGCTGACCAGCCCGTTCTTGAGCGCTGGGAATAACTTCTGGCCGAGGTCGAGCCTCTCGAGCAGCGTCGGAGCCTCCATGCGCAGGACGCGATCGCCGAAGAAGGCCACGAAGGCGATGAGCACTCCTCCGAGCGATCCGCCGGCGACCAATCCGGTCGCGTAGAGCATACCGGAGGAGAGCTCGGACTCTTCCCGAGCGACACCTTGCTTCTTCCGGCGCATTTGGTCTACGAACGACTTCACCATGCCGCCGATCCAGATCGGGGCCGTGGTCGAGACGGGCAGGTAAGCGCCCACGGCCCATGAGAGCGCGTGCGCGCCGGCGAGCTGCGCCATGAAAGCGAGGAAGACGCCCACGAGCACGGGCGCCCAGGGGAGGTTCTGAGCCAGGAGTCCCTTGATGATCGTCGCCATCAGGGTCGCCTGCGGCGCCGCGAGCTTGGGACCTCCGATCCCGTGGGCCTCCGCGCCGCGGTACGTCTGGTCCAGCACGAAGAGCGTGATGGCGACGACGAACGCCGACGTCGCCACACCGATGATGAAGCCGAGCTGCTGAGAGCGCGGCGTGGCGCCGACGATGTAGCCGGTCTTCAGGTCCTGCGAGGTCGCACCCGCGTTGGCGGCGGCCACGCACACGATGGCGCCGACGCAGAGCGCGACCGCCTGGTAGACGTCCCCCTTCCATCCGATGACGACGAAGACGATGCAAGTCATCATGAGCGTCGCGATCGTCATGCCCGAGATGGGATTCGACGAAGTCCCGATGATGCCGACGATGCGCGAGGAGACCGTCACGAAGAAGAAGCCGAAGATCACGATGAGCAGCGACATCAGCAGCGACTGGGGAAACGGTCCGTGCGGAAAGTTGGGAAGGATCGCGAGGACCACCACGATCGCCAGCGACCCGAGCAGCACGACTCCCATGCCCAGGTCCCTCTCCGTGCGCCGGGCCGGGCCCGCCGCGCCGCCGCCGCCGAAGCTCTTGACCGACTCGCGGAAGGCCGAGACGATCGTGGGAAGCGTCTTGATCAGCGTCATGACGCCGGCGCACGCCACGGCGCCCGCGCCGATGTAGCGGATGTAGGCGCGATAAATCCAATTCGCGTAGGAGTTGTTGGCCATCCAGGCGTCGGAGAACCCGAGGGCCTTCAGATCGGCGACCACGCGGCTCTCCGGCACGAAGATCGCGATCAGCGGGATCAAGGCCATCCAGGCCAGCAGACCTCCGGAGAAGAGCTCGGAGGAGATGCGCGGCCCGATGATGTAGCCGAGGCCCAGGTACTCCGGCGTGACGGCGACGTCCAGCGTCGCCGCGGGATAGGTCGATTCTTTCTTGGTACGAAACCAGATCGGTGCCTCGTTCCAGAGTCCCAGGACGCCATATAGGAACTTGTACAGGAGCGAGACGCCGACTCCGGCGAAGACCATCTTCGCGAGGTTGCCCCCCCGTTCCCCGGCGATCAAGACGTCCGCGCATGCGGTGCCCTCCGGATAGGGAAGCTTTCCGTGCTCCTTGACGATGAGCGCCCGGCGCAACGGGATCATGAACAACACGCCGAGCGTGCCGCCGAAGATGGCGAGGACGGAGATCTGCAGGTAGCGAAAGTAGTTCTCGCCCCCCGAGAGAAAGAGCAAAGCTGGGACTGTGAAGACGGCGCCCGCGGCGACCGACTCGCCGGCGGAGCCGATCGTCTGGACGATGTTGTTCTCCAGAATGGTGGACTTGCCGAGCTTCTTGAAGACGGCGATCGCCAGCACGGCGATCGGCACCGAGGCCGAAACCGTCAATCCCGCGCGGAGCGCCAGATACACCGTTGCCGCGCCGAAGAGAATGCCGAAGAAGACCCCGAGCAAGATCGCCTTGGGTGTGAACTCGGGGATTTCCCTCTCGGGGGCGACGTACGGACGAAACTCCGACTCGGACGAGGCTTCGTGCGCCATGCGACCTCCGTTTTAAGAGGTGGTGGTCAATCTGCTGGCGGGGGATTATATGCGGCGCGCCCGAATCAGACGAGGTTCGGGAAGCGGTAGGCGGGAAACGGTAAACGAGATTTCTGAAGGCCGCCTCGGCTTCCGTTTTCCGTCTTCCGGCTTCCGGCGGCCCTCCGGGCCGGCTTCACACCCCTCACGTTCCTCCGAAACCGACGGTGACCTTGCCGGCCTCGAGGATGACGGGCACCTCGCGTCCGCCCGAGAGGCGGATCATCCGCGAAAGCTCTTCGTTGTCCTGTTTGACGTTGATGTATTGGACCGAGTATTTCCGGCGCGCGTAGTCCTCACGGGCCGCGGTCGTATAGGGTCATGTGTCTTTGCCGAAGATCTCGACGCGCTTCTGCACCATACGGCCTCCGCAAATCGCGATGATACGCCGGCGCGGCGCGGCTCGAATGCTATGATTTTTCGAGAACACATGGTGAGGCTCGCCACTGCGCTCGTATTGAGGCTTCTGGCTTCACCGCCCGTCGGCGCCGGCACAGTTTCGGGCAAGGTCGCTCTGATCCAGAACGGTGTCCCGCGCACCGACGCTTCCAACGCCGTCGTTTGGATCGAGGGGGTGCACCAGGGCGGAATCGGCGCGATGAAGGGGGAGATGAAAAGCTCCTCGAAACGCTTCCTCCCCCGGGTCGTGGCCATCCCGAAGAACGCCACCGTCGACTTCCCCAACGCCGATCCGATCTACCACAACGTCTTCTCGGTCTCCGGCGCCAACCGCTTCGATCTCGGCCTCTACCGCAGCGGCGCCTCCAAGTCGAAGCGCTTCGAGGAGGCGGGCCTGGTACGCATCTACTGCAACATTCATCCCCAGATGGTTGGCTTCGTCATGGTCGTCGATTCCGACCTCGTCGCGATCACGGGTCCGGATGGCTCGTTCAAGTTCGACGGAGTGCCGCCCGGATCGCATGTCGTGAAGGCCTGGCACGAAGAGGGGACCGAAGTCGCGCATCCGGTCGCCGTCAAGTCCGGCGGGGACGCGCCGCTCGCGTTGCGCATCGACGTCTCGGGTTTCAAGCCCGAGCCGCACAAGAACAAGTACGGCAAGGAATACCCGCCGAAGGCGGGCGAATCGGACGATGAGCGCTACTGAGGCGCCCGCCTCGGTGGGGGTCACATCGGGGGAGCTGCGGCTGCGGGGACTGAAGCTGCCACCCCCGGAGCCGCCCCGATTCTCGCTGACCCTGAAGATCTTCGCCGCGGCGGCACTGCTGATCTTGATCGCCGTCGGCGGCGCGGTCGCCGTCTCGGCCTACAGGGCGCGGGCCGTCGCGGACGCGAAGATCGCGGAGGACTTGAAGAAGTCCGGACCGGCCTGGGAATCGTTTCAGCAGAATCGCTACGACGAGCTCCACCGCGCGCTTGCCGTCGTCGTCAACAACGCCGGCACCATCTCGATGATGTCGACGCTGGTTCCCGAAACCGGCCAGCCGGATCCAGCGACGGTCTTCGATACGCTCAAGCGGGAGCAGGCTTCGAGCGCGCGCGCGGACTTCCTGATCGCCACGACGCCCCGAGGTATCGCACTCGCCCGCACCGACCGGCCGCTCCCCTACTCGGCCGACCTGTCGGGCGTGCCCACGATCGCCGGCGCGATACAGGGCGCCCAGACCGAGGGGATATGGCTTTCCGGCGGAAAGCTGTACCACGTCGTGGCCGCACCGGTCCTCGAGGGGGGGACGCGCCTGACCGGCGTGATCGCCGCCGCCTTCCAGATCGACGACGAAGTGGCGCGCAGCCTGGAGCGGCTCTTGAACACGCAGGTCGTGTTCGTGACCGATGCCGCGAAGCCGTCGGAGCCGGCGAAGGTCACACTCGCCGGATCCACCATGGGCCCGATCAGCGCGGCCGCCGTCGAGGCGATCCGGCGCCGGGATGACCTCGTTCAGGCCGTGCTGCGCCAGGGCAAGACGATCGGGCCGCTCGCGCTCGATCTCTCCGGCGAGACCTACCTGGCCTATCTGCTTCCGATTCGCTCGTCCACCGACCAGCTCGTGGGAGCCGCGGTGGCGCTGCGGAGCCGCGAGAAGGAGCTCGCGGCCTTTCACCAGATCCAGAACACCCTGATTCTCGTCGGGCTTGCGGCGCTCGTCTTCGCGTTCATCCTGTCGTTCTTCCTCGCCCGTCGGATCACCGGCCCCGTCGAGCGGCTCGTCCGAGCGACCGAAGCGGTCCGCGTCGGCAATCTCGACGCGCCGGACCTGCCCGTCGATTCGAAGGACGAGATCGGCATTCTGGCCCGCTCCTTCCGCGCCATGCTCGAGGAGCTGAAGGAAAAGGCGGCTCTGGAGCAATACGTCGCCTCGCTCAACCTCCACATGGGCACCGAGTCCGCCGAAACGTTGGTCGCCCGGCCCGCCGCCGCGGGCGCGGGGGGTAGCGCCGAGCCGCGCATCGGCCAGCTCTTCGCCTCCCGATACGACATCCAGGGAATGCTCGGCCGGGGAGGAATGGGCGTGGTCTATCGCGCGCACGACCGCGACTTGGACGACGTCGTCGCGATCAAGACGCTGCGCAGCGAAGCGCTCTCGGCGGATCCGACGCTGCTCGACCGGTTCAAGCAGGAGATCCGCCTTGCGCGCCGGATCACGCATCCGAACATCCTGCGGACGCACGACCTCGGCGAGTCCAGCGGGCTCCGCTACCTCTCGATGGAGTTCGTCAAGGGCTTGACCCTAAAGCAACTCATCGACGCCGGAGACATTCTGCCCACACCCGTCGGGCTGCGCATCGCCAAGCAGATCTGCGCGGGTCTCGCCGCCGCGCACGAGGTAGGCGTCATTCACCGGGACATCAAGCCCCAGAACATCCTCATCGAAGCAACGGGTGGCCTGAAGATCATGGACTTCGGAATCGCGCGGCTCCAGGAAGAGCGCGGAATGACGGCCGAAGGAACCGTCGTCGGCACGCCGGACTACATGTCGCCGGAGCAGGCGCGCGGCCTCGCGCTCGACTTCCGCTCCGACATCTACTCGACGGGCGTGGTCCTGTACGAGGTCTTCACCGGCACGGTTCCTTTCGAGGGGGAAACGCCGCTCGCCGTCGTCCTGAAGCACATCCAGGAGAATCCGCCCTCTCCCCAGACCCGCAATCCCAAGATCGATCCGAAGATCTCGCAGATCATCTTGAAGTGCATACAGAAGGACCCGCAGAACCGCTACCAATCCGTCAACGATCTCTATGAGGCGTTGACGCGGGTGACGGCGTAAGAGGAATCGCTGATTTGTGATTGGTGATTTGTGATCAACGCGAAGAATTGGCTTGGACGCTCTAATCACAAATCACAAATCACAATTCACAAATTGTGCTGCCTCACCATCATCCTTCTCCTGAAGGTTCGGGACGTCGCCGCTCAACAGGAGCAGTACTTCGAGGAGCCGGCGAAACCGCGTTTCTCGTTCCAGTGGGACTTTCTCGCCCGGTACGACCGCATCGACCATCTGGTGTTCCGCGAGGAGGTCGAACGGGGACGTTTCGAATTACGGCCGGAGGTCGACTTCGACCCTTCCGACCGGTTCCGGATCGGGGCGCGCGGTGTCTTCGACTACGGCACCGAAGAGGACTACGAGAACTACATCAACTTCGACAATTACCGCTCGCGCGGCTCCATGCTCGAGCGCTACTACATCCTCGCGCGGCCCGGCACGTTCGCCATTCGCGCGGGAGCATTCGGGATGCCCCTGGCCGCCTCCGAGATGCTGTGGGATCGCGACATCCAGACTCTGGGCGCCGCCGTCGCGTGGGAGCGTCTTGGGGGCGCGCTGACGCTCGCGGCTGCCGGATTCTACGGGCCGCAGCGCAACCACGACCACTCCCGCATCGGCGTCGGCCAGGCGATCTGGCGGACCGGCGATGAGAACCGCTTGCAGCTCGAGGCCGCCGCTTCCTACTGGGGCTTCGACATGCGAAATCTGGATCCGGGCTTCATCCGCCAGAACACGCTTCGAATGGTCGACGGAGAAGCCGAGCTCGCATCGAAGTTCCACGTCGGCGATCTTCTCTTACGGCTGCGCTTCTCGGTCGGAACGCTGCCGGCCCTCGTCTCCCTCGATGGGATTCGTAATTTCGAGGGCGCGAGCGGGAAGAAGTCGGCGTTCGAGGGGGTCCTGGCGGTCGGCCGTTTGGGGACACCCGGCCACTGGCGTGTCTTCTACGCGTACCAGTACGTTGAGCGAGACGCCCTGGTGGGCGCCTACAACACGGACGACTGGTGGTTTCACACCTGGTATGAGGGGCACCGCGCGGGAGTGGCCGTGACCATTCTGCCGCAGGTGTACGTCCAATTCGCGGGGACGCTCCAGCGGCGTCTCGACCGCCCCAACTGGCTCAACCGCTACACGCTCGACCTAGTAAAGATGTTCTAGCTGTCGTTTCTCACGACGCTGTTCCACCAGAGAAGAGGACGCCGGTCCGCCTCCCGAGTCGGCACGCGGCGTCCGGCCGCCAAAGGGATAACCGGCCGCCGCTGAGGCTTCGTCGCAGAAATCGATGGCATCAGGTCAGTTGTGGTCCCATGCTGCTCAGCCATCACCTCCTTGGGGAGGCGGCCGGCGTCCGAGTCGGATGGAGCCGCGGCGTAAACACCCATTGAGAAATCACAAGACAGGTGCTGAACGTAAAACGTAGACGTTTCAGGGGGGACCGTTTTCCCTTCCCCGTTTGACGTCTCACGTCGGATACTATTAACCCCTTATGAACAAGAGCCTGATCGCCTGCGTGGAGGATCTCTTCTTCCGCTCGAAGATCGAGGCCACCGCACGGCATTTGAACGTGCCAGTCCGCTTCGTCGGCGCCAAAGACCTCGCGAAGGCCTGCGGAGCCGATACGGCGGCTGTGCTGCTGGAGCTGTCGTCTAACGGGGACAGCCTTGCGGCGGTACGCGACCTTCGGCGCGTAAAGGCGACGGCGGAACTCCCCGTGATCGGCTTCCTGTCCCACGTCGACAAGCCCCTCGCTCGAGAGGCGGAGTCGGCGGGGGTCACGCGAGTCATGCCGCGCAGCGAGTTCTCGGAGACCTTGCCGGATCTCCTCATGGACCTGCTCGCGCCGGGCACGAAGCGCGAGATCCAGGAGGAGCCGGAGCTGCCGGACGAATAGCGGTAGGGGCGGGGCTCGTTCCCGCCCGCGAGCGGCCGCAGCCGACCACCAGGGGGAGACCCTCGGCAGTAGGCAACGCCGGCGGGCGCCGGCGGTTACGGCCGCCCCTACGACCGTGGAGCCGAGCGCATGAGCGGTCCGAGCCGTCGCGACGTCATCAAGAGCGCCGTGATGCTGCCTCTGGCGGCCCGGATCAAGACCACGACTCCCAGGTCCGTGCCCGCCTCGCGGCCGGTCGCGATCTCATCCGCCAACGGGGTGCGGGCCGTCGAGAAGGCTTACGCGATCGTCGCGGCAGGCGGCGACCCGGTCGACGCGGTCGTTTCGGGCGTCGCCATCGTCGAGGATGATCCCGACGATGTGACCGTCGGCTACGGCGGCATTCCGAACGAGGAGGGGATCGTCCAGCTCGACGCCTCGGTCATGGACGGCCGCACGATGAAGTGCGGCGCCGTCGGCGCGCTCGAGAACATCAAGAACCCCTCAAGGGTTGCACGGCTCGTGATGGAGCAGACGAACCGCATCTTTCTCGTGGGGCCGGGGGCGCTGAAGTTCGCGAAAGCCCACGGCTTCAAGGAAGAGAACCTCTCGACGGAGCGCAGCCGAAAGATTTGGCTTTACTGGAAGGAGAAGCTCTCCAAGAAGGATGACTGGATCGAGCGCGGCGATGAGGAGGAGAAGGACCCCGAGATACGCTGGTACATCGAAAAGTATGGCGTCGAAGACTTCCGGCCGCAAGGCACGATCAATTGCGACGTCGTCACGAAGGACGGAGCGCTCGCAGGGTGCACGACGACCTCGGGCCTCTTCTTCAAGATTCCGGGCCGCCTCGGCGACTCGCCGGTCATCGGCGCGGGTCTCTATGTCGACGGCGAGGTCGGCGCGTGCGGATCGACGGGCTGGGGCGAAGGCAACCTGCGCTCATGCGGGTCGCACACCGTCATCGAGTATCTCCGGCAGGGCAAGTCCCCCGAGGAAGCGGCCTTGAAGACGCTCGAGCGCATCGTCGGCATGGCGAAGGACAGGCGCGATCCGAGTGGCCGGCCCAAGTTCGACCTGAACTTCTACGTCGTGAACAAGAAGGGGGAGCACGCGGGGGCCGCCGTGTGGTCGGGCAACTTCGGCGGGAGCGGAAAGTTCACGCCGGCGCGCTTCGCCGTCGCGGACGCCTCCGGGGCGCGGCTTCGGGAGTCGGCGTATCTCTACAAGCGTGAAAGGCCGTAACGCGGCTGCCGTCCGCCGTTAGACGAGTTCGTCCGATGCGATCTCCCCGCCGCGTCGTCGCCGACTGGATCGTCCGCCGTCTCACGGAGCCGCGCAGGCGCTATCACCATTTCGTCTACAACGTCCCCGAGAAGCTCAAGGCCACGATCCGGGCCGGCGACGTCCTGCTCGTCGACGGCGACCAGAGGATCTCGCAGGCCGTGAAGTATCTGACCATGTCGTCCTGGTCGCACAGCGCGCTCTACATCGGCGACGCGCTGCTGCGCCGCGACGCCGCGACCCGAGCCGACGTCCAGAGGCGGTTCGGGCGCGAGGCGAAACACCTGATCGTGGAGGCGCTGGTCGAGAAGGGCGTCGTCGTCTCGCCCCTGATGAAGTACATCGACTACAACATCCGGATTTGCCGACCCGTGGGATTGAAGGCCGAGGATCTCGAGATCGTTCTCGACTACGTCATCGCACGGATCGGCTTACAATACGACCGGCGCAACTTCCTGGACCTCACCCGCTATAGTTTCCTGGACCTCACGCGCTTTTTCCTCCCCTTTCAGATCATTCCGCAGGACCTGCGGGAGGACGCGCTTCATTTCGGCAGCGGCCGCGCGACCGAAACGATCTGTTCTTCGCTTCTGGCCGAAGCGTTCGGTCAGATCCGGTTTCCCATTCTGCCGGTTTCCGTGCGCCAGAAGCCGCGCACGCTCGGCGAAAAGCTTCGCCAGCAGATCCTGGGCCGCCCGACGCGCCGCGCATACAGCGGCCTCCTGCGAGCGAGGCATCCGACCCTCTGCGTCCCGCGTGACTTCGACCTCTCCCCATACTTCGACATCGTGAAGTTCAACGCACGCGAGATCGCCGCCTTCGATTACCGCCGGCTGACCTGGGAAGAGGTGAAGACGAGAGATTGACGATTGGCAATTGACCGGGACTCACATCAATCGGCAATCTTCAATCGGCAATCGGCAATTTCACGATTCGGCCGGACGACCTCCGGACAGAATCCCGTTGACCGCGGCGACCCGCTGCTCCAGAACGCGCCGCAGCTTGCCGACCTCGGCGTCGGAGGCGGCGAAGCGGACCGTATCGCCCTGGAACTCGAAGCGCAGGACCGCCTCGCGATCCTCGGGCAGCAGGCCCAGGAGACCGGCCCGGTACGCGCGCATCCACTCGGGAGAAGGCTCACCGTCCAAGCGAAGACGGAAGTAGGACTTTCCTTCCGTCGCCGGACCTTCGCGGTAGGGCTGATCGGGAGACAGCCAGACCCGGTGGGTGGGAGGAGCCTCCCCCGGACGACGGCGCATGGGACGGCGGTGCTGAGGACGTCTCATTGGCGACGGCATTCTTTCATGTTCCGTGAGCGGGTTCCAAGCAAATCGAGAGCTAAAAGCTGCCCGCGCTAACGACCGTGAACGCTTCCGGCCGTACCCGACGCGCGAAGGCGGCGTCGGCCTGCTCCTTGGTGACGGCATCGACTTCGGCGGAGAAACGGTCCAGGTACGACACTCCGAAGCCGTAATAGATCGCGGAATCGAGCGCGTGGGCGATGCCGCCGTTGGAAGCCAAATCGACTTTGAAGCGCCCGACGCGGGAGCTCTTTTCCTCGGCGAGCTCCTTCTCGGTGATGCCGCTCTTCAGAAACGATCCGATCTCGTCTAAGGTGGAGGCGATCGCGGCATCGCGGCTCTCCGGCTTGACCGTCACGCTGACGACGAACGGTCCCGCCACGTGGGTGGCCGAGAAGCTCGAGTGGATTCCGTAGGTCAAGCCTTCCGTGTCGCGCACGCGCACGCCGAGGCGAGAGGTCAGCGAGGATTGTCCCAGCGCCGAGTTCGCGAGGAAGCAGGCGATGTAGTCCGGATCGGTTCGCTTCAGGTCCGCCGGCTGCGCCAGGATGACGTCCGCGCTCGCCTTGTCGGGCATGACGACCGTCTCCTCGCCCGGCGCGGGCGCGGGCACCCCCACTTCCGAAATCGACGGCGAGGGACCGCTCTTCCACGTCTCCAGGTTCTTCTCGAGCCGATCGAGAACCCGCTCGGACTCGACGTCGCCGACGACGACGAGAATCAGGGAGCCGGCGCCATAGTGGGCCTCGTGGAAGGCGGCGAGCTCCTCGCGGCGGAGCGCCTCGACGCGCGCGATGCGTTCCTCCCCCGTGAGACGATGCAGCGGATGCGCGTTCGGATAGATCCGGCGCATCGCCTGCTCGTACGCCCGGATGGAGGTCTGATCCTGCTGCTGGCGGATGGCTCCGACCAGGCGTTTCTTCTCCTTGTCGAGCTCTTCCTCCGGAAAGACCGGTGTCTGGAGCACTTCCACGAGCGTGTCGAGGAGTAAGTCCGTATCGCGGGACAAGGCCGCCCCGGACACGTCCACTCCGACCGGGTCGGAGGCGTCGGACACGAACGATAGGCTTGCCGCCCGGCTCTCCAGGTCCTCGGCGAGCTGGAGCTTCGTGCGCCGCGTGGTCCCCTTCATCAGCTCGCCGGCGGTCAAAGAGGCGATGAGCCGGCGCTCGGACGGGGCGTACAGTCGGCCGGCGTTCAAGGAGCCAGAGATCGCCAGCGTCGGATTGAAGTGATTCTCGACGACGTAGAGGCGCGCGCCGTTCTCGAGCGCTCGGTGGGCGACGATCTCGACGAACGGGAGCCGGCGGCGCACGGGTGTCGAGATCCCTGTCATGCCTCCTCCTCTCCAGCGGCTTCCACCGAGTCGCCGCCGCCCGGCTTTGGAATGTAGAGGCCGACGGTCAGAGCGTCGTCGTGCAGGTAAGTCAGTACGGCGCGGCGCACGCCCTCCGGCGTGACTCTCCGGATCATCGACGGGTAATCCGCGTACCATTGCCAATCCGCCACTGCGATCGCTTCGGAGAGCGAAGCGGCGATCTGATCGGTCGAGTCGCGGTCGAAGATCACCTCGGCCTCGATCTGCGTCCTAGCTTTTTCGCACTCGGCCTCGGTCACCGCGTCGGCGGCAACACGCGCGACTTCCCGCCGAATGATCGATTCGACCTCCGAGGTTTCCACACCCGGCCGAACCGGCGCGAAGACCGAAAAGAGAGCCGGATCGCGCAGCTGCCACGGGACGACCGAGGCCGAGAGCGCCAGGCTCTTCTCGACCAAGGCCTGATAGAGCCGCGAAGTGACGCCTCCGCCGAGGATGTTGCCGAGGACGGCGAGCGTCGGTGTGTCGGGATGGCGTGCCTCGATCGTCCGCCAGGAGAGCCCGCACCACGCGACCTGTCCGGCCCGGCGGACGACGAAGCGCCGCTCCCCTTCTTGCGGCGGCTCCACGGTGTACACCCTCGGGATCGGCCGCGCCGAGGGGGGAATTACGCCGAAGTGACGCGCGATCACGTCGAGCGCCTCCGCTTCCTCGAAGTCCCCGATGATCATCGCGGTCGCGTTGTTGGGTTGATAGAAGGTATCGTAGAACTCCCGCAGCCTTTCCGTCGTGACCTCTTCGATGTCGCTACGCCAACCGATCGTGGGATGGTGGTACGGGTGCTCGCGAAAGGCCGTGGCGAAGGTCAGCTTGTAGAGCACCTGGAAGGGGGAGTTCTCGCCCCGCTCGAACTCGTTGCGCACGACCGTCATTTCCGGCACGCGGTCCTCGTCCCGCAGAAGCGCCCTCCGCATGCGGGAAGCCTCGATCGAGACGGCGACCTCGAGGCGGTCGGATGGCAGCGTCTCGTAGTAGTTGGTTCGGTCGAACCAAGTCGTGGCGTTGAAGCGGGCGCCGAGCGCCTCGAGAACCGCGGCGACCGCCGTCCCCTTTGCGCGCTCGAACTCCGGCGTGCCCTTGAACATGAGGTGCTCGAGTAAGTGCGTGGCTCCCGTGTGGCCGACCGCCTCGTTGCGGCTGCCGACCTGGTAGACGACCGCGAAGGTCGCAACCGGCGCGACCCGGTTCTGCAGAAGAAGAAGGCTCAAGCCGTTGGACGCGAGGCGGAACTCCCGGATGCCCGCCTTCTCTCTGACAAACTCGAAGGCATCCGTATTTTGGATTTTGGATTTTGGATTTTGGATTGGGGCGTCGGACGGCAGGCTCTCGGATTTCAAACGCGGCTACCTTCCGCCCGCGATGTCCTCGGCGCCGTCGACGCCGATCACGTTGCCGCTGACCCACCCCACGGAGTCCCCGCACAGCGCCACGAGCGCGTTGGCGACGTCCGAGGGAGAAGTCAGCCGGCCCGCCGGGTGCATCGCGAGGACGCGCGCGATCATCGCCTCGTTGCCCGGAATCTTCCGAAGCGCCGGCGTATCCGTCACACCGGCGCGCAGCGCGTTGACCGCGACCTTGTGCGGCGCGAGCTCAACGGCCAGTTGTCGAACGTACGACTCGAGCGCCGACTTGGCGGCGGAGACGGCGCCGTAGGCAGGCCAGACGATGTGGTCGCCCGCGGAGGTCATGGCAAAAATATGGGCGCCGGGGGCGAGCAGCTTGCCAAAGAAGAGATCTTGAGTCCAGTAGACCAGCGAATTCGCCATGACGTCCAGAGTCATCTCGATCTGAGGCTTCGCGATGGCCTTCTCCCGCGGTTCGGCGAAGAAAGGCTTGAGCGTGCCGAAAGCGAGCGAGTGAAGAAGGACCGATACGCGCGACTCGGGCGGTTCGCTCCCGCACGCCTGCCGGATCGCCGCGACGACCTCGGCGCGCTTGGCGTCGTCGGCCGCGTTGACGTTGAAGAACTCGGCGTGGCGCCCGGACGCTCGGATCTCGCCCACGATGCGGTCGACGTTGGGCTGAGTGGCCTTGCGGTCGAGGTGCACGCCAAAGACGTTCCAGCCCGCGTTCGCGAGAGCGAGGGAGCAAGCCTCCCCAAATCCCGAGGAGGCACCCAGGACCAGAGCCCAGCGGGTGCGCGTTTCGGCTGCCAAAGCGGCGGGAATCTTAGCAGGAGTCAGGAGAAGAGATTGGTGATTTGTGATTGGCGATTTGTGATCGTGGCGAATGAGGTAATGCCTTGGCATTTTCGCCTTGATCAGCAATCACCAATCTCCAATCACCAATTCCTCTAGACTCCGCCCAACAGTGATCGGAGCCGCGAACGCGAAGTCGCCCCGGGACGAGCGGATTCTCTCGGCCGCGCTTCTTCTCCTTCTCGCGGTCGTCTGGCTCGAGCCGGCGGGCTCGGGGCTCGCCGAGCCGGACGAGACGCGATACGCCGAGATCCCCCGAGAAATGCTCGCCGCTGGAGACCTGCTCGTTCCGCGCCTGAACGGCGTTCCGTACTTCGAGAAGCCCCCGTTGCTCTACTGGCTCAATGCCGCGTCGCTGCGTTCCTTCGGGCAGACGCCCTGGGCGGCGCGACTGCCGACCCGCTGCGCGAGCCTTGGCACCACGCTTCTCGTCATCCTCGCCGCCGCGCGGAGGATGGGGCGCCGCGGCGGCCTCTCCGCGGGAATTCTCTTTCTCGCCAGCCCGATGGGGTTTCTGTTCTCCCGTGCGAATTTGACCGACGGCCTCCTGACTTTTTTCTTCACCGCGACCGTGCTCGCCGGGAATGCGGCGGTCCGCGGGCGCGAGGCGGGACATCACTGGAAGCTCGCGGCGGCCGCGGCAGGCGCCGGCGCCGCAGGAGCCTTCCTCTCCAAGGGGCTCATCGGCCTCGTCCTGCCGGGACTGATACTGCTCCTGTGGTGTCTCGCCACCGGCCGCTTCGTCCATTTCATACCGACATTTCTCTTTTCCTCCGCTCTTCCGGTCTTTCTCGGACTGTCGGTTCCCTGGTTTCTTCTCGTCGAGAGCCGCCACCCCGGGTTCCTACAGTTCTTCTTCGTCCAAGAGCACTTTCAGAGGTTCGCCACGACGGCGGCCAAACGCCCCGGCCCGATCTTCTACTTCGTTCCCGTGTTTCTTCTGGGCTTCCTGCCCGGGCTTCCGTTCTTTTTCTCGGCGGTCAAACGCTTCCGCGGCGCCCGCCGGGAGGACGAGGATCTCCTCTTCCTTCTTCTCTGGTTCGCGGTCGTCTTCGTCTTCTTCTCGCTATCGAGAAGCAAGCTGCCCCCCTACCTGTTTCCGGCGATACCGGCGGCGGCGGCCCTCTCCGCCCGCGGCATTCCGGTGCCGGAAGGAGGCTCGCGCCGTCTCTGGAGCATTCAGGCGATTCTCGCCACGGCGCTCGTTCTGGGCATCCTGGCGCACCCGGGTCTGCGCGCGTCGATGGCGAAGCTCCATTTGGGCACGATTCTGATACCGACTCTTGCCGGTCTTCTCGCGGGCTCCTGGATCGCGGCGGTTCTGGCGCGCCGCGGGACGGCTCTCGCGCTCGCGGCAGTCGCCGCCGGATGGGCGAGTCTGCTCGCCGGCGTGGCTCTCGGCTGGCCGAAACTCCCTCAGGCGAAGTTTACGGCGGAGCTCGCAGCCGCCGCGCAGTCGGCCGCCGTCCCGCGCGGCGCTCCGATCGTGGCATACCGCGACTACGTCAACGGGATCTCATGGGAGCTCAAGAGTCCGATCCCGGTCGCCGCCTACCGCGGCGAGCTCGAGCCGGAGTTCGAAGAGCATTCCGCCGTGCGCGAGGCGCTCTTCTGGTCCGATGAGACGTTCTGGGCGAGCTGGGGCAGCCGGCCCCTGGTCGCTCTCGTCCGGACGAAGGACCTCTCGACGTTTGCGCGAGCCGTCCCCGCCGCCCGCATCGTCCGTCAGGCCGAAGGGCACGCGATCGTGGCGAACTTCAGCGACTGATCAGCAGATATATAAGTATTTACTTATGTATCTCGGCCGAGCCCAATCCAAAATCTAAAATCCAAAATCAGGGAATGTATCCCTTGATCGTCCTCGCCGTGATCCCCGGCTTCGCAACGGCCACATTGACCGCGCGATATTCGCCGTCGGGCTTTTGCGAATCGGTACGGAAGGCCAGGATGTACTGGGAGCGCAGCTCCTCCTCGATGCGTTGCGTGACCTCGCGGATCTTCGCCGCGCTCCCGAGGTGGAAGACCTCTCCGCCGGACTCGCGGGCGATCTCGTTGATCGCCTTGCGGATTCCGAAGTCCGTGATCGGAATTCCGACCGCGATGAAGTAGATCGGCGAACCGGCCGAGCGCGCGTAGCGCAACAGCGTGCCGTAGTCGATGTGGGAGTGGTTGTCCGCGCCGTCCGTAACGACGACCAGCGCCTTGCGCCCCTGAAGCGTGCGGAACTGGTAGAGGCCCAGCACGATCGAGTCGTAGAGCGCGGTCGCGCCCCGGGCCTGCGACTCGCGCGCCGCGCGCTGCAGCGCCGTCGATTCTCCCGTCAGCTCTTGGAGAAAGCGCGGCTGCTCCCGGAACTCGATGACGAAGCCTTTGTCCTTTTCCCGGATCAGGCTCTTGAACAGCTCGGCGGACGCCTCGTGCACGAACGGCATCGACTTTTCCATCGAGCCCGACCCATCCACGACGAGACCGATCGTCAGTGGCAGCTTCTCGGCGACTTCGAAGCCGGTGACCTTCTGCGGGCGTCCGTCCTCCTGCACCGAAAAGTCCGTCTCAGACAGTCCCTTGACGAAATGGCCGTCCTTGTCGAGAGCAGAGATGTGGAGCTGCACGACGTCCACCCGCACGCTCTCGATCGTCGTGTTCGCCCCTTTCAGATATCGGATGTCGTTGGCCTCTCTGCCGTCCTCGGCGATGGCCGTCGCCCTCAGGTAGCTCGATTTCGAATAGTCCGTGAAGGGAATCGTCACCTCGTACGGTCCCGACGAGGAGGTCCAGCTCTTGACCTTCTTATCATCGAGGAAGAGCTCCACGAGCTTCGCGACGCCGCCCGCGATCGACTGGACCGCAATCTTCACTCGGACCTTTCCGGCAGAGGGATCCGGCTGCGGCAGGATCTTGACCGCCAGGCGGGCGTTGCCCTGGTTGATCGCCCAGGCATCCTCGTCGATGAGCCTCCCGCTCGAGTCGTATCCGACGGCCCGTACCGTCTGCTTGCGCGGCAGGTCGCCGAGATCGATCTCGACGGAGTAGGGGGGCTTGGTCCGGCGCACGAGCAGCTTGTCTTCCAGATAGAACTCGACTTTCGTGATCGGAGGCAGCACTTCCGCCTCCAGACGCAGCAGACCGATCGGCGCCTCGCGCGAGGGGGGCAGGATCTTCAGCCGGGGCTCTTCCGCCGAGGCCGCGGCGCCGCCGGCCTCGTCCGCGATGACGACGGCTTCGGCGGAAGGAAGGGTGCTCGCTTCGGAGGGCGCCATGTCGGGCGAGAAAGGCGTGCCGACTTCGGGAACCGACAGATCGATGGCCGCTTCGCCCACCGGGCGGCCGCCGGGAGCCGCGAGGATGAGCTTGAGCTTGTAGGAGCCGGGCTGGATCGCCCGGAGGAATGCGTATTGGAAGGTCACCCTTTCGCCCACATCGCCCGAGACCGGGTACTTGAAGGCTTCGACCATCTGCTCGCCGCGAGTGAAGCTCCCCTGCAGCTCGCCCGAGAAGCTCCGCAGGCCGCGTTTGGCCGCCGCCATGGACAGCTCGGGCGCCGCGAGGCGGATTCGGACGACGGTCTTCACGCCCGCCATGCCGAGATACTCCGCGGTCACGTAGAGCGGGAACTGTCCGCCCGCCGTCGAGAGGTCCGTCTGCTGCGTCTGCATCTGAGCGAAGCTCACCGCCGGAAACACGAGCGCCAGAGCCAGCACGACGACCGGTAGAGGAGATCGGGATCTCATGCTGAGTTGACGAACCCCAAAACGAGACCCCGGAATTCCCGTCACGGCGGCCGCGGGCGGAGACAAGCCCCACCCCTACGAAGCGAGGGCCTCTTCGGGCGCCCCGATCGCCTCCAGACCCTCGAAAAACTCGACGACGGCTGCGCGGAAGTCGGCCGGCGTCTGAAGCTCCGAGATCCGGATCCGCAACGCGCGCCCGTGAGGCAGCCCGTTGGTGTACCAGCCGGTCATCGTCCGCAGTTTGTGCAGCGCTTCCCTGGGCTCGGCGGCCGTCGACTCGATCGCGGCAAAGTGCGCGAGCATCAGGTCGCGGCGCTCGGCCAGCGTCGCCGCGGCAACGGGCCGGCCAGCCATGTGGTCCGCGATCTGCCGAAAGATCCAGGGGTTTTTCATCGTGGCGCGACCGATCATGACGCCGTCGCAGCCGGTCTCGGCCAGCAACTCCAGCGCATCCTCGGGCGAGGCCACGTCCCCGTTCCCGATGACGGGAATCGAGACGCGGCGCTTCAGCTCGGCGATGCGCTGGCGGTCCGCGTGCCCGGTATACATCTGCCTCGCCGTGCGCGCGTGCATGGCGACGGCGGCCACTCCCTCGTCCTCGCACATCTTGCCGAGGTCCAGAAAATTCAGGCGGCCGTCGTCCAAGCCCAGACGGAACTTGACCGTCAGCGGAATCGAGAGGCGCTTCCGAACCGACCGGACGATCTCGCGCGCGAGAGGCAAGTCCCCCATCAGCGCCGCGCCGGCGCATCCTTTCAGAACCTTGTTGGCCGGACACCCCATGTTGATGTCGCAGGCGTCCGGCGCGAGCTCCTCGACGATGTCGGCGGCCGCCGCCATGCGCTCGGCGTCGGAGCCATAGATCTGAATGGAAAGTGGCCGCTCCTCGTCGGAAAACACCATCTTCCGGAGTTGGCGGGCATTGCCGCGGGTGATCGCTTCGGAGGAGATGAATTCCATCGTCACCAGACCCACCCCGCCGATCCGGCGGAGCATCAGCCGGTAGACGTGGTCCGTGATGCCCGCCATGGGAGCGAGCACGAGAGGCGGATCGATCTGGACCGGGCCCAGTTGTAGCATGAGATTGATAATCTTAACGTCGCCGGGTTTCCGGCACGGTTCCCGCATGCACCGGCTTCGCGGGATTGGTAGGATTGGGTTCGAGTTCAGGGAGGTTCTGATGCCGGCGACCGCCGCGACGGTTCCCCCCGGGGAATCCGAGCTCTGGATTCACAGCAAGCGGTTTGACCTCCTCTTCCTGACTCTGTCGGGGGCGCTCGTTTTCTTTCCCTATCTCTCGTATGGGCTCCTCCAGAGGCTGGGCATTTCGGAGGCCACCTCGAGTCTCATCGTGGGCCTGTCGGTGACGCTGCTGGTGGGCGGGCCCCACATGTACTCGACTTTCCTCCGGACGGCGCTCGAGCCGCGGTTCCGGGAACGCTACGGCGTGCTCGCCTATCTTCCGCTCGTCCTGATCCCGACACTCGTCGTGTTCGGCTCGATGTACGCGTTTCTGTTGCTTCTGACCGGCTTCTTCTTCTGGGCCTCGGTCCACGTGACGCACCAGGCCCAGTACATCTCGGAGACGTATCGCATCCGCGCCGGCGCCCCCGTCCGGGCGCTCGATCGGTGGCTCGATGGCGGCGTGATCCTGGGCGCCCTCTACACGATGGCGATGTACAAGTTCGTGGAAGGCCGCTTCACCCTCGGCGACAGCGCTCTGCTCTTTCCGGAGTTCTTACGGCACCGGTGGGTCGCCGTCGCGTTCACCGCGGGCTACGCGATCTTTTTCCTGTTCTACTTCGCACGCACGCTGGGCGAGGTCCGGCGGGGAGAGACGCGCTGGCCGCGCCTGCTCTTCATGACGACGACCGTCGCGATGGCCTTCATCGTGCCGATCTTCGACAATCTCGACGTCTCCTTTCAGGGCTTCAACACGTGGCACTCGCTTCAATATCTCGCGTTGACCTGGTTCATCCTCGGCCGCGAGGCCGACATGGGCCGGATCGGCAGCGGTCTCTCCCGCGGGCTTGCGGGACCCGAGAAGACGCGGAAGTTCTACTTCGCCATGGTCGGCGCCACGCTGTCCGCCGGCATCATCTACCTGATCCTCTGGAAGGGGCTCCACTTTCCGCAGGACAAGAGTTACTACGTGGTCGTGTTGTCGTTTCTCCTGGTGCACTACTTCTACGACCACATCCTGTTTCGCGACTTCGCGCCGCTCGCACCGATCCGCGGACGAGAGAGGGCGGCGGCATGAAGGAATTGTCGATTGACGATTGGCGATTGATGGCCTAGGACCTAACCGGCAATCGGCAATCGGCAATCACCAATCGGCAATCGGCAATCACGAATCGGCAATCACGAATCGGCAATCGGCAATTTTCTCTGTTACCTCAGGAGCTCCTCATAGCTACTGATCTTGGTGTAGCCCTTCGGTAACTCGAAGAGTTTTGGATCCGCCCCCGCGCGAACGTCGAGCAGCTCGGTCGTCGTGAAGGGCTGGTACTCGTCATTCCGGTCCCTTTTCGCGTGCCCGATCTTGACGACGAGCTTGTCTAAGTCCCGCGCGACCCAGATCATCACGAGATCGCCGGAGGGAAGACGCAACTCATAGCGGTCGCAGGGGTGGAGGCCGTGAGCGTCGTCGCCGATGCGACGGATCTGGCCTCCGAACCGGTCCGCGTAGGCCTCCGGATCGAAGCCGGGATCGAGCGGATAGCCGGGCACGATTTCTTCCGTCGGCGTCCAGGCGGACTCCATCAGCCTCTTCGTCGCGGGACGGACCTGCCACACCTTTCGGAGGTCGGGCCGCATGATCTTGATCAGCGGCGCGCCATTGACGACCGCCTCGACGCGCTTGGACTCGCCGCGGACGGCGACCTGGAAGCGCTCGTTCGGAGAAAAGGAGAGCACGGCGCGATACCCGTCCTTCGCAATCGTCTTCAATCCCCCGCCGCAGCCGACCGCCAAGAGCAGGAGTCCCGTCAGGATCCCCCGCCGCGACCTCCTCATCGCGCGGCGGGAATGAGGATCAAGGCTTCCTGCGGCGTGCCGAGCGGCTCGCTGCCGGTCTCGGTCACGACGTAATCCTCTTCGAGGCCGAAACCGACCTTCCCCCCCAGCATCCAGGGGAGCTCGACTTCGAGCGAAGGCTCGACGGCGAAGGTCTGGTCCTTTTCGATCGCGTACGATCCCGCCTTACCGTAGCGATCCGGCCAGTCGGGCGCGAGACCCGGCCCCAGATCGTGCGTGAAGAAGCCGATGGGGTGTCCCGTGGCGTGCTTGAACTCGGGGTACCCCGCGTCGGTGATGACCTTCCGGCCTGCCGCGTCCACCGCGGTCCCTGTGGCGCCGGGCTTGAGCGCCGCGGCGGCCGCGCGATTGGCGGCCTTGACCGTCTCGAACGCCTTCTGAACCTCCGGCGGCGCTTCCTTCTCCCCGGGACGAAGCACGTAGGCGAGCCGCTGAATGTCGGTCTTGTAGCCGTCTTCGTCCGCGCCCGCGTCGATACGGATGACGGTCCCCGGCTGAATCACCGCTTCGGAGGCGGCGGAGTGTCCTCGCGCGAGACCCGCCATGACGTTCGGGTCCTGGTCCTCCTCCCACGATGGGCCGAGGCCCATCTCCCTTCTCCGCTTGCGAATGAAGTCCGCGACGTCCTTCTCCGCCGTCTTTCCAGCGACGATGACCGCCGGCGAGAGAGCCTCGGCCAGAATCTGCTCCGTTTTCTTCACCGCCCCGCGCATCTTCGCGATCTCCGCCGGCGTCTTGCGACTGCGATACGAGGTCAGCATCGCCTCCGCGGAGACGAACCGTTTCGAGAAGTCCGGGCCGAGCGTGTCACGCAGCCACTGGAGATTTCCGGAAGTCAGGCCGTCCGCGAGTGGCACGTCCTTGGACGTGTCCAGGGCGATCGCCTTCGGGGAGAACTTTTCGATCTCCGCCTTCAGCGCCGGTCCGGCGCCTTCCTTGCCATAGGGGACAACCCGCGTGTAGAGTCCCGACTTCTCGAAGGGATCCGTGTCGAAGCTCGCGACGACCGCGACGCGCTCGAGATGGTCGCCGCGGTCCACGAAGAGGCAGGCCGCGCGGAGGACCGCGTGCTCGGCCGCGACGTCGAAGGAGATCGGATCGCGCGCTCCCTCGCGGGTCACGACGAGCCAGGAGTCGACACCCGCGCGGCGCATGGCGGCCAGAAGGTAACGATCCATCCGCTCCTTGCGCGCCCGAAACTTCAGCGGCGCCGCCGAAGCCACCGGTGTTGATCCCGGCGTCGGCTTCGGCGTGACGGGAATGGCCCAGAGCGCTGCCACCAGCAGAGCGAAGAGCTTCATCGCCGCAACTCTATCCCCGCCGACCCCTCTGCCATAATCGCCCGCCGTATGACGTGGTGGGAGTCCTGGTTCGGCGAGGAGTACCTCGACCTCTACCCGCACCGCGACCTCGAATCGGCCCGCCGAGAAGCCGCCTTCGCTCTGGCCCATCTGCCCGCGGAGCCCACGCCGCTGCTCGACCTCTGTTGCGGGTCGGGACGGCACTCGGTTCCGCTCGCCGAGGCGGGCTTTCCGCCGATCGGCCTCGATTACTCGGCGCCCCTTCTCGAGCTCGCCCACCGGCGCCACCGTCGTCTGCTGCTCGTGCGGGGTGACATGCGCTCGCTCCCCTTTCGCGACGCATCCTTTCGCGCGGTCGTGAATTTCTTCACGAGCTTCGGCTACTTCCTCCGCGAAGTCGAGAATGTCTCGGTCGTCGCGGAGATCGAGCGCGTGCTTCGGCCCCGCGGGGCCTTCCTGTGCGACACGTTCGGGCGGGACTACGTTCTGGCGCGCCTGGTCCCGCAAGAGGAGCGCCGATGTCCTGGCGAGAAGGAGTATCGGATCCGCCGGTGGTGGAACGCGGAGACGCAGCGCCTCGAGAAGGAGATCGAGGTCCGGCGCGCCGGGTCGACCGAGATCTTCCGGGAGAGCGTGCGCGCTTATACCGCCGACGAGCTCGCCGCGCTGCTCCAGGGGGCCGGCCTGCGCATCGAATCGGTGTGGGGGGACTTCGACGAGGCTCCCGCCGGGCCCGATTCGCCACGCTTGATCGTTCTCGCCCGAAAGCCCGAAAGGCCCTCGTGATTCCGTACGCAAAATATCCCGGCCTCTCGCCGCTCTTCCTCGATTTTCTGCGCGGGCTTCCCGAGTTCTTTCCCGACCCCCCTTCGATCGATGCCGCGGCCGAGCGCGGCCGACGGCTGATCGCCTCCGGCCGGGGCGCTCGAATTCCGGCGTCGGCCTTTCGATCTCGGGGCGCGGAAGCGGCGCGGCTCGCCCAAGAGCTGGCCGCGGGCCGCGCGGTCGGTGTCGGGGCGGGCCACCAGGTCGGCCTCTTCACCGGGCCGCTTTTCACGTTCGTCAAAGCACTCGACGCGATCCGGGTTGCGCGCGAGCTCACGCGGCGCGGCGTCCCTGCCGTGCCCGTTTTCTGGGCACTGACCGACGATCACGATCTGCAGGAAGTCGCCCGCACCGCCAAGCCGGGCCCCGAGGGGCCGCAGGTACTCGTTCTCGACGGGGCCGACCGCCAGAACCGGCATCCCGTGGGAAGACTTCGGATCTCCGAGGCCATCTGCGGAATCGTCGACGCATTCCGTCCCGACGCGCAGACCGAAGAGGCCGCAAAAACCCTCGAGGCGTTCGCGAGCCGCAGCGCTCCGGGAACCTTCTACGGCGACGCTTTCATCGAGACGCTTCTCGATCTCGTCGATCCCGATCCCTTTCTCGTGCTGGATCCGCTGGGCGCGGAGCTTCGCTCCCCTACCGTCGAGCTTTTTCTCGAAGCCGCGCGCCGGAAGGTCGCCCTGCGCGAGACGCTTGAGGCCACGGAGGAGAAACTGCGCCGTGCCGGCAAGCCCGTGCCCGTGCCTCTTCCCGACGGCTTTTCTTTCTTCACCATCGACTCGGACGAACGCCGGCGGATCGAAGACCTGCCGGCGGCGATCGCCCGCGTCGAAGCCGGAGTGGCCTGGCCGTCCGCGGATGTGCTAACCCGGCCGGTCTTGAAATCGTATGTCTTTCCGATGGCGGCCAGCGTTCTCGGGGCGGCGGAGATCGCGTACCATGCGCAGAGCCTCCCGCTCTTTCCGCTGCTCGGAATCACGGCGCCGGTCCTGATTTCCCGGACTCACGTCGTTCTGCGGGGGCCCGTCGAACGCCGGCTGAGCGCCCAGCTTAACCTCCCGGAGGAGGACTTGCTCTCGCCTCCCGCGGATATGCCGTCGAGCCGGGTGCCCGAGGCCGACGAGCTCGCGCGCCTGGCGAAATCCATGGAAAGCCGCCTCGCCTCCCTCGGCCCTCCGCTCGAGGAGCTCGATGCCTCGCTCGCCGGGGCGCTCGAGACCGCGCGCAAGAAGATCGCCTACCAATTCGAGCATCTGGCGGACCGGGCACGCAGGGCGGCCGAGCGCAAGGAAGGCGTCGCCGCCAACCGGCGGCTGCGTCTGGAGCGCGCGCTCTTGCCGGGCGGTGTTCCGGCGGAGCGGATCTACCCGCCGCTGACGGCGATGATGGCGTGGGGGCGCGGCGCCGTGGGCGACGCCCTGCGGCGCGCGGTTTGCGGATCGAGAGAGGGTGCGGTCGTCGTCGACCTCGGGTTAACGGAAGGAGAGACGCATGCCCGTTGACGTCCTCGCCATCTCGGCGCACGCCGACGACATCGAGCTGTCCTGCGCGGGCACGCTCGTGCAGTTGAAGACTCTCGGCTACCGTTTCGGGATCCTCGACTTGACGCGCGGGGAGATGGGAACCCGCGGAACCGTGGAGACCCGAGCGCGGGAGGCCGCACGGGCGGCGGAGATTCTCGGCGCCGACTTCCGGGAGACACTCGATTTGGGCGACGGAGGGCTGCGCACCGGGCGCGAGGAGGAGCTTGCCGTCATCGATGCCATCCGGCGCGCCCGACCCCGCCTGATCCTGACGCCTTACCCGGAGGACCGCCATCCGGATCACCGCCGCACCGGCGCGCTCGTCACCGACGCGGCTTTCTACGCGGGACTGCGAAAGATCGAGACCCCGCACCCGGCCCACCGGCCGCAGCAGACGATCTACTTTTCGGCCTTCCAGCTCCATCCGCCCAATCTCGTCGTGGACGTGACATCGGCGATGGAGCGACGGCGAGCCGCAATCCTCGCGTACGAGAGCCAGTTCCACAATCCGGGATCTTCGGAGCCCGCAACCGTTTTGTCCCAGAGGAACTTCCTCGACAGGGTCGAGGCGCGCGCCCGCGGTTTCGGAGGGCTGATCGGCGTGGAGTTCGGCGAGGGCTTCGTTTCGAAGCGCCCGCCGCGAATTCCGGATCTCGTGAAGGCCTTCGAGGGATTCGAGCCGGGATTTTAGGAGGTTTGTAGTCTGTAGTTCGGAGTTTGTGGTTTGGGCTCGGCGAGGCTCGACAGACCACAAACCACAAGCCAAAGACCACAGACCACAGACCACAAACCACAGACCCATGAAGATCGGCATCACCTGCTATCCCACCTTCGGCGGCAGCGGCGTCGTCGCGACGGAGCTGGGGATCGCTTTGGCGGAGCGCGGCGACGAGGTCCACTTCATTTCGTACGCGCTGCCGTCGCGTCTGGACTTGCCGCGCGAGCGCGTGCACTTTCACGAAGTCGTCGCCCCGTCGTACCCGCTCTTCGTCTCCCCTCCGTACACGCTCGCCCTCGCGACGAAGATGGCCGAGGTCGCGAGGCACGCGCGCCTCGACCTGCTCCACGTGCATTATGCCCTGCCCCATGCAATCTCCGCGATCCTCGCCCGGGAGATGAGCAACGGCAACGGCGTGCGCCTCAAGGTCGTGACGACGCTTCACGGAACCGACATCACGATCGTCGGCCAGGATCGCTCCTACCTGCCGATCACACGCTGGGGCATCGAACAGAGCGACGCAGTGACGGCCGTATCCCGCTATCTGCGGGACGTGACGATCAAGGAGTTTGGCGTGCGGCGGCCGATCGAGATCCTTCCGAACTTCGTCGACGCCCAGCAATATCGCCCGGACGGCGCCTCCTCCTTCGCCCGCGCGCTTTCGCGAAGCGGCGAGACGCTCCTCGTGCACGTCTCCAATTTCCGTCCGGTCAAGCGCATTCCGGACGTCCTCGCGATTTTCGACCGCGTCCGACGCGAAGTCCCCGCACGGCTGCTTCTGATCGGCGACGGTCCCGACCGTTCGCTCGCCGAGCGTCTCACCCGCCAGGGAGGCCTCGAGGACCGGACGACGTTTCTGGGAAACGTGGCCGCCGTCGAAACGATCTTGCCCGCCGCGCAATTGATGCTTCTTCCGTCGGATGCGGAATCGTTCGGCCTCGCGGCGCTCGAAGCGATGGCCTGCGGCGTGCCGGTCATCGGCACTTCGGCCGGGGGTCTGCCCGAGGTCGTCGAGGATGGCCGAAGCGGGTTTCTCCTTCCCGTGGGAGACGTCGAAGGGATGGCGAAGGCCGCGCTCCGGCTGCTCCACGACCCCGTGCTCTGGCGCCGCTTCTCGGCCGACTCCCGCCGGCGCGCCGAGCATCAGTTCCCGACCGCCGGCCTGGTCGAGCGCTACCGCGCCCTCTACGAAGCCACGCTCCGAGGATGAATGAGGAGAGCGAGGAGTGGCGCGAACGAGGAGAGCGACGAGCGGCGGGTTCCCGCCTCTCGCGGCCGCGGAGAGGTCCGGGAGAAGGCTTCGCGCTTCCTGGGCTTCGCGGCACGCGCGGATTCGACGCGGGCCGCGGAAGAGATCCTCGAAAGTCTGCGCCGGGAATATCACGACGCGACACACGTCGCGTTCGCCTGGAAGATCGGAGCCGGGCCGGACGCTTCCCGGCGCTTCTCGGATGCCGGAGAGCCGGCGGGAACCGCAGGCAAGCCGATCGCCGGCGCGATCGAGGCGTCGGACGTAACCGACGTCGTCGCCGCGGTCGTGCGCTACTTCGGGGGAACCCGGCTGGGGACGGGAGGTCTTGCCCGCGCCTACCGCCTCGCGGCCGCGCGGGCCATTGCGGCGGCGGGAACGGAGAGGGTCTTCGACACCGTCGGCGTCGAGGTCCGCTCTCCTTACGACAGGGTGGGACGGGTGCGGCGTCTGCTCGAGCCCCCCTCGGTGCGGCTCAAATCCGAGCGGTTCACCCCCGAGCCCGTCTTCGAGCTGGAGGTCCGAAGATCGCGTCTGCCATCGCTCCTGGCGGCACTGAAAGAGGGGCGACTGAGCTACCGGATTTGTGATTTGTGATCGCTGATTTGTGATTGGGCTACTTATCCACCCTGATCACCAATCACAAATCTCCAATCACCAACCCCTTCAGTCCCTTCTCCCTCTCCTCCTTCGAGCAGAAGGCGGCGTGCCACGCGTTGCCCGCGATGCGGCGAAGCTCTTCGTCGCCCACGCCCAGCTTCTCGCGCGCCAGACGGTACTCGCCGCGCGTCGTTGTCGCGAAGAGAATCGGATCGTCGGCCGAGAGGGTGACCCGAACGCCCGCGTCCAAGAGCTTCTTCAAAGGGTGCGCGGCAACATGCGCGACGGCGCCGGTCTGGAGATTGCCCGTCGGGGCGACGCACAGAATCGTGTCCTCTTCGGCCAGACGTTCCATCAGACGCGGATCTTGCGCCGCGGCGATGCCGTGATCGAGCCGATCGGGACGCAGGGCATCGAGGACCTCGCGGACCGAAGCGGCGTCCGTCCACTCCCCGGCATGTACCGACGTACGCAGCCCCAGCGCCCTCGCCCGCAGATAAACCCCCGCGAACGCGGTCGCCGGCGCCGCCTTCTCGTCCCCGCCCAGCCCGAAGCCGACGATCGAGGGGAGCGGCATCTGCTCGTAGAGGTCGAGCACGCGTTCGGCGGACTCGGGTCCCCAATGCCGCACGGCGTCGAGCAGGATCCGGCAAAGAATCCCACGGGTCTCGAGCGACTCGCGGAAGCCGGCGTCGATGGCTTCCAGGCAGGCGGCCCGGTCGAGGCCCATCCGCGTGAATACCTCGGGCGACACGTAGATCTCGGCATAACGGACCCCGTCGTCGGACAGCGACTCCGCCATGCCGAGCGCCGCCTGCAGATAGTCCTCGGGCCGGCGAAAAAGCCGGCAGATCTCGGCGTAGAGAAGCAGAAACGCCTCCGGATCGCGCGCGGAACGCCGCGCCGTTTCAAAGACGGCCGGATCCGCGAAGGGATGCTTCGCGCGGCCGGCCAGCCGCCCGATCTCGGAGGCCGGAAGGCAGCCCTCGAAGTGAAGGTGACAGTCCGCCAGGAATTGAGAATGGAGAATGGAGAATGGAGAATCGGGGTCGCCGCTCATGGTTCACCATTCAGACTTCGCGATTTTTGATTCCCCATTCTCAATTCTCAATTCTCGATTCACAATTCTCTCCAACTCTATATGCGCCGGGCCCGCTTGATCGCGTTCTTTCTCGACATGCTCGTCTGCGCGGCCTCGGCAGACCTGGCAGGGCTGATCCTGACCGCCCTTCTCTGGCGTTTCTTCCCGGCGACGCATGCGGCGATCCCATGGATCTGGGTTGGCCTGGCTCTGGCCGCGGTGCTCGCCTTTCTGCTTCGCGACGCCCGCGGCGGGCGCGCGCGCCGCTGGCTGGCACTCGAGGTTCGGCGCGGCGACGGCAGGCCGCCCGGGGCCTGGGGCTCGATCCGCCGCAATCTTCCCCTTCTCGTGCCCGGCTGGAACCTCTATGACGCCTGGCCGATCCTCCGGGACGGCGAAGGTCCCCGACGTGCCGACCTACGGAGCGAAACGCGTATCCTGTGGGTAGCATGAGGGATGAAGCCCGGGCGGGCTTGCGCAAATCCGCACCGCATGAACCTTTTGGCCAGGATTCCGTTGTTAAGATTCGGATGAAGCATGCGTAAGGTCTTCCTTGCCTTCCTTCTTGCTGCCCTGGCCGTCCCCCTCCGGGGGGGCAGTGATCAGGAGGTCTTCGAGAAGGCGTACTCGATGGAGGGAATCTCCAAGATCTCTGTCGAGAACGTTAACGGCCACATCGAGGCCACCGCCTGGGAGAAGCCCTACTTCAAGCTTCGCGCCGTCAAGAAGGCCGAGGGGAGCCGCGCGGAAGAAACTCTTCGCCTAACGGAGATTCGCGTCAAGAAAGTCGGCGATTCAATCAAGGTCGAGACCGTCAATCCGAAGCGCCGCCGGCTGTTCGGTTTCCTCGACTTCGGCTGGCCGAACGCCCACGTCGACTACGTCCTGCAGATCCCGGCGAAGACGGAAGTTCGATTCGAGACCTGCAACGGCAAGCTTGCCGCCCGCGGTTTTTCCGGTTTGCTCTCCGGCGACGCGGTCAACGGCTCGATCGAGCTCTCCGAAATCGAGGGCCCGACGAGCGCGACGACGGTCAACGGCTCGGTGCGTGTCACGTTCAAGGGGCAGCTCAAGAAGAGCCGAATCGAGACCGTCAACGGCTCGATCGAGGTTGCCTTCGACAAGAGCTCCTCGATCCGTTACGACCTGGAGACCGTCAACGGCCACATCGAAGGAGACTTCGATCTGCCCGTCGAGGGCAAGTTTGGGCCCAAGGAAGCGCGCGGCAGCTACAACGGTGGTACCGAGCCGCTCCACTGCGAGACGGTCAACGGCACGATCCGACTGAAGACGAGATAGTCGGGAGTCGACAGTCGGGAGTCGACAGTCGACAGTTATATTCTCGGCGGCATGACCGCCGCGGGCTCTTCCCCGATGCGTCCGTGGTTTCTCGTCCTCGCCTATCTCGCCTTCCTCGGCTTCATCCCCTTGCTCCTGGAGCCGCACGACCCGGAGGTTCGGTGGCACGCGCGCAATGGACTGTGGCTCTTCGGCACGGTTCTCGCCGCGGGAATGGCGGCGACATTCATCGGGATTGCCGTTCCCTCGCTGACCTGCCTCTACGTGGTCGCGATGGCGATCGCCTCCCTCGCCTACGTGATGATTGCAGTCCTCGCCATCGTGAAAGCTCTCGAGGGACAGCGATTGATCATCCCCGGAATCTCAAGCCATGCCGGCCCCTCGGAACCGGACTGACCCCCAGGCGGCGCCGGCGAGCCGGAGAGCCTCTCTGGCCGCTCCCCTCCTGGCGGCGGCAATGGGACTCTTCGTCGGCGACTCGCTCAAGCCGGCGGCCGATCAGGTCGGCGCGCGCCTGGCGATCGGCGCCATCGATCTGTATCGGGCGACTCTGTCTCCGGCGCTCGCGCGCAGCGGGATCGTGACGTGCCGATTCCAGCCGACCTGTTCCATCTACGGCCGAGAGGCGATCGCGCGCTACGGCAGCCCCCGCGGATTCCTCTTAGCCGCTCGGCGGATCCTGCGCTGTCATCCCTGGGCGCGCGGCGGGTATGACCCGGTGCCAGGAAGTCGTAGTCTGTAGTCTGTAGTCTGTGGTTTGTGGTTTGGGTTTGTGGTTTGTGGTTCCAACTACAGACTACAGACAACAAACTACAAACTCCAAACTCCCTACGGGCTCTGCCTCTGCCCCACGAACGCAAAGGCATCCTGCGTCCGATTGTCGAGCGTGTAGGCCGCGGCGAGAATCCCGCCGGATCCCACCGACGTTCCTTCCGTGATCGCGACGGTGATACGGAGACCGTCTTCGAGCGGCGCTCCCACGGTCGTGAGAATCTGGCCGAGACGCATGAGCGACCCCGCAGCGACGCTGAAGAACTGCGTTCCCCCATAGATCACGGAGGTCGCTGGATCGATGACGCGGACCTCCACGGGAAGCGTGACGCTCGACGTGTTCGTGATGTCGAGATTCGAACGAAAGTTCGTATCACCGGAGTTCATTCCATAAAGCTGCAGAACATGGGCGCTGTCGCTTGCGTTCGCCTTGGCAGTCATCGACTCCGACTGCGGTACCGCCGGCAGGAAGAAACCGTAGGTGCCGGTGGGCGTGAAAGTGTAGATGCGTCCCGCACCCATGACCGGACCGGTCGACTGCCACTCCAGCGCGCCGACGACCCCGTCGCCGGCCGGCACGGTCGAGAGCGTCACGTCGGAGAGAAAGCGGGTCTCGCGCGGTGCGAGCGCGATCGGGCTCGACGAGATGGGCCCCGCGGCCGCCTGGCCGCTGTCGACCGCCGGATGAAACAGAAGCGTGAGCGTGACCGTCGCGCTGTCGTCCGGATTGAAGAGCCATATGTCTGTCCGGAAGAGCGCGCCCCCCTGGCCGGCGACGCGCCCGGAGGTGATGAACCAGCCGCTGGTCGTGGCCGGCGAATAGGCGGCGAGAGCGCACACGGCGGAGAGCATCAGCGCAAACGCGAGTACGGATAGGCGGCGCTTCATGGAAGGACCTCCCTAATGCGTCAGACGCCGGGAGGCGTGAAGTGGTTTACAAGGAATTGGCGATTGCCGATTGCCGATTGGCGATTGGCCCAATCATCAATCTTCAATCTTCAATTTTTTCTATTGGTGCCGTCGGCCGGACTCGAACCGGCATGGGTTGCCCCATACGCCCCTCAAACGTACGTGTCTACCAATTCCACCACGACGGCATCATGAGAATCCTAAGGCTTCGACGGGCTCCTCGTGGAAGGCGCCGCCTCCTTTCCGGTCGCCGGCTGCGCGGGCGCTGCCGGGGCGGGCTGCGCCGAGGAGGTGCCCGGGGGAGCCGGTTGACCCGGAGGAACGGCTGGAGGCGGAGCCGGGGCGTTCTGCGGCGCCGCCTTCGCCGGAAGCGTCTTGATGACCGAAGACTTCGGCCGGGCCTCCAGGATGGAGAGAAGGAGTGAAATCAGAACGAATCCCACGAAGGCGCCCGTCGTCAGCTTATGGAGGAAGGTCGTCGCGCCGCGGGCGCCGAAGGCGGTCTGACTGCCTCCGCCGCCGAAGGCGCCGGCTATGTCCGCGCCCTTGCCCTGCTGGAGGAGGACTACCAGGATCAGGAAAAAACAGATGATGACGTAGATGACGACCAGGGCGATGTACACGGAGCCTCCACGAAAGGGGGGGAAGTTTACGCATCCCGCCGGGAGGCGTCAAGCGCGAGCGATCGATTCGAACGCCGCCACGGAGAGGCTCGCCCCGCCGATCAAGAACCCGTCCATACCACTTTCGTCGAGAAGCGCCGCCGCGTTCTCGGGCGTGACCGAGCCGCCGTAGAGGATGCGAAGGTTGGGGCGCGCCGACAGGAGCTCGGCCAAGTGCACGCGCGCGGAGGCGGCGTCCTCGGGTGTTGCCGCCTTGCCCGTTCCGATCGCCCATACCGGCTCATAGGCGACAACGAGAGAGGAGTTCTTGGGATCCTTTTCGAGAGTCTCGACCTGACGGACGAGAGTCGCCGAAGTCAAACCCGCCTCGCGCTCGTCATCCGTCTCACCGAGGCAGTAGATCGGCGTCAGCCCGGCCTCCCGGCAGCGCTGTAGCTTCCGGGAGAGCATCGGGCCGTCCTCGCCGAAGAGGCGCCGGCGCTCGGAGTGGCCGATGATCGCGTAGCGGCATCCCGCCTCCGCGGCCATTCGCGCCGAGACCTCACCCGTGAAAGCGCCGGACGATTCGGCGGAGACGTTCTGGCAGGCCAGCGACCAGCGTTCTCCCGGATCACGCGCGGCGTCGAGAGCCGTGAAAGCAGGAGCCAGCACGAGCTCGCGTCCCGGAATTTTCTCGCCGATTCGCGCGCCGAGGTCAGCCGCGTAGGCCCTCGCTTCCGCGCGGGTCTTGTTCATCTTCCAGTTGGCGACGAAGAGAAGCATGAGTGTCAACAGTCAAGAGTCGACAGTCGAGACTCCGTTTCCCCACTCTTGACTGTTGACTGTCGACTCTCGACTCTTCATTCCAGCGCCTCTATCCCCGGCAGTCTTCCCTCGGCCAGAAACTCCAACGAGGCCCCGCCGCCCGTCGACACGTGCGTGAACTTCTCCGCGACGCCGGCTTCGTGAGCGGCCTGGACGCTTTCTCCTCCGCCGACGACGGTGACCGCCGTCGACGCGGCGACGAGCCTTGCGAGCGACTTGGTTCCCTGGTCGAAGGGGGGCTTCTCGAAGACGCCCATCGGTCCATTCCAGAAGATCGTTTTCGCCGGCGCCAGCAGGCGCTGGAACTGTTCCAGAGTCTTCGGACCGATGTCGAGGGCCATGTGATCGTCCGGAATCTTGTTGATGGCCACGGTCTTCGCGTTGGCACCATCTTCGGGCGACTTCGCGACGACGAAATCGGAGGGGAGCGCGATCATCTTGCCTGCTCCCTTGCAGAAGTCGAGAATCTCGCGCGCGAGAGGAACCTTGTCCTCTTCGAGAAGCGAGCGCCCCACCGGGAGGCCCAGGGCGCGCACGAAGTGGTTCGCCATCCCGCCGCCGATGAGCAGCACGTCCGCGCGCCGCGACAGGACGCGCAGGGTGTCGATCTTGCCCGAGATCTTGGCTCCGCCGAGGACCGCCGCGAAGGGAATCTCCGGATCGAGCAGACGCGACAACTCCTTGACTTCCTTCTCCAGAAGCAATCCCGCCCCCTTCTCCTCGACGAGCTTCGGCACCCCGACGACCGATGCGTGGGCGCGATGGGCCGCGCCGAAGGCGTCGTCCGCGTAGACCTCGGCGAAGGCCGCGAGCTCCCGGGCGAACCCGGGATCGTTCGCCTCCTCGCCGGCGTGGAAGCGCAGATTTTCCAGCAGCAGGACCTCGCCCCGATGCAGTGCCTCGGCGGCCCTTGCGGCCTCGGGGCCGACACAATCTTCGACGAAGCGCACCGGTTTGCCGAGCCGCTCGGCGAAGCGGACGGCCACCGGCGCCAACGACAGCTCGGGTTTCCTTTTGCCTTTGGGCTTGCCGAGGTGAGATGCACAGATCACGCGCGCGCCGCGCTCGATCGCCAGGCGCAAGGTCGGAAGCGTTTCGACGATCCGAGTGTCATCGGATACGCTGCCGTTTTCCAGCGGGACGTTGAAATCGACTCGTAGAAAGAGCTTGCGTCCCTGCAGAGGCAGGTCTCGGATGGATTTCATCGGGCCGGTAGAATAGCGCAGTGAAAAAGGTTCTTGCCGCGATCCTTCTGCTTCTATGGACGCCGATTCTCTCCGGGCTCGAATCTCCGCGCGTCTCCCGCGGCACCGGGGGCGCCGTCGCAGCCGCCGAGGAAAACGCCGCGCGGGAGGGCATCGAAATCCTGAAGAGGGGGGGAAACGCCGGGGACGCGGCCGTGGCCGTCGCCTTCGCTCTCGCGGTGACCTGGCCCGAGGCGGGAAACATCGGAGGCGGCGGTTTCTGGACTTCGCGCGACGCGCGAGGCAAGGTCCTGACGTTTGATTTTCGCGAGGTCGCTCCGCGTCTCGCGCGGCGAGACCTGTTCATTCGAAGCGCCGAAGGCGGCGTCCCTCCATCGTCGACAGAGGGGCCCTTCGCCTCGGGCGTCCCCGGGTCGGTCGCGGGCCTGGCACTGGCCCATCGGCGTACGGGCCGACTTCCCTGGAAAACGGTTCTCGAGCCCGCCGTGCGCCTCGCCCGCGACGGATTCGTAATGACGCAGGCAGTCTCCGAGTCGATCGCCGGCGAGCGCGGGCGCCTCGGCGCCGACGCCGAGACAGCGCGCCTGTTCCTGCCGGGCGGCGCTCCTCCCGCGCCGGGCACGCTCTTCCGGCAGCCCGAGCTGGCCCGCACGCTCGAGGCGATCCGCGATCGCGGCGAAGACGGTTTCTACCGCGGGCACGTCGCACGCGCCATCGAAGAGGGACAGAAACAGAGCGGCGGCTTGATCTCCCGCGGTGACCTCGCGCGCTACGAGGCAAAGATCCGCAAGCCCCTCCGTTTCCGCTTCCAGGGCACCGAGGTGATCACGACGCCGGCGCCTTCCTCGGGGCCGGTGCTCGCCGAAATGGCGCTGGTTGCCGAGCTGATCGGCCGGGAGAAACTCCTGGCCTCGGACGCAAGCTCCGCCCACTGGCTCGCCGAGATCGAGAAGCGCGCGTTTCGGGATCGCAACCGTTTTCTGGGTGATCCCGCGTTCGGCGGCGTGAACCAGAATCTCTTCACCAATCCGGCCCGGCTCAAGCTCGTCGCCGCTTCGATCAATCCGAATCACGCCACGCCGACCGGCCGAATCTCGCTGGCGGAGGGAGAAAGGCCGACGACGACCCACTTCTCCGTCATGGACGGTAAGGGGATGGCGGTCGCGGTGACGACCACGCTGAACGATTCCTTCGGCAACGCGCGCGCCGCGCCGGGTCTCGGCTTCCTGTGGAACAACGAGATGGACGACTTCGCCACGCGTCCCGGCGAAATGAACATGTACGGGCTGGTGCAGGGCGAGGTCAACGCGGTCGCGCCGGGCAAACGAATGCTCTCCTCGATGTGCCCCTCGATCGCCGTGTCGGGTGGCAGGAACGTTCTCGTCTGGGGGACTCCCGGAGGATCGACGATCCCAACGACGAATCTTCAGGTGATGCTCCATCGCCTTCTGCGCACCGAGACTCTCGAGTCGGCCGTCGCGGCGCCCCGCTTCCATCAGCAGGATCTGCCCGACGAGATTCAGATCGAAAGGGACCGGTACGACGACGCCTGGATCGAGGTCCTCAAGAAGATGGGCCATACGCTCACCGAGCGCGGTTCGATCGGACGCGTTCACGCGATCGCCGTCGAGGCCGACGGGACGTTGACTGCCGTCGCCGACTCGCGCGGCGGCGGCGCCGCCTTCGTCGTCCGCGAATCGAAGTGAGCGTGGGGGATCTGCTGCGCCCCGTCTACCGCGACGGGCGCACGCTCCTGCTCCTCGATCAGCGCCTTCTCCCCGCGGAGGAGGTCTGGCTGCGTCTGGACAGGGCGCCCGAAATCGCGCTCGCGATCCGCGACATGGCGGTGCGCGGCGCGCCCGCGATCGGCGTCGCGGCGGCTTACGGCGCCGCTTTTTCGATGCGCAGCGGAGCATCGACCCCCCCTCGAGAGCGGTTCTTCACCGCTCACCATCTCCTCGCGGCCACGCGGCCGACGGCGGTCAACCTCTTCGCGGCGCTCGAGCGTATGGAAGGCCGATTCGGCGAGGTCGCCGGCGAAGACCCGGAATCCATCGAAGCCGCGCTTATCGCAGAAGCCGACGCGATCGCCGCGGAGGACATCGACGCCTGCCGCCGAATCGGCCGGCTGGGCGAGGCACTGCTGACCGGAGAAGGGACGGTGCTCACGCATTGCAATGCCGGTGCCCTGGCCACCGCCGGCTACGGAACCGCCCTGGGCATCATCCGCGGCGCCATCGAGGCGGGCAAGCCGGTTCGGGTCCTCGCATCCGAGACACGCCCGTTTCTGCAGGGCGCGAGGCTGACGGCCTGGGAGTTGTCGCGCGATCGGATTCCCGTCGAGATCATCACCGACAGCATGGCCGGTCACTTTCTCTCGAGCGGGGGCGTGGAAGCCGTCATCGTCGGCGCCGACCGCATCGCCGCCAACGGCGATGTGGCGAACAAGATCGGAACCTATTCGCTCGCCGTGCTCGCGCGCGAGAATCGCGTCCCCTTCTACGTCGCCGCGCCCACGACCACGATCGACCTGCGGTGCCCAGACGGCGCGCACATTCCCATCGAGGAGCGGTCCCCCGCGGAGGTCCTCTCCTTCGCGGGACAGACCATCGCTCCGGCCGGCGTGCCGGCCCGCCACATCGCCTTCGACGTCACGCCCGCCCGGTACGTCACGGCGATCATCACGGATCGGGGGATCTGTAGGGAGCCCTATGGCGAAAGTCTCGTCAAGGCTGTCAAGGGGCAATTGCCGATTGCCGATTGAAGATTGATGATTGATCGGTGACAGCGGCGCTCATCCCAATCGGCAATCGCCAATCGGAAATCGACAATCCATGATCGTCCTCGGAATCGAAACCTCTTGCGACGAAACCTCCGTCGCCCTCCTCGACGGCGAGGGGCGCATTCTCTCCAACGTCATCTCCTCCCAAATGCAGGCGCACGCGCTCTACGGGGGTGTCGTTCCCGAGGTCGCCGCGCGCGCCCACCTCGAGAACTTGCCGGGAGTCCTGGATGAGGCGCTGCAGCGCGCCGGGGTGCCGATCGAAGATGTCCGCCTCGTCGCCGCCACCGCGGGACCGGGGCTCGTGGGGGCGCTTCTGGTGGGTCTCTCGGCCGGGAAGGCGATCGCCTTCGCGCGTGAGATCCCGCTCGTACCGGTCAATCACCTCGAAGGTCACCTCTACTCCGCTTTCCTTCGCCCGCAACCGGACACGCCGCTGCTCGTGGCTTATCCGTTTCACGGCCTCGTCGTGTCCGGTGGCCATGCCGAGCTCGTGCGCGTGGAGGAGGGGCGCATCGTTCCTCTGGCGAGGACCCGAGACGACGCGCCGGGCGAAGCCTTCGACAAGATCGCGCGGCGAGCGGGCCTGAGCTACCCGGGCGGACCCGTCATCGATCGAATCGCGGCTCGCGGGCGCGGCGATCGGTACCCCTTTCCCGTCGGCCGTCCCGGCGACGGTTCCTACGACTTCTCCTTCTCGGGCCTCAAGACGGCGATGCTGCGCGAGCTCTCCCGCCGCGGCATCGACGGGTCGCCCCTCGATCCCGATCGGCTCGACGACGATCTGGTCGATCTCCTCGCCTCCTTTCAGCGCGCCATCGTCACGGCGCTCGCCGAACGCGTCGCCGCCGTCCATCAGAGCGAGGGGATTCGCCTTCTCGCCGTGTCGGGAGGCGTGGCGGCGAACTCGGAGTTACGCGCGACCCTCGCGGCCTGGGGAGAAGAGCACGGTGTCCCCGTGCTCCTGCCCGACCGGTCGCTGACGACCGACAACGCCGCCATGATCGGATGGGCGGGGCTGATTCGCTTCCGGCGCGAAGGGCCTTCCGACTTTCTCTCCGTCAACGCACGATCGCGCTGGCCCCTGGGAACGTGAGACCCTATAAGATTCCCCGTCCCCAATGACCGATCCCCATTTCATACGCAACTTTTCGATCGTGGCGCACATCGACCACGGCAAGACCACGCTCTCGGACCGGATCCTTCAGCGCTGCGGCGCCGTGGCCGAACGCGAAATGCACGAGCAGATGCTCGATGACATGGAGCTCGAGCAGGAGCGCGGCATCACGATCAAGGCCCGGGCAGTCACTCTGCAATATGCGGCACGCGACGGCAACCCGTACGTGCTCAACCTGATTGACACTCCCGGACACGTCGATTTCTCCTACGAGGTTTCGCGGTCGCTGGCGGCCTGCGAGGGAGCGGTGCTCGTCGTCGACGCGACACAGGGGGTCGAGGCTCAGACGCTCGCCAATGCGTACCTCGCCACGCACCACAACCTCGTCATCATCCCCGTGATCAACAAGATCGATCTGCCTTCGGCCGAGCCGGAGAAGGCGCGGGAGCAGATCGAGCAGGTCGTGGGAATTCCGGCCGACGACGCCGTGCTGACCTCCGCCAAGATGGGCATCGGAATCGACGAGCTGCTCGAGCGCATCGTCCGCGACGTGCCGGCCCCAAAGGGTGATCCGAACGCTCCGCTGAAGGCGCTGCTCTTCGATTCCTGGTACGACCCGTACCGCGGCGTGACCTCGCTCGTGCGGATCGTGGACGGCCGCCTCGCACCGCACATGAAAATCCGCGCGATGGGCACCGGCCTGGAGACCGAGGTCGAAGCGGTTGGCGTTTTTCGGCCGCATCCCGAGGCGGTGCCCCTCCTCTCGGTGGGCGAGGTGGGTTCCTTCTGGGGCAACATCAAGGATCTGCACTCCACGCGCATCGGAGACACCATCACCGAGGCGAGCCGTCCCACCGCGAAGCCCCTGCCGGGGTTTGCCGAGGCCAAGCCGATGGTCTTCGCCGGACTCTTCCCAACCGACGCGGACGCTTACGCGAACCTGCGCGACGCGATGGAGAAACTGCGTTTGAACGACGCCTCCTTCTCGTTTACGCCGGAGAACTCGACCGCGCTGGGCTTCGGGTTCCGGTGCGGCTTCCTGGGGCTGCTTCATATGGAGATCGTTCAGGAACGGCTGGAGCGCGAGTTCGACCTGGACCTGATCACGACGGCCCCGGGCGTGAATTACCGGGTGACAACCGCGCGGGGGGAAGTTCTCGACATCGTCAACCCCAATCACTTACCCGCGCCCAATCACATCGAGCGGGTCGAGGAGCCATACATCACCGCGACGATCATCACGCGGGACGAGTTTCTCGGCGGCCTGCTCAAGCTCTGCGAGGAGAGACGCGGAAACCAGAAGTCGATGGAGTACCTGGCCGCCAACCGCGTCGTCCTCGTCTACGACTTTCCCTTGAACGAAGTCGTCCTCGATTTCTACGACAAGCTCAAGTCGATCTCGAAGGGATATGCGTCGTTCGACTACGAGTTTGCGGGCTACCGGGAGGGGGACCTCGTCAAGCTCGACCTCCTCGTCAATGGGGAGCCCGTCGACGCCCTGTCGCTGATCGTCCACCGGGAAGAGGCCGCCGCCAAGGGGCGGCTGCTGGCCGCAAAGATGAAAGAAATCATCCCCCGCCAGATGTTCGAAGTGGTGATCCAGGCGGCGATCGGCTCGAAGATCATCGCGCGGGAGCAGGTCTCCGCGATCCGGAAAAACGTGCTTGCCAAGTGCTACGGCGGCGACATCACCCGGAAGAGAAAGTTGCTTGAAAAACAGAAGGAGGGCAAGAAACGGATGAAGCGGGTTGGTCGCGTCGACATCCCGCAGGAAGCGTTTCTCGCCGTGCTGAAGGTCGAATGAAAGAACGCACCGAGTCCTCCGAAGGAAGCCCGAGGCCCCACTCGACCGGCCGGGAATGGTACGAGTCTCTGCTGGTGGCCGGCATCTTCGTGCTGTTCGTGCGAACCTTCGTCGTCCAGACCTACCAGGTGCCGACCGGCTCGATGGAGCGAACGATCCTCGTCGGCGATCATCTTCTGGTCAACAAGTTCGCCTACGCGCCCCGGCTTCCGGCGCTATCGCGACTGCTCCCGTACCGCAACGTGCGTCCCGGGGATGTGATCGTCTTCAAGAAGCCAGGGGACGACGTCAACCCAGGCAACGTCCTCGTCAAGCGCGCGGTCGCGAAAGGGGGGGACCTCGTCGCGGTCAAGGACAAGCGCCTCTACGTGAACGGTCGGCCCTACGACGTGCCGTCGGTCCAGCACATCGACCCCGAGACCTACCCCGACAGTCCCGCCGTCCCCGAGATGGCGCGCCGGCGGGATCAGTTCGGGTCCTTCAAGGTTCCTCCGGACTCCTTCTTCGGAATGGGGGACAATCGGGACAACTCACTCGACAGCCGATTCTGGGGAGCCATTCCGCGAAGCAACATCTTCGGGCGTCCGGTGATCCTGTACTGGTCCTACGAGGCGGAGCCGAACTCGCACATCTGGCACGGGCCGGTCGCCAAGCTCCGACAGCTCGCCGACATCGCCATCCACTTCTTCTCGCGAACGCGATGGGATCGGATGTTTACCCTGGTCCGGTAACCAGCCGGGCCTCGCCGACGCCGATGCGCGAGCATGCCGATCCCCTGCTAGCGGCCGTGGTGTTCGCGCTCTTCGCGAGAGCGTTCCTCTTTCAGGCATTCGAGGTCCCGAGCCGGTCGATGGAGAAGAACGTGCTGACGGGCGATCACCTGCTCGTCAACAAGTTTCTCTTCGCGCCCCACCGCGACGCTCCCGCCGCCTGGCTCCTGCCATCGCGGGCGGTCCGGCGGGGCGACATCATCGTCTTCAAATACCCGGAGGACCCGAGACGCGACTTCATCAAACGCGTGGTCGCGCTTCCCGGCGAGATCGTGGCGATAAGAGACAAGCGCGTCTTCGTCGACGGGCGGCTCTTGGACGAGCCCTACGCCTTCCACTCCGATGATCGTGTATGGCCCGACGATCCGGCGGTGCCCGAAGAGGGCCGGCGGCGGGATCAGCTCCCGCCTCGCACCGTTCCCCAAGACTCCTATTTCGTGATGGGCGACAACCGTGACGACTCCCGCGACAGCCGTTTCTGGGGTCCCGTTCCCTCGCGCAATCTGGAAGGACGAGCGATGTTCGTCTACTGGTCCCTTCCGCCCCGCTCCTCCGACGCCCGGCGGGGCTGGCGCGAACTTCTGCGGCTTCCTCTGGAGATCATCCGCCGGACTCGCTGGGACCGCGCATTCCTCCCGGTGCGCTAGCAAAATGGAATCGGCCGCGTCGTGTGCTCGAATTGCGCTCCCGATCGTGGATCGGGGTTAGAATCTCTCGGAAACTCCTGGGAGGAAAACGCATGAGACGGACACGGGGGAACCGCGGAGCCGCCAACTTCGGATGCATCGTCTGGCTCGTCATCCTGGGGCTGGTTGGCTACGTCCTCTACAAGGTCGTGCCCGTGAAGATCGCGACCTCCGAGTTCTACGACACGATGCAGGAGCAGGCGGCGTTCGGTTCGATCAAGGACCCGAAGTTCATCGAGTTCGAGATCCTGAGGAAGGCCGACGAGTTGAGGCTTCCGGTCAAGAAGGAAAACCTCAAGATCACCAAGACGCACCAGTCGATTACGGTCGAAGCGCATTACGAGGTTACGATCGACTTCTTCGGCGGAGCCTACAAGTACCTCTGGAAGTTTGACCCCGTCGTCATCCGGCCGCTCTTCGCGGTGTAGAACGGAGGAAAAGGTTTCTGGTTTCTCGTTTCTGGTTTCTCGTTGGGAACCAGAAACCAGAGACCAAGAACCTCTTCTCCGATGGCTCGTGATCCCGCAACGCTGACGATCTCGCAGGTCGCGCGGCGCACCGGCATTCCGGTCACCACCCTGCGCTTCTACGAGCGGGAGCTGCCAGGACTCTTTCGTATTCGCAAGACCTCGGGCGGGCATCGCCGTTACGGTGAGACGGAGGTGGGGCGGTTTGTCACGGTGCGGCGGCTGACGCACGTCGAAGGGCTGGGCTTGGCTCGGGTCCGCCGCGTCCTGACTCCGCGCGGAGAGGGGGAGGCGATTCGCGACGAGCTCGATTCCTTACGCGAGGCGCATACCGCGGAAATCGAGGCGCTTCACGCCCTGACGCGCCGGGTGGCCGAGCTCGAAGGGCGCCTCGCCGCGCTCGAGTCTGCCCCGCCGCGCCGGCGGCGCTGGCTCAAGAGGCGAGAGCCCTGAGCCAAGAGGATCAATGAAAGGGAATTTTTCCGCTACCGCGGCGCTTGCGGAACGCTTGAGGAGAGACGAGCGATGAAATTCCTACGTACCGCTATCAGTCTTGTCATGCTCGTCGCGGCGGCCCGCTCGGCCTTTGCGGCGGCCCCCGCGATAGGATCTTCGGCTCCATCCTTCACTCTGACGACGCTCGACGGCAAGTCCTTCTCGCTCGCCGAAGCCGCGAAGAGCCACAAGCTCGTCGTCGTCATGTTCATCGCGACCAAGTGTCCGTACTCCAACGCCTACAACGACCGGATGCGGCAGATGGCCCAGGATTACGGGAAGAAGGACGTGCTCTTCGTGGGCGTCAACAGCAACAACACCGAGCCCGCGGAAGAGGTCGGCGCACACGCGAAGGAGCACCGCTTCACCTTTCCGCTCATGAAGGACCCCGGCAACAAGGTGGCCGATCTCTACGACGCGCGACGGACACCGGAGGTCTACATCATCGACAGAGAGGGGAAGCTCCAGTACCACGGCCGCATCGACGAGAACTACGAGGATGCCTCGAAGGTCGCTTCCCCCGATCTGAGGAATGCTCTCGATGCGCTCCTCGCGGGTCAGCAGGTCGCGAAGGCGGAGACAAAGGCATTCGGCTGCACGATCAAACGAGCCTGAAGAAGATTGCCGATTGGCGATTGGCGATTGGCGATTGGCGATTTGTGATTGGTGGATGCTCGAGGACGGCGGTGGCCGTCCTTTTCTTTCTGGGAGCGGGCGCAAGCTTCGCGGCGGATGCGATCCGACTCTCCGGCGAGCTCGACGCAAGAGGACTCACCCGCGCGATCACCCGGGAGAAGGGGCGCGTCGTTCTCGTCAACTTCTGGGCTACGTGGTGCGTGCCATGCCGCGAAGAGTTTCCCGATCTCGTGCGGCTCGAAAAAGCCTACCGCCCCCGCGGCCTGAGAGTCCTCGGAGTGTCGACGGACCTTGCGAAGGAGCTGCCCGCCGTCGAAAAGTTCCTCGCCGCTTCCCAACCCGCCTTTGCCAACTATCGAAAGAAGAGTGGCGGGGACGATCAGGAGTTCATCGAGTCCGTGGACGCGAACTGGGGAGGTGAGCTCCCCTTCTCGGTTCTCTACGACCGTGACGGAAAGAAGGCGCGCGTCCTCTCCGGCAAGCAGTCCTACGCCGACTTCGAGCGCGAGGTGACGAAGCTGCTGAGGTAGGGGCGGCGTTACGTTCGCCGGCGGGAGGCCTCGAGGGGCCCCCCTACGCGCGGCGCAGACGTGGTCGTCGGCGTAGCCGCGCATCCAGACCCCAGACTTTCCCGGCGTCCACTGCGAAGGACATGGCCCGCGAAGCGTTCCCGAGCAATCAGGTTAGGATGCGAAGACGGCGGCGGTACGCACCGTGAGGACGTCTTACAACGGGATCTGCCGCCTTTCGAGGACATGAAAGCCCACTGCCGGACAATCATTGGCTCCGATCCATACGGAATGCGGCCCCCGGCGGACTGGACCGGATCTTGCTAGTGTTGCCCTGCGGGTCCGGAAAGTCCGGAGAGGAGAAAAGAGCTCATGAAACGACTCCACGCCTTAGTCCTCGTTTCGGCCGTCCTCCCCCTCCTTGCGGCACCGATTCTCGGCCAGACCGCCCCGGTCAAGCGCATGAGCATCGCCCGCGTCGAGAGTGCGCGCACGGGAGTCGCGCACAAGAGCACAAGCGCGCTGTGCAACGGTATCTGTTACTCGGCGGAGGTCGCGGTCGTTACGCGCGTGCAAGGCACTGCATTCTTCCGCACCTCAATCGACATCTCCAACAACACGACCCAGCCCATCACCGCGACCTTCCAGTACACGTACGTGTTCAACAACCAGGTCTTCCACACCGCGGCGCAGACCATCCAGCTCGCGGCGGTGGACAATTTCCATCAGGATGACATCGTCCAGTATCTCGGCGTGCTGGGTCTCTTGCAGCCGGGCGCCGATCAGAGCTCTTTTGGCACTTTCCTGGTGACCTTCGATAACCTTCCCTCCAAGGTTGGCTGGGAAGGAACCATCACCGCCCGCACGTATAGCCCTGACCCCACGGGAATCGGAACCAACGGGATCGCCTATCCCGGAACGCTGTTCTTCGAATCGGCCAATCAGACCCTCGTCGGCACAATTCACGACACTCGCCCGGCGCCGACGATCGCTGGAGCCCTGCGCACCAATCTTGGCGTTCGCAACACGGATTTGAACAGTCTCGGCGATGCGAACCCGGTGACCGTGCAGGTCTCCTTCTTTGACGTCACCGAGGGGTCGGCGACCAATGGCCAGCAGGTCGGGCAGACCCTTCAGATCGCGGGACTCCTGCCCGGAGAAGTGCACCAGATCAACGACGTGTTCACCACGGCGCAGATTCCGGCTAACGTCACCGCTTGCATTGTGTTCGTCGACGTGATCGCACCGACAACGGGCTTCCCCACGGTCGAGGGATACATCAACATCTTAGACGACGACACCAAGGACGGGTCTTACTTCGAGATGAAGTGCACCGACACAGACGGTTGCGCCAACTGAACGCCGCGTCGTAGTCCGGGATCCCTCGCTTCGCTCGGGATGACTTCGCCGGCGATATCGCCGGCGAAGTCAGATTCGGCTGGGCCTCACGCCGCCTGCGGCGATGTCACGCCGGAGGTGCTTGCCTTCGAACTGGATCCGATCGGCGGCCTCATAGGCGCGCGCGGCGGCATCGCTCATCGAGTGGGCAGTCGCCGTCACGACGAGCACCCGCCCTCCCGCCGTCACGAGACGGTCTCCATCGCGGGCGGTCCCGGCATGGAAGAGCTCGACGCCCGGCATCCCCGCGGCCTCCGGCAGGCCCGTGATCGGCCGGCCGCGCTCATGGTTGCCCGGGTAGCCGTTGGCGCAGAGCACCACGCCCACGCAGGCCTCGTTCTTCACCTCGAGCGGTAAAAAGCGCTCGAGCCCGCCACGACAAGCCGCGAGCAGGACTTCCGCCATGTCGGAGGTCACGCGGGGAAGAATCACCTCGGTTTCCGGATCGCCGAACCGAGCGTTGTATTCGAGGACCTTCGGGCCGGTATCGGTGACGATGAGCCCGGCGTAGAGCACGCCCCGAAACGCACGCCCCTCGGCCTGCAGCCCTCGGAACGTGGGCCAGAGAATGTCCTTCAAGACCTCGGATGCCATCTCGGCGTTCAAGACGCCGGCCGGAGAGTGCGCGCCCATGCCTCCGGTGTTGGGACCCCGGTCGCCGTCGTAGACCTTCTTGTAGTCGCGCGCCGTCGGGAGCGGAACGGCGACCTCGCCGTCGAAGAGCGTGAGGAAGGAGGCTTCCTGTCCGCGCAGGAACTCTTCGACCAAGATCCGGTCGCCGGCCGCGCCGAAGACGCGTTCCTGGAAGAAGAGCCGCAGCGCCCGCTCGGCATCCTCGTCCGACTCGACGATGAGCACGCCCTTGCCGCCGGCTAGCCCGTCGGCTTTCAGCACGACGGGGAAATCGAATCGCTTGATCGCCTTTCGGGCCTCGTCGGCGGACTGGCAGATTGTCGCTTCGGCCGTCGGGATGTTGTGGCGCCGGAAGAATTCCTTCGAGAAAACCTTCGAAGACTCGATCTGCGCCGCAAGCCGCGTGGGCCCGAAGATCGGAAGCTGCCGCTTGATGAACTCGTCCGCGATTCCGAGCGAGAGAGGCAGCTCCGGGCCCACGACCGTCAGATCGACGTGGAGCTTCTCGGCGAGATCGGCAATCTCGACGATGTCGCCCGGCGACACGGGGATGCAGTCGGCCACCTCCGCGATCCCCGGATTTCCGGGGGCGCAGAAGATCTCCTCGACCAAGGGACTCCGGTGAAGCGACCAGCAGAGAGAATGCTCCCGGCCACCTCCTCCGATGACGAGGATGTTCATGCGGCGCCATTCTACCTAAGCCTCTCCGCGGTGTTCGCTCAGCGTCGGCGCGTGCTGCGTTTGCGGCCGCCTGTCTTCTTCCGAGGCTTCTTCGGACGGTCATGGCCCGACGCGCGGGAGGAGGTCCACTCGACGGCGAAGCGATCGTGGCGTCCCGGCAACGCGATGAGAGTCTCGAGCGAGCCGTAAGGCGCAAGCTCCAGACCAAACCGGCCGCGTTCCCGGATCACGCCGCCTCCGTCGAGGGCCCGGGCCTCGAAGACGAGCTTTCGCCCCTGCCAGCTCCGACTGCCCCGATTGATCGCGCGGACGCGGCACAGCGTGACGTGATCGCTCGAGGAATACGGGTCCCGGACGATCGTAAGAATGATTTCCGGCCCGGGCGATTCGGCCGAAGCGCCCGCGGCGAGACAGAGAGACAGGACGATCGAGGGATGCATTTTCGGCTCCTTTCGAGGAGCCGACGGGAAGACCCGATCGGACCCGTGAGGACTACCGGATCTTAACCCGCCCGGGTGGAAGGGTGCTATTGACAATTGACACACGCCGGTTCCGCGACTACTGTGGGCGGCAGTTCTTTGAGCCCGGCCGGATCTTCCGCGTTCCGGCCGCATCCAGAGTGGGTGAGGGACCGGCCCGATGACCCCACGGCAACCGGGATCGCGCGTCGCGGCGCGACTCGACAGGTGCCAATTCCGGAATTCTCCGTTCGGAGAAGAAGATGGGGGGTGACGCGACGAGGTCCTCGCGGGCCCGCGCCTCTCGCCTCGAGAGGCTTTTTTGTTGCGCCAATGAAGAAAGACTTTCGAAAGACGATCGCCGAGGAGGTCCTGCTGGCCGATGGCGCCATCGGGACCCTGCTGACTTCGCGCGGCGCCTCGCCGGAGCAGGCGCGGTCGCCGCTGAACCTCTCCGATCCGGAATCCGTCAGGGAAGTCCACGACGACTACCTCGAGGCGGGAGCGCGGATCTTGACGACCAACACCTGGGACGCCAACCGCGTCAAGCTCACCATCCACGAGTGGGCCGACTCGCTCGAGAAGATCAATCGGGAAGGGGTGCGCCTGGCGAAGGAGGCGGCGGCCGGCGAGATCGTCTATGTCGCCGGATCGATCGGGCCGCTCGGCGCGCTCGTGCGCCCGTACGGATCGCTTCATCTTTCTCAGGTGCGCGAGATCTTCGAAGAGCAGGCTCGCGCTCTTTTGGAGTCGGGAGTCGATCTGATTCTTCTCGAAACCTTCGGTAGCCTTCTCGAAGCGGCCGAGGCGGTCCGGGCCGTGCGTGGTTTGTCTTCCGAGGTCCCGATCGTCGCCGAGATGACCTTTCTCGCCGACGGACGCACCGCTTTCGGAGAAGCGGTGTCGCACGCGCTCTCGACTCTGGCTCTGGCGGGAGCGGATGCCGTCGGCATGAACTGCACGCTGGGACCGCAGGAGACCCACGACCTCTTCACCCGGCTTCCCGCGACGATCTCGGCACCGCTGTCCGTCATGCCCAACGCCGGCTATCCGAGCCTCGTGCACGGCCGCAACGTCTATCTGTCCTCGCCCGACTACCTGCGGGGGTACGCCGCCGCATTCGTCGAGGCCGGCGCCGCGATCGTGGGCGGCTGCTGCGGCACCACGCCCGAGCACATTCGCGCCATGGCGCGCGAGGTCGCCGGCAAGAAGAGGGCCCGCGTCTCCCGTCCCGTGTCGGTCGTCGTCGAAGCCGAGGTCGAGCACGTCGGAGAGACCCCGATCGAGACCTCGCGTTTGAAGCGCAAGCTCTCCGGCGCGGACGAGCTCGTGATCACGAGCGAAGTCGAGCCTCCCAAGGGAGCCGACTCCTCCGCCGCCATCGAGGGGGCGCGGCTGCTCAAGTCCTGTGGCGTCGACGCGATCAACGTGACGGATAACCCGATGGCCCGTCTGCGGATGTCCTCGATAGCCGTCGCAGCACTGATCCAGCGGGAAGTGGGCCTGGATGCCGTCGTGCAAATCACCACTCGGGACCGCAACGTGCTCGGCCTTCAGTCCGACTTGCTCGGCGCCGCCGGCCTCGGCGTCAAGGCGATCCTTTGCCTCGGCGGGGATCCGCTGAAGATCGGCGACTATCCTCAGGCCAAACAGGTCTCCGAGGTCGACGTCCTCGGTTTGCTGCGGATGGCCAAAGGGCTCAATGCCGGAGCGGACCTCGCGGGCAACGCGATCGGAGCGCCAACACGCTTCGCCATCGCGTGTGCGGCCAATCCGGCGGCGGCGGATCAGGAGGTCGAGCTCTCCAAGCTCCGCGCCAAGATCGAGGCCGGCGCGAGCTTCGCGCAGACGCAGCCCGTCTACGATCTGGAGGCCCTCGCGCGGTTTCTCGAGCGCCCCGAAACGCGAGCGATCCCGATCCTCGTCGGGCTGATTCCGCTCCTTTCGCTCAAGCAGACCCTCTTCTTCGCCAACGAAGTCCCGGGCGTCGTCGTGCCGCCCGCCATTCAGGAGCGCATGCGCCGCGCGGCCGAGCGCGGGCCCGATCACGAGAAGGCCGAAGGTCTCGCGATCGCGCGGGAGCTCGCGGTGGGGATCGCGAAGGTCGCGCGCGGCATCCACATCATGCCGATGGGCCGGTACAAGACGGCCGGCGCAATCCTCGAGGCCGTCCCCCGGCAGCCCGCGCCGGGGAGACGCGCGCCGGCGTAGAACGCCGCCCAGAAGAATTTCTACGAGCGGCGGGCCGTTACCCGGTGCGGCCCGAAGTCCAATAGAATCCGGACCAAGGGGGCGGTGACGGACCAATCGCCCCCGGAGGCGATATGAAGAAGACGATCGGGATGGCCGCGGCGCTGATCGCGCTGCTGGTGGCCGGGTGGCTTTCCGCAGGCGCGCAGTGTCGCCTGTTGGGAACGGTGACCGACTCCAGCGGAAATGGGATCGAGGGAGTGTCGATTCTGGTTACGACGCCGAACCTGACGACCTTCAAGTTGACGGTCAAAACGGACAAGAAGGGACAGTACGGCACCATCTTGAACGACTGCACGATGCCCTACCACTTGAGATTCGAGAAAGAGGGCTACTCCGCGGCGGACGCCGACAAGAAGATCCCAATCAACGATCAGGGAGTCGTCGACATGAAGCTGTCGAAGACTTCCGAGAGTCCGGCAAAGGCCGGCCCCGCCGCCGCGCCAGCGGCGCCGTCGAGCAGCGAGCAGGCCGTCGCCGCATTCAACGCGGGTGTCCAGGCTCTCAACGCAGGCGACAAGCCGGGCGCCGAGGCCAAGTTCATGCAGGCGGTCGATAAGAACCCCGACCTTCCCGCCGGCTGGCAGGCGCTGACGCAGATCGCTTACGAAAAGAAGGACTGGGGGAAGGTCATCGAGTACGGCCAGAAAGCCACGGATCTGGATCCCTCGCTGTCGAATCTCTACACGATGATGGCCGAGGCCTCCCGGCAGATGGGGGATAAGAAGGGAGCCGCCGAATGGACGGCGAAGTACGCGGAAGCGAACCCCGAGTCTCCCGAGATCCTCTACAACAAGGGGATCGACGCCTACAACAAAGGCAAGATGAAGGACGCCGAAGCGGCTCTATCCAAGGTCGTCGAGGTCAAGCCCGACTTCGCGAACGCTCACTTCTGGCTCGGCATGGCGGCTTTCAACCAGAACAAGAAGGGGGCCGCCCGGGAGCACCTGCAGAAGTATCTAGAGCTCGATCCGAACGGCAAAGAGGCAGGGACGGCCAAGGAGATCCTCCCGCTTCTGAAGTAGGCTGACAGTCGAGGTCTTACGTCAGGCGCCGCCCGGCGTGACCGAACCGCCGCCTAGCGGCGAGGGTGGGCCTGGTGGCCGGCTTCGAGGCGGCGAATCATCCGGAACGCCCACTGCAGGAAAGCATCGAAGACGTCCGGCTTCCTCGGACCCTCGCTCCTCGAGGCCGAGTACGGCTCCCGAAGAGCGACCGCTCGCACGGCGACCGTCGGTCGGTTCTCGACGAACTCGAGATCGTAGGGGATTTGCATGTCGTTGGCTTTCAGGAGCAATTCTCGAGCCATCGCGGCGGCCGCGGAAGCCTTTGATCGCAATCGGCTTGCGGCTTGTGATCGGACTCACTATGACAGCGTGGGACCTTGCGGCCGCCACGGAAGGACACTTTCTGACGCGCTTCCGCGTTGCGCCTGAGGCACTCGCGGAAAGAGAATGCGGCCGTGGGTCGCCGGGGAGCCTTCAAGGATCGACCTCTTTGGCGGCGCCTCCAAACCATTCATCACGAGATCAAGGAAGGGCGCCATCCCAACACCAGTTCGCTCGCGGCCTCGCTCGGCGTGTCTTCGAAGACCGTTCAGCGCGACATCGACTACCTGCGTGACGAGCTCGGTGCGCCGATCGAATTCCACCGGGAAGAAAACGGCTATGCCTACGCGCGCGACGACTACGTCCTCCCGTTTCTTCCGGTCGACGGCCAGGATCTCTTCTCGATCGGGGTCGCGGCTCAGGTGCTGGCGCTGCTCGGCGGGACGCCGCTGGCGCGAAGTCTTCGATCCTGCTACGAGAGACTCGCTCGTCTGATGCCTCCGGCCGTGCGCCTGCGCCCGGAAATCGTGCGCGAAAAGCTCACGCTGCGGGCGGCGGCATTTCGGCCGGTGCGCGAGGAGATCTGGCAGGCGGTCTCCGAGTCGCTGCAGAAGGGGATCGCCCTTTCGATCTGCTACCGGCGCCCGGGCGAAGGGCCGGGAGATCCGCGGACTATTCGCCCGTACGCCTTCGTTCTGGCCGGCCGGGATTGGATGGTGCTCGCCGAAGATCAGACGCAGGGGCAGATCAAGAATTTCTACCTCGCCCGCATCCAGAGCGCCCGCTCGACGAAAGAGCGCTATGCGATCCCCAGGGACTTCGATGCCGAATCCTTCTTCCGCAATACTTTCGGGCTCTTCGTCGGTAAAGGCCGGGCATTTCGCTTTCGAGTGCGGTTTTCTCCGGAGATCTCCGACGAGGTCCGGGAAATGGTCTGGCACCCGCGGCAGAAGATCGAGACCGGCCCCAACGGCGAGGCAATCCTGGAGCTGCCGGCCGAGTCGCTGCGGGAGGCCCGCCGATTCATCCTCGCGTATGGACGCCACGCGACGGCGTTGTCTCCGCCTGAGCTCGTCGCCGATCTGCGCGACGAGATTGCCGAGCTCACGCGCCAATATGGCCCGCGCAAAACCCGGGCTGGCGAAAGACCCAAGGCCTCCGGAGGCAAGAGGAACAAGTCCGCCGCCCCTTTGCGTTCCTGAGTCTGCGGTGTCTCGATTTGCGATCGTCACGGTTCTCCTCCTCATCGGCGCGGCAAGCTGCGGTCCGCCCAGCGTGCGTCCGGTCTCCTATGCCGATCCGGAGATTCCCTGTCCCGGCGGCCATCTCGTCTGGGATCTCTCGATCGTCGATCAACGTGCTTCCCGGGAAGGAGGAGACAAGACGATCTCCGCCGTGCGCGATGGCATCCAGAAATCCTTTCCCGGATGCCGGTGGGCGGCGCCCGGAGAGTCCGGCACCCCGACGATCGCGATCGAGATCCACCGCTTCGCTTCGATCTTCGATGGCGGATCCTGGGAGGCCGCCGTAGAGTGGACCGTATCCGCCCGGGATGCCGGAGGAAGAAGGGTCACCGAGTTCGAGGCGAACGAAGAAGTTTCCAGACCGAACTATCGGGGCACAGACAACGAGAAGGAGTCCTTGAGTGAAGCGTTTCGGCGCGCGCTGGAACGAACGGTCAAGGGACTCGCCGGAATGTCGAGGTTCGGCGCCCTTCGTCCTCGCGAGGGGACGCCAGGCGGCGAGGCAACTCTGCCGTTCTTCGAGGCCCACCCTATCTAAGCTAGTGAGAAGGCATAGCTTATCTCCCGCAAGGCTTCCTTTGCCCTGCCCCGGGAGATGGAACGGATCTCGCAGTAAGAGGAATCGGAGGATTTATGAAAAGGCTCTTGTTGGCCGTCACCATCGCGGGATTGACCTTAACCCCGGCGCTCTTCGCCGCATCCCCGGACAAGGTCTACGACATTGCCGCGGTTCTCTCGGGAACCTTCGAGGGCTCCACGCCGGGTAATCACCTCACCCTCGATTTGCGCCCGGTCTCGATTGACCCTGCGCATCCTCACGACCTTTTCCTTCAGGTGACCGGAAAGTTCGAGAACGACAACATCCGACAGCAGGGGGTCGTTCGGCTCGAGCAACAGGGCCAGGACATCTACTTCACCTACATCCCGCACTTCAATCCGGCGGTCACCGCCCTTTCCAACGATGCCGGAAGATTCACGGAGAGCGAGCTTTCCTCGGCCTGCAGTTTCGTGCTGAAGCCGAGAGGGGATGGATTCTTCGGAGACACGCTCGGCTCGGCGACCTGCGCGAGGGCGATGCGCGGGGCGATCGGAAAGTGGACCGTGGAGCTCGAGCCCGGAAACTTGCGCGTCCGCAACACGGACAGCGGAGAGACGCTCCGTTTCCGGCAGGTCGGGAAGGCAGAGAAGAAGTAGAGGCGATTCGGCCAGCGGGAGGAACAGGAGGTAGGTAATTTTTCGCTAGCGGGAGGAGACAAGCCCCTCCCCTACTCCCCCTCCGGCGGCAAAAACTTTTTCGCCACGGCCTTTACCGGCTCGGAGAAGTCCCCCTTGAGAATCCAACGGAGGAAGCCCGGCTCGTCCCGGCTCATCTCTCGTAGCGTCCGTCCTCGATTCTTTCCGAAGTTGACGGTCGGCTCGCCGTTGACGAGACGGATTCGTCCTTCGGGGTCGAGATCCTGGTCGATCCCCGCGCAGAAGAGATCGTGCAGATCGGAAACCGAGCGCGGCAGCTCGGCGTAGCGCTGAAGCTGCCCCACCAGGACGCGCAGGGTCATCTCCGCATCCGCGAGGGCGCCGTGCGCTCCGTCATGCTCGCTCTGGCAGTAGAACCGGGCGGCCGCGGACAGATGTCGCGGCTCTCGGGAGAAGAAGATGCGCTGGGCGTCGACGAGCCTCCGCTCGGACACCTCGAACGGTATGCCGGCCCGCAGGAACTCGACCCGCAGAACCGGCAAGTCGAAGCCGGCGATGTTGTAGCCGGCGAGGTCGCAACCGGCGAGAAACGCCGCGAGCTCCGCGGCGACGTCGCGAAAGCACGGCTCGCCGGTCACATCGGCGTCGGAGATCCCATGAATCGCAGTCGAAGCCGGCGGGATCGGGATGCCGGGATTCATCCGCCGCACCCACTGCTCCCGGCGCCCGTCCGGATGAATCTTCAGACAGGCGATCTCGATGATCCGGTCGGCCCGGGGATTCGTTCCCGTCGTTTCGGTGTCGAAAACGACGAGGGGACGATCGAGAAGCAGGAGCTGTTCCAACACTGAGAGAAAATCCTACTCTGAAGAATCGGTGATTTGTGACTGGTGATTCGTGATTTGTGATCGAGGCAACCCGATCACTCTTCAGTTGTGATCACAAATCACAAATCTCCAATCCCAATTATCTTCAATAGTTCTCCGAAAAGATCCAGAAGAACAATTCGCCCATCCGCGAAAAGAAACCCCGTTTCTTCCAGCCTTCCTTCGTCAGGACGTCGCACCCGGCCAGGTCGGCAAGCACCATCCGTTCCACGCGAGCGGCGAAGTCCCGGTCGTAAACCGCGATGTTGACTTCCGCGTTCCTCTTCATCGAGCGATTGACGAAATTGATCGATCCGACGGTCGACCAGATGCCATCGACCACCATGACCTTGTTGTGCATCATGGTTGGCCGGTATTCGTAGATCGCCACTCCCGAGTCCAGAAGATCTCCGTAGTGGAATCGCGACGCCAGCCGCACGTTGGGGGCATCGGTATGAGCGCCCGGGACGATGATCTTCACGTCCACGCCGCGGTGGGCCGCGGCGATGAGCCCCTCGCGGATCTGCCGGTCCGGCACGAAGTACGCGTTTTCGATCCAAATGCTTCGGCGCGCCGCCTGGATCGCCATGTAGAGCAGGAGCTTCGACATGGAGATCGCGTCGGCGCGCGAGGCCGCGATTGCCTGAGACAGCATGGATCCCGCTCCCCCGATGGGCGGAAACTGACGGTCGCCATTCAAGACCTCACCGGTCGTATGGACCCAGTCTTGCGCAAATATGTGCTGGAGCTGCGCGACGACCGGTCCTTCGACCTCGATCACCGTGTCCCGCCATTCCGACGGATTGCGCGCATTACCCTTCCACCGATCGTCGATTCCGACGCCGCCGCAGAAGCCGATGCGGCCGTCGACGGCCAAGATTCGGCGGTGCGTGCGATGGCCGACGCGATCGATCGAATAGATCTTGAGCGGCTTGTAGATCCGGACCCGGACGCCGGCCTCCTCGAGCTCCGCTTGTAAGGGGCCGAGATGCGATCCAAAGCCGTCGACGAGGAGCCGTACTTCGACGCCGGCTCTCGCGCGATCGGCGAGAGCTCGGGCAAACCGGGTCCCCATCTCGCCGCTGTTGAAGATGTAGAGCTCCAGATTGATCGAGAGCTTCGCTCTCCCGATCGCCGATAACATCGCCGGGAAGATTCCCTCGCCGTTCTCGAGCAGTTCGGCGCGGTTGTCGGGAACCATCTCCGTCCCAAGCGCGTCCAGAGAGCGGAGAAACTCCGGACTGTCGACGCCATAGGTGGGATCGAACTGATAGACCGTACGCTTTTCCGAAAAAACATAGGAGCAGTTGGCGGCGGTCAGCATCGCCACAAGCACAGCGGCGACGAGCACCCCACGACCGCCAAAAGGGGGCGCGGGTTGAGCCGGCCGGCTGTTAGGCCGGGCCGATCTGGAAAATTGTCGTAACTGAACGATCCAGGGACTTGACAATTCTCGTCACCCCACAGGTCCGCCGGAATTGTAAGTTATTGTGATGCAATAGCTTTTTCGAGGTCGCCGGGCTGGCCGCTCGCTTGCTATTCCATCTCCCCGAGCAAAGGAACCTCTCAACCTCCTCCTTTCGCCCCCCGGGCGGCCCCACCCCGACCCGGGGCTTTTTTTTATTCGGGCCGTTCCGAGCGCGCGCGAACCGCTTGTGGATATCGGCATGGTGCCGGTCGCAACTGTAAGGCACAAGACCTTCCCGGCCAGCTCCCCGTCTCGCGTCGAGCGAGTCGTCGATCTTCACCGCACGAGAAGAAGAAGTCGACCGCTCTCTCCGTGATCCCGGGATCGCGGTGGTAGTTTCCCCGCGTGCGTCTGCTCGCGGGAGACATCGGGGGAACCAAGACCGCGCTCGCGATCGTCGAGGCTCACGACCATCGGATTTCGGTCGTCCGAATGAAACGTTTTCCGAGCGGCGCATATGCGGGACTCTCCGAAATCGTCGAGGAGTTCCTGGCATCCGAAAAACTTCGGCTCGGCGCGGCAGCCTTCGGGGTGGCCGGTCCCGTGCGCGCCGGACGGGCCAAGGTCACCAAGCTACCCTGGCGGCTGGATGAGCGTCGCCTCGCGCGGGCGATCGGCATCCCCCGAGTGCGTCTCGTGAACGACTTCGTCGCCGCCGCCCTCGGCCTGCGTTACGTTCGTCCCGGACATCTCGCCACGCTCTGCCGCGGACGCGCCGAAGTCGGAGCGCCGATCGGAATCCTCGGCGCGGGCACGGGTCTGGGTCAGGCCGTCGTACTCCGCCGCGGTAAGACCGACGAAATCGTCGCCTCCGAGGGGGGGCACGTGGACTTCGGCCCCCGCCGTCCCGTGGAAGATCGTCTGGTCCTGTTCCTGCGCGAACGGTTTGCCCGCGCGACGCGTGACCGAATTCTTTCGGGAAGCGGCCTG
>DASXTI010000098.1:0-4789 GCA_036505535.1 Thermoanaerobaculia bacterium
GTCGAGGGCGAGGTCTCGTGCCGACTGGTAGCGGTCGGCCGGCTCCTTCTCGAGGCAACGAAAGACGAGACGGCGCAATTCGGTCGGGATCTTCACCGCGTCCGGCGAGGTTTCGGGGCGATCCGTGAGGATCGCGCCGAGGCTTTCAATCGCCGTGCTGCGGGCGAAGGCCTCATGCCCCGTCAGCATCTCGAAGAGGACGGCGCCCAGAGCAAAGATGTCGGCGCGGCCATCGACGTGCTTTCCGCGCACCTGCTCGGGAGCCATGTAGCCCACGGTCCCGGCGATGCCGCCTCCCGCTTGCGAGCTCGTCGTCGCGAACGTCTGGATCAGGTCGCCAGTCGGCTGCTCGACGTGCGCGATGCCGAAGTCGAGGATCTTGGCCCGGCCGCCGGAGGTGAGGAAGATGTTTTGCGGCTTGATGTCGCGGTGGACGATCCCTTTCGCGTGCGCGGCGGAGAGGCCGTCGGCGACTTCGCCCGCGATCTCCACGGCCCTCCTCGGATCGAGCCGGCCCGTCGTAAGGCGCTCGGCGAGCGTTTCGCCGTCCAATAGCTCCGTGACGGCGTAGGGCACGCCGTCGTGTGAGCCTGTGTCGTGGATCGAGACGATGTTGGGATGATCGAGCGCCGCGACCGCGCGAGTCTCCCGCTCGAATCGGGTAAGACTCTCGGCGTCGCGCGCCGCGGCGTCGAGGACCATCTTGATCGCCACCTCGCGATGCAGTCGGGTGTCTCTCGCACGGTAGACGGCTCCCATTCCTCCGCTTCCGAGCGGTGCGAGAATCTCGTAGGGGCCGACCCGGTCGCCCGGGACGAGAGCCATTTGATGCCAAGGATACTCGCGGCCCGGCTCTTCCGGCGGGGGACCTCTAACGCGCCGGTTTCGTGGAAGAGGAGGGCGTCCTCGCCGCTCCCGCGTGCCTCTCCCGCTCCCAGCAGGCGCCGGCGTAGAGCCCGAAGAGGAAGAGAAGGACGCCGCCCGCGGCACGCAGCAGAACGCGAGTGCGGCGGTGCTTCCAGGGCGGTTCCGAGCGAAAGGTGACGCGCTCCGCAGCCTGACCGATCAGCTCGGCCTGGTAGGCGCGAAGGTCGAGGAGGAGGTCGCGGGCCGACTGGTAGCGGTCGACGGAGTCCTTCTCGAGACAGCGGAAAACGAAGCTCTGCAACTCGGCCGGGATCTTCTCGGTTTCGGGGTACTTGCGCGGATCATCCCGCAACACCGCGCCGAGGGTCTCGATGGGCGTTTCGCGGGAGAATGCGCGCCGGCCGGTCAGCATTTCATAGAACGTCGCACCGAGGGAGAAGATGTCGGTCCGCGCATCGATCGTCTTGCCGCGCACTTGCTCAGGAGACATGTAGCCGGCCGTGCCCACCAGAAACTGCGAGCTCGAACCTCGCCCGCGCGTAATCGTGTCGGACAGGCCCGCGGTCCGAGCCGGTTGCTCGATCCGCGCGATGCCGAAGTCGAGGATCTTCGCGCGGCCCTCGTTCGTCAGGAAGATGTTGTCCGGCTTGATGTCGCGATGAATGATTCCCCGCGCGTGCGCCGCTTCGAGGCCAGCGGCGATCTGGCTCGCGACCTCGACCGCCTTCGGCGGGTTGAGCGGCCCGGTCCGCAGCCGTTCCGCGAGGGTTTCCCCGGCGAGAAGCTCCGTGACGGCGTAGGGGACGGAATGGATGGAGCCCGTGTCGTGGATGGCCAGGATGTTGGGGTGATTGAGGGCCGCGACGGCGCGCGTCTCCCGGTCGAAGCGCGCAAGGCTATCGGTATCGTGCGCCGCCGCGTCGGGTAGCATCTTGAGCGCGACTTCACGACGAAGGCGGGTATCGCGGGCCCGATAGAGCTCTCCCATGCCTCCCCGCGCCAGCGGCGCGAGGATCTCGTATGGCCCGATCTGTTCTCCGGGGGCGAGCGACATCTGCGGCGTAAGAATACAAGGAAGCGGTTAGACTGCGACCTCGATGGAGATCTGGCTTCTGCGCCATGCCGCCGCCGAAGACCAATCCGTCTCGGGTCGCGACGCCGATCGGACGTTGACCGAGGATGGGCACCGGCGCGCGCGTCAGGTCGCACGCGGGCTGGCCGTGCTCGAGCCGGAGATCGAGGTCATTCTGACCTCGCCATACCATCGTGCGCGCCAGACCGCCGAGCCCTTCGCCCGGGCGCTCCGAGTGAAGCTGCGCGAGTCGCGAGGGCTCGAGCCCGGACGCGACCCCGATGAGATCCTGGGAGAGATACGAGAGGAGGGGCTGGGATCGGTCCTTTTGGTGGGACACGAGCCTCATCTCGGCAATGTTCTGGGGCGTCTGATCTCGGGTCGCTCGGGGCTTACGGTTCCCATGAAGAAGGCCGCCATCGCCCGCCTCTCATGGGAGGGTTCGGGGCAGGCCACTCTCCGCGCCGTGCTGCCCCCGAAGGTGCTCGAGAGCCTCGCTTCCAAGCGGGATTAGCGGGGCCGCCAGGCGAGGCGAGCTCGGGCGCCGGATTCGATAGAATCCGCACTCTTTGTTCGCTGGTCGCGTCGCCAAGACGTTTCAGGCAGGAGGAACGCAATGGGAAAACTCGGTCTCGGCTGTCTCGCGATTCTCATCGCCCTCGTCGTCATCGTGGGTCTTTCCTTCGTGGGCACGTACAACAGGCTTGTCACCCTCAGCCAGGACGTGGATCGGTCCTGGTCGGAAGTGGAGAATCAGTACCAGCGCCGGGCCGACCTCGTTCCCAATCTCGTTTCGACCGTGCAGGGGGCCGCTACCTTCGAAAAGGAGACGCTCACGGCGGTCACCGAGGCGCGCGCCTCGGTTGGTCGCGCCACGATTACACCCGGAAAGGCGCCGACGGATGCGGAAACGCTCGCCCGCTACCAGCAGGCTCAGGATCAGCTCGGCGCCGCGCTGCAGCGTCTTCTGGTCGTTTCCGAAAGGTATCCGGAGTTGAAGGCGAATCAGAATTTCCGCGATCTCCAGGCGCAGCTCGAGGGGACGGAGAACCGGATCGCCGTCGCCCGCGGCCGGTTCAACGAGTCGGCCCAGGCCTACAACACCCGGCTCATGAGGTTTCCGACGAATCTCATGGGGCGCTTCTTGGGCTTCAAGGATAAGCCGTACTTCAAGGCGACGACGCCGGGGGCGGAGCAAGCGCCGAAGGTGCGGTTCGACTTCAGCCGTCCCGCGCCGACCGCGGCGCCCGTGAAGTGAAGATCGGCGGGCGGTAGGCGGTAGGCGGTAGGCGGCAGTCGGGAGGCGGATTGCGCCGGCTCGCGCATCTCGCGGCGATCGGGATCATTGCGGCGGCCGCCGCGTTCGCCGACCGATACGACGCGCAGATTCCCGAGAAGCCGCAGCGCTACGTCACCGACCGCGCCGGAGTATTCGGCCCGGGCCGGGCGGAGGCGCTCAACGCAAAGCTCGAGCAGTTCGAACGCGAGACCTCCAACCAGGTCCTCGTCTGGGTCGATCGAAAGATTCCGGAAGGCTTCACGCTCGAGGACTTCACGGTCCGCGCCGCCCAGAAATGGGGCGCCGGTCAGAAGAAGACCGACAACGGCGCCGTCCTGTTCGTGTTTCCGGAGGATCGAAAGGTTCGCATCGAGGTGGGTTACGGGCTCGAGGGGTCGCTTCCGGACGTGACTGCCAAGCGCATCATCGACAACGAGATCGTCCCGCGGTTCCGTTCGGGCGACTACGCTGGGGGCATCGAGGCGGGCGCGGACGCCATGATGGCGGCGACCAAAGGGGAATACCGGGGTACCGGCCGAACCCGCGGCGAGGGGCAAACGAGGGGGAGGCGGCGCAGCGACTTTGGAAGCTGTCTCGTGATGTCCATTATTTTCGGCCTGTTCGCGCTCCCCGCGATTTTTCGCCGCAATCGCCGCTTTCGTACTCACGGAGGCAGAGGCTGGTGGACGGGAGGCGGCTTCGGGGGGTTTTCGGGCGGAGGCTTTTCGGGTGGCGGCGGAGGATTCTCGGGAGGAGGCTTCTCGGGCGGGGGAGGCTCCTTCGGCGGCGGCGGCGCCTCGGGGAGCTGGTAGGCGATGGCCAGCTATTTCTCGAAGTTCGACTCGGAGCGGATCGTCGAGGCGATCGCCGCGGCGGAGAAGCAGTCCTCGGCACAGATCCGGGTTCATGTGACCCGCAAGATTCCGAAGAACCTGGAAGAGCGCGCCGAACGGCGGTTCCATCTCCTCGGCATGACCAAGACCGCCGGACGCAACGGCGTGCTCATCTACATCGCGCCTCGTGCGCGCCGGTTCCGGATTCTGGGGGACGTCGCCATCCACGAGAAGTGCGGCGAAGATTTCTGGAAAGACGTGGCCGCCTCGATGGAGAGCTTCTTTCAGAAGGGGCAGTTTACGGAAGGCGTCGTCCATGGTGTCGAGCGCGTCGGCGACGTGCTGGCGAGGCATTTCCCGAGGAAGGGAGAGGGCGGAGGAGTCAACGAGCTGCCGGATGAGGTAGACGAGGAGAAGTAAGAAGAATTGAAGATTGAAGATTGATGATTGAGAGGCCCCCGGGAGCCCCAAATCTTCAATCGCAAATCATCAATCATCAATCGACTAGCCGTTACTTGACTTTTCTGTCATAACCCTTAATATGCCCCGCTCCATGTACGCCATCGTCCGCTCCGGCGGCAAGCAGCTGAAGGTCGTCGCGGGCGACGTCGTCCGGATCGAAAAGCCGGCGGGCGAGAGGATTGCCAAGGGCGAATCCCTGGCGCTCTCGGGCGCCGACGTGATCCTCGTCTCGGGGGAGAATGGAATCCGCACGGGCGCCGAGGCGCTCAAGGGCGT
>DASXTI010000099.1:0-4082 GCA_036505535.1 Thermoanaerobaculia bacterium
CAGCCCCGCGACCGCGGCCGGCGCGTTCTCGAGTTCGTCCAATCCCACGAAGGCGTCCACCTCCGGGATCTCGTCGGAGAGCTCGCGGCCGTATTTCTGGACCATGCAGCCGGCGACGATCACGCGGTCGATCTCGCCGCGTTTCTTGCGCTCGACCTGCTCCAGAATCGCGTCGACCGATTCCTCCTTGGCTCGGTCGATGAAGCCGCACGTGTTGACGAGCACCACGCGCGCCTGCCCGTCCGGAACGATCTCGTGACCCGCGCGCCGGAGGTGCCCCAGCATCACCTCGCTATCCACGAGGTTCTTGGGGCAACCGAGGGAGATGATGCCGACAGTGGGGAGGTTGCTCTTAGTCACAGTCGTACCTTAGTCGCAATTGCCGATTGCCGATTGCCGATTGCCGATTGCCGACTGGACCACGTGAGTTCCCCCGATCAATCGTCAATCGCCAATCGACAATCGGCATTTCTTCTCGTCACGGATAGATCCTCTTCAGCGTCCTCGGATATGGAATCGCTTCCCTCAGGTGATGGATCCCGCAGATCCAGGCCACGAGGCGTTCGAGCCCCATCCCGAAGCCGGAGTGCGGGAAGGTCCCGTACCGGCGAACGTCCAGATACCACTCGTAGGCCTCGCGCGGCAGCTTGTGCTCTTTCAGCCGACGCTCGAGCAGGGCCAGATCGTGGATGCGCTGCGAGCCCCCGATGATCTCGCCGTAGCCCTCCGGCGCGAGCATGTCCAGGCCCAGGACGACTTCGGGATCCTGCGGATCCAGCTGCATGTAGAACGATTTGATGGCGGCGGGGAAACGCGAGACGATGAGCGGACGGGTCAGGTCCGCGCAAAGCGCCGTCTCTTCGTCGGCGCCGAGGTCATCGCCGAAGCGGATCGGGAGGCCTTTGGCCTGGAGCGTCTTGATCCCTTCGCGGTAGGTGATTCGGGGAAAAGGCTTCCGAATCTCTTCGAGCCTTCGGGCGTCGCGTTCCAGACGCTTCAACTCCTCGACGCAGCGGTTGAGCGCCCGCTCGACGAGAGCGACGATGAAATCCTCGGCCAGCTCGCAGAGACCCTCGAACTCCATGAAGGCCACCTCTGGTTCGACCATCCAGAATTCGGTCAAGTGGCGGCGGGTCTTGGACTTCTCAGCCCGAAAGGTCGGCCCGAAGCAGTACACCTTGGCGAAGGCGGCCGCCGCCGGCTCCAGATAGAGCTGGCCCGACTGCGAGAGGTACGCCTTCTCGCCGAAGTAGTCGGTCTCGAAGAGGGTGGATGTCCCCTCGACCGAGGAGCCCGTCAGAATCGGCGCATCGATCCGAACGAATTCGCGCTCGTGGAAGAAGTCGCCGATCCCCTGCTCCAACTCGGAGCGAACGCGCAGGACCGCATGCTGCTGCGCGGAGCGCATCCAGAGATGGCGAAGCGACATCAGGAAATCGACACCGTGCTCCTTGGGCGTGATCGGATAGTCGACGGATGGTCCGAGAATCGCCACGTCCGATGCCGTCATCTCGTAGCCGCCGGGTGCCCGTTTCTCTTCGCGCACGGTGCCCGTGACGCGCAGCGAGCACTCCTGTGTGGCCTTCTCGGCGGCGTCCCAGACTTCGGCTCGAACCTCCGCCTTCGGCACGACGACCTGCAGATATCCGGTGCCGTCGCGGACGATCAGGAACTGGATCTTTCCGGAAGAGCGCTTGTTGTACAGCCACCCACAAACCGTGGCGGTCGTGCCCTTGCGGTCGCCGATGTGCGCGATGGAGGTCGTCGGCATAAAGGCGCGGATTATACGGTCTTTTCCGTACAATCCCTTCGATGGCCGAGGCTGCCGCAGAGCGCTCCGTTGCTCGCAAGTTCCTACCCGTCGAGTAGCGTCGCTTCCTCCGGAGCGCGGCTGCCGAGGTGCCACATCGCCTGCACGATCTGCCGGAGTACGTTGTCGCCCTGCTCTTACCCCATGCCTTCGGCGGACCGCTGCCACCGCCAAGTCTGCGCGCGCGGGTCGGTCGCTCGAGATCGTGCTCAGAGTTCCTCGTCGATATGTTGGGCGGATTATTGAGAGCTGGCCGAGCAGGGGTTTCGGTTGACCGAGGGGGTCGCATCAACGAGCGCGCCAGCTTCCATTCCCTTCCATACCTCGAGCGGGAGTCGGGAGCGTTCCTGCACCTGCGACTTCACGAGAGGCACAGCTTCACCCGCTACCAGGACCTTTCGGTTTGGGAGAACCCGGCGCCGCGCTGACGATGATCGACCGTCGCAGGATGGTTGTTCCTCCATCTCTGCCGACTAGAGTAACGACCAGCGTATGGGACCCGGGGAGGACCGGGGGGACCAGAAAGCCGAATCCCCCGTGCGAAGCCTCCTCGTAGTCGGGAAACGCCTCTGCGAGCCCCGGCCATCTGCCCCCGAGCATCGCCATGCCCCCGGGCCCGACCTCGGTGCCGACGCGAATCTCAGCGATGCCGGAATCGTCGAGGGCCCAGCCGTATCCCCAGGAGCCGGTCGCAACGGTCTGCCCTTCCGCTGGAACTTGGATCACCCCGAAGGGTGGCGCGAGGTCAGCCTCTCGGGCCCGCAGCTGCCGCATCGCCTCATCGGGACCCCCGATGGCCGGTCCGGACGGCAACCGCGCATCCCAGTGTGGCGAGCGCCCAATGCGAAACACGAGATCGACGGAGCCTTCGTGCGGGAACGTCGCCAGAGGCTCGATCCGCTGAGTCTCGACTCCGCGCCGTAAGGCGCGGTAATAGCGGAGCCGGTCGTTTCCCGTCAGCGTGTGTGGGTGGAAGATGAGAACGGTTCCGTCGAGATCGCGGATTCTTCCCCACACCTCGTCCGGGATCTTGCGCAAGGCGAGGCGGTCACGCAGCTCGCGATAGAAAGCCGGCCCGAACCCCGAGTAGCCGTTGATGAGAGGCTTCTCGTGAGAGGTCTGACGAAAGACGTATTCGACGTCGAGGATGTCGCCAAACGGCCACTCGATCACCGCTCCGGGAATCGGCCCGCGGGCCAGCCAGCGATAGACGGCAGGCGGGGCGGCGTCGATGCTGTAGACCTTCAGCGGAAACGCGCGGTATTCCACACCCAGGACGATTACCGCGAGGCCGGTGACGGCGAGCCTCTTCCCGGGAGCGAGGCCCTTGGTGATCCGCGACAATCCCCATGCCGCCAGCACGGCCAGAGCCATATGGAAGAGAACGATGCCGCGCGCCGGAGCACGGATCGCGCGGAAGATGGCGCCGAAGGATTGGAAGAGGAAGCGGTAGTACGGGGTGTGGCCTCCGAGCGCCACGAGGATGCCGACGGCGGCCACGACGAGAAGAAGCACGGCGCGCCGGTCGAGGGGACTCCGGCGAAGAAAGTCAGCCAGGCCCTCGAAGCGGCTTTGCCGCGGGAAAGCCAGCGCCAGGCGCAGGAGCACGGCCACCGTGAGGAAGACCTGCACGCGACCAGGGTCGCCCAGGTGGAGCGGGCCGACCCGCAGACCTTCGCGGGCGAGCGAGGCCAGCCATGCGGCGGCCAGAACCGCCGCGGCGACGTCGAGTGCCTTCGCGGCGCGCCGACGTCTCTGCGATGGCCCCGGCTCCGACGTGGCGAGAGCGCCTCGCCTCCGTCTCGAACCGACGACCCCGATCGAAGCGAGCGCCAACGCGGCGAGGCCCGGGAAGAAGTCTCCTTCGGCCTTCCCCCACTTCTTCGTGGCCGGGCCATAGAGCCTGTTCTTCTCGCCGGCGGAGAGAAAATCGGTCCAGCGGCCCGAGAAGGCTTCCATCTCTCCGACGGACCGCTCCATGCCGTAGAGCTCGGCCGCCTTCCGGTACGAGACGGCGAACGGGAGGAACGCGATCCCCCCGAGCGCGATCGCGAGGAGCGCTCCGCGAATCCGCTTGCCCCGCTCCGGCGTTCTCCACGCCGCGAACGAGAGAAGCGTCGCCGCAATGACGAAGCCGGAGAAGAGCGCGTAGTGGACATTGGTCAGGGCGTTCCAGCCGAAGAAGACGCCGAAGAACACGGCGTCTGAGCGCCGGCCTTCGTCGAGATATCGCAGCAGGAAGAGCAGCGACAGGCAGAGAAACGGGGCCCAC
>DASXTI010000100.1:0-9817 GCA_036505535.1 Thermoanaerobaculia bacterium
TTCGCGAACCTTCTCTTTCACTACACGGGCAATCCGGCCCATCGCCGTCTGGCGATCCGCGCGATGGAATTCCTGGCGGTTCCGGAGGTGGCGCAGAAGTTCACGACGGCCTCCGTGCTCCTCGTCGATCGAGAGATCTCCTCCGCTCCGATGCATCTGACCGTCGTCGGAGGGCGCGCAGATCCGAAGGCCCATGCGCTGCTCGCCGCGGCGCTGGCGGACCCTCAGGCTTACAAACGCGTCGAGCTCTTCGACCGGCGCGACGGGCCACTGCCGAACTCGGACGTGGAGTTCCCCGACCTCGATCGCGCCGCCGCGTTCGTGTGCACCAGCAGCCGCTGCTCGCTCCCCGCCTTCACGCCCGAGGAGAGAATCGCTCGCCTTCGCGCCAACCCGGCGACGCCGTAGAATTCGGCGGTGGTGGTGTCCATGGGGAGGCTCCCGGTCTTCCTCGCTGCCGCGCTCGCGTCAGCGGTCGCCTCGGCGCAGCAACCCTCCGCGCCGGCACCGTCGCCTACCCCCAGGCCGGCGACTCTGATGCCCGGTCTCGGCTCTCACCATCACTCGATCTCGACCTCGAGCCCGGAGGCGCAACGGTTTTTCGATCAGGGAGTGACGCTTCTCTTCGGGTTCAATCACGAGGAAGCGATCCGCTCCTTCGAGAGAGCGGCGGAGCTCGACCCGAAGGCCGCGATGCCGCACTGGGGTATTGCTCTCGCGCTCGGCGCGAACTACAACGATCCGGAGCCGGATGCGCGGCGCCTCGAGCGGGCGCACGCGGAGGTCGAGAAGGCGCTCGCTCTGTCGGCCCCGGGACCCGACAACGAGCGCGCCTATGCCGAGGCCCTGTCGAAGCGTTACGTTGCGGGTCCGGCGGACGCGGGCAAGGCACGGCGGGCGCGCGACTATGCGGCCGCGATGAAGGAGCTGACCGCGCGCTATTCGGATGACCTCGACGCCGCCACGCTCTACGCCGAAAGCCTCATGAACCTTCATCCCTGGCAGCTCTGGAAGAGCGATGGAACGCCGGGAGAAGACACCCTCGAGATCGTCGCGGTCCTCGAGTCCGTATTGAAGCGCGACCCCACCCATCCCGGCGCCAACCACTACATCATCCACGCCGTCGAGGCCTCGCCCCATCCGCAGACCGCGCTCCCGTCGGCCGCGCGCTTGGAGACGCTCGTTCCGGCCGCCGGTCATCTCGTGCACATGCCGGCGCACATCTACTTCCGGACCGGCAGCTACGTGGCGGCGGAGAGGTCCAACGCGGCAGCGGCGGAGGTCGATCGCGAGTACATCCGCGCCACGGGTGCGCAGGGCATGTACCCGTTGATGTACTACAACCACAACGTCCACTTTCAGTCCGCGGCGGCGGCGATGGCGGGACGTTACGCGGAGGCGAAGAAGGCCGCCGATCTTCTCTTCGCCGACGTGCTTCCGGCCGTTTCCGAGATGCCGATGCTCGAGGCATTCCTGACGCAGCCGGCGTTCGTGGCCGTTCGCTTTCGGAGGTGGGACGACGTCGCCAAAATGCCGGATCCGGGATCGAAGCTGCCGATATTGCGAAGCATCTGGCTCTACGCGCGGGGCGTCGCCGCCGCTGCGGTCGGGAATCTCAAGAGAGCCGAGGCGGAGAGAGGCGCTCTCGCGGCGGCCCGCGACAAGATGCCGCCCGCTGCGGTGTTCGACCCGAACAACAAGGCGGTCGCCGTTCTGGATGTCGCGTTGCTGAGCCTCGACGCGCGAATCGCGGAGGCGAGAGGCGACCGCGAGGCCGCGATCGAGAGCTGGCGCAAGGCGGTCGACGCGGAGGACGCGCTCGCCTACGACGAGCCGCCCGCCTGGTTCTATCCCGTGCGCGAATCGCTCGGCGCGGCCCTATTGCGCGACGGACAGGCCGCCGAGGCCGAGCGAGTCTTCCGCGCCGATCTCGAGAAGAACCCGCGCAATGGCCGTTCGCTCTACGGTCTCGCCGAGAGCCTCAAGGCGCAGAAGAAGACGCCAGACGCCGAGTGGGCGCGAAGTCAGTTCGAGGCCGCGTGGAAGGACTCGGACACCAAGCTGCGGCTGGAGGACCTGTAGGGGGTCAGGTCTGTGAACTGTGATTCTCCTCCCCGCACGTAGCTCCATCACAGTTCACAGACCTGACCCCGACGCTCAGACCCCCAGCACCCTCGATGCCATCTCATTCCCCTCGACGCGCGCGCGGATCTTGGCGAAGGCGGTGTCGCGAGACGTCGACGTGTCGTCCCCGAAGGGCGAAAAGCCGCAGTCGTCGGTGGTGCCGAGGTGGGCCGGATCGATGAATCGAGCGGCCTCGAGAATCCGGTCGCGCACCTCTTCGGCACTCTCCACACGCGGGTCGATGGGGTCCGTCACGCCGACGAAGATGCGGCGGTCACCTCGGGCGTGCTCGCCGAGCATCTCGAGAACGCGCGCGCGATCCTTCTCGCTCGAAAGCTGGATGAAGAAGTTGCCGGCATCGAGACGAAAGAGCGCCGGCAGGAGCTCGGCGTAATCCACATCGGCGCTGTGGGTGGAGTCCTGGTCGCCGCCGGGACACGTGTGGACGCCGATGCGCCGGCGCTCGCCCGGCGTGAATCGCGTAAGCACGCGGTTGTTCAGGTCGACGAAGGTATTCAGCAATCCCTTCGAAGGGTCGAGCTTGACGGCGAGACGCCCCTCCGTGAAGTCGATCTGGGCGGTCGCTCCCGCGGCGAGACATCGGCGGATGTCGGTCTCGGCCTCGCTCACGAGATCCTCGAGGAAGGTTTCCCGAGAGTAACCGGGAATACCCGCCTGCGGGTAGAGCAGGGAGAGCGCAGACGCGGAGATGACCGCTTCTTTGAGTGGGGCGCTCGCGTACTTCTTCGCTTTCTCCAGATAGCTCGCCGCGTATGTCGCGTAGCGGAATGGTCCGGCGGTCAGGACGGGAAGCTGCCGCGTGTGGCCGTCCTCGAATCGAATCGTGACGCCTCCGGGTCCGAGGTTTGCGAGGCCGTGGAAGGGATACGTGGCGAAGCTCGGCTTGCGCTGCTCGCCGTCGGTGATGACCGGCGAGCCGGTCTCCTCGAATCGCCGGATGGTGTCGCGCACCGCGGCGTCGAAGAGAGCGTCGAGCGCGTCGGCGGAGATGCGTCCGCCGCCGAACGCCTTCATTCCCTCGATCAGCTCGGGTGGGCGTGGAATACTTCCGATCGGTTCCGTGGGCAGCGTCATTCCCGGAATCTATCCCCGAAAGCCGCGGTCTTGGTCGTTCAGCGCGCTTCCAACCTCTCGACGCGCGACTCGAGATTCGAGAAGCCGTCCTCGAGCGCACGAAGGCGACGATCGAGCTCGGCATAGGAGAGCTTGATCATCGCGCGGGTCTCCTCGAACTGCTCATTCATTCTGGTTTCGAGAGCGTTGAAGTGACGCTCGACTTTCTCATCCAGATGTAACAGACCCTCGGCCAGTTGTTGGATCTTCGATTCCGGGCCTTTCGCGACGACGCCGAAGTGCCGCTTGATCTCCGCAATATCCGCCGAGTCCATGCCTCCTCGCCGCGAAGGGAAGCGAATCTACCACTAGAATTCCGGCGGCAGGAGGAGATCTTAGATGCGACAAGCTTTTCTGAGAGTAGCGACGACTCTCGTTCTCTCAGGACTTGGGATCTCAGCCGCGGCGCAGCCCTTCGATTCTCGCCTCTTTTCCGAGATGCGCTGGCGCCTGGTCGGCCCCTTCCGCGGGGGATGGGCGACTTGCGCCGAGGGAATTCCAGACGACACCGCCACCTACTATTTCGGCGCCGCGGGAGGCGGCGTCTGGAGGACGGAGGACGCCGGGCGGACGTGGGCTCCGATCTTCGAGCACGAGTCCGCCGCATCCGTCGGAGCGATCGCCATCGCGCCTTCCGATCCGAGGATGATTTACGTCGGGACCGGACAGGTTCAGGCGCGATACGACATCGCCTCCGGCGACGGAGTCTTCCGGTCCGAAGACGGCGGAAAGAGCTGGAGGCACCTCGGTCTATCTGCGACGCGCGCGATCGGCCGGATCCTGGTCGATCCTGGCAATCCCGACGTCGTGCTCGTCGCCGCTCTCGGGCACATCTACGGCGCCAACCGCGAGCGCGGGGTCTTTCGCACCGCAGACGGCGGGCGGACCTGGAGCCAGACGCTCTTCGTAGACGAGAACACGGGCGGCGTCGATCTGGCGATCGACCCCGAGAGCCCCTCGGTCGTTTATGCGGCGCTGTGGCAGGCGCGCAACTATCCGTGGCTCTCCTACTTCAAGCCGGTGGCGGGACCGGGCAGCGGCGTCTACAAGTCCACCGACGCCGGCCTGACCTGGAAGAGGCTGTCGGGCGGCGGCTGGCCCAGCGGCGTTCTCGGCCGGATCGGCCTCGCGGCGGCTCGGGGCGGACGCGTCTGGGCGCTCGTCGACGCGGCTCCGGCGGCGGCGGGGGGGATTGCGTCGCCGGCGGGGTTGTATCGCTCCGACGACGGCGGAGCGACGTGGGCCCGAATCAACGCGACGCCGGATCTGGCCAACAGCTACCTCAATCGCGTCACCGCGGACCCTCGCGATCCGCAGGTCGTCTACATCATGGGCCAGTCGATCCGCCGCTCGGAGGATGGAGGCAAGACCCTCCGCTTCTTCAAGGGGGCGCCGGGCGGCGACGACTATCACCTCCTGTGGATCAACCCCAAACACCCGGAATTCATGGTCACGGCGAGCGATCAGGGCACGGTCGTCACGGTCAGCGGGGGAAAGTCGTGGAGCGATTGGTACAACCAGCCGACCGGTCAGTTCTACCACGTGGCGACGGACAATCGCTTCCCCTACTGGATCTACAGCGGCCAGCAGGACAGCGGGACGGCGGGGATCGCGAGCCGGGGCGGCTATGGCGCGGTGACCTACCGCGAATGGCATCCCGTCGGCGGCGAGGAGCGCGGCTGGGACATACCGGATCCGTCGGATCCCCTCATCGTCTACGGCAGCGGCCTGGGCGGAACCGTAACTCGATTCGATACGCGAACCGGGCAGGTCCGGAACGTCTCCCCCTCCGTCGAGAGCACGTACGGGCAGCGGCCGACCGGTCTGAAGTTCCGATACAGCTGGATCTCGCCGCTTCTGGCTTCGCCCCGGCCGCCGCATGCGCTCTACTTCGGCTCCCAGTACCTCCTTCGCTCCGCGGACGGCGGAAGCAACTGGGAGAAGATCAGCCCCGACCTCTCCGGCGCGGAGCCGGGAGCGGCCGGCTGCGAGGGTGAAGTCGATCTCGTGAAGGCGCGGTCCTGCGGATTCGGCGTCATCTTCTCGATCGCGCTCTCCCCCACCGATGACCGCGAGATCTGGGTGGGGACCGACGACGGCTTGATCCGTTTGACGCGAGACGGCGGCAAGACTTGGCAGAACGTGACGCCTCGGGAACTTACGATCTGGGGCAAGGTCGCGAGCCTGGACGTTTCGGTGCTCGAGCCCGGCACCGCTTACGCGGCGGTCGACGGTCATCGCCTCGACGACTTTTCCCCCCACGTCTTTCGCACGCACGACTATGGGCGGACCTGGAAACAAGTCATCGCGGGTTTGCCCGCCTCGCGGTTCGTGACCGTCGTGCGCGCCGATCCGGTTCGCCGCGGGCTACTCTACGCCGGCACCGACGGCGGCGTTTTCGTCTCGTTCGACGACGGGGGCCACTGGCAGCCGCTGCAGCTCAATCTGCCGACCGCCTGGGTCGGAGACCTGGCGATCCATGGAAGCGATCTGATCGCCGCCACGCAGGGGCGCGCGATCTGGATCCTGGACGACGTCTCGCCCTTGCGCCAGTTCTCGGCGGCGGTGGCGACCAAGCCCGCTCACCTCTTCGCCCCTGCGGCGGCGATCCGCGTCCGGCGCAACGAGAACCGCGACACCCCGCTGCCCCCCGAGACGCCGATCGGGGAGAACCCTCCCGCCGGTGCGGTCATCGACTACGTGCTTCGGGATCCGGCGAAGGAAGCGGTGCGGATCGAGATCCTCGATTCTCGCGGTGAGATCGTACGCGCCTTCTCGAGCGACGACCCTCCGGAGCGGCTGAACGCTCATCGTTATTTCGCCGACGAATGGGTGCGTCCCCCGGCGCCGCCGTCGAAGGCCGCGGGCCATCACCGCTTCGTCTGGGATCTGCGTTATCCCCGTCCGCCTTCGGTGCGTTACGGATATACGATCGCCGCCGTCTACGGCGAAGACACGCCGATCGAACCGGAGGGCCCGCTCGCCTCGCCCGGCTCATACACGGTCCGGCTGACGGTGGACCGAAGGGCCCAGGAGCAGCCTCTCCTTCTCACGCCGGATCCCCGCGTGAATGTGTCCGCCGAGATTCTCGCGAGCAAGCTCGACCTCGAGAGAAGCGTCGTCGAAGCCATGCGCGCCTCGTTCCAGACGCTCGGGCAGGTCCGGTCGCTGCGGGACCAGCTCCAGGCCCTCCAGAAGCGCGCCGGCGCGGCGGGACTTGTCGGGGAGATGCAAGAGCTCGACCGAAAGGCTGTTTCGTTTGACGGAAGCGAAGTAGAGGCGACCGGTCGCCGCGCGGCTGGCGGCGAGGGCTTCTCGCGGCTGAACTCACGGTTCGGCACGATTCTCTCGGCCGTCGATTCGGCCGACGCGGCGCCGACGGCGATCCAGACGCAGACCTTCGATCAAACGCGAAAGGCCTTCGAAGACCGGGTCCGTCAGTGGAAAGAGCTCCGGGAGGGGGATCTCGCCTCGCTCAACGCGAAGCTTTCTCGAGCAGGACTGCCGCCCCTGGAATTCCGAGGAGGTGGGAAGTGAAAAAGCTGCCGACGCTCATCGCCGCCTCTCTGATCCTTCTGTCGCGAAGCCTCTGCGCCGAGGTCATCGCGATCAAGGCCGGCGCGGTCGTCGATCCGGCGGCCGGAACGGCCGTCCGAAATCAGGTCATCCTGGTCGAAGGCGGCAAGATCAAGGAGGTGGGAGGCTCGGTATCGATTCCGGCCGGCGCCCGCGTCGTGGATCTGTCCCGGCAGGCCGTGCTGCCGGGGCTCTTCGACGCGCATACCCACCTTTGCCTCAATCTCAATACGCACGGGAGCACCAGCCTCGAGATGCTGCTGAAATCGCTCCTCGCCTCGACGGCGATCGAGACGACCAGCTACCGCGCGATCGAAGGCGTCGCCAATGCCCGGGACATGTTGCTCGCGGGCTTCACGACGGTGCGCGACGTCGGCAACGCGGGCAACTACGCCGACACCGCGCTGCGACGCGCCGTCGAGGACAGCCTCGTGCCGGGGCCGACGATCGTCAACGCCGGCCGGATCATCACGCCGTACGGCGGGCAGTATCACGGTCTCCCGCCGGACCGGCCGGATCTGGCGTTTCCCGAATACCTCTACGCTGACACGCGCGACGAAATGCGCAAGGCCGTCCGCGAGAACGTCGCCTACGGCGCCAAGGTCATCAAGATCGTCGTCGACGATCAGCCCTACCTCTATACCGCCGACGACGTCCGTCTCCTGGTCCAGGAGGCCGCCGCCGCCGGCGTGAAGGTGGCGGCCCATTGCGCGACCGATGCCGGAGCCCGCAACGCGGCCGAAGGCGGAGTGGCCTCGGTCGAGCACGGCTATCGGAGCTCCGACGCCACGCTCGAGCTGATGAAGAAGAACAACGTCGTGCTCGTCGGGACCGACTTCACCGAGCCTATCGCGCGCGAGATGGGGATGGCGGAATACCATCCGATGCTCGTCGAACGCCTGAAGCGAGCGTACAAGGTCGGGGTCGCCGTCGCCTTCGGGACCGACGTCGTCTCCGTGCTGCCGGGCGAGACGCGTGGAACGCTGTCGATCTCCTTCATCGACAGCTTCGTCGAGGCAGGCGTCCCGCCCCGCGAGATCCTCCGCGCCATGACGACCAACGCGGCGAAGCTCCTCGGCGTCGAGAAGGAGCGCGGCGCAATCCAGCCGGGTCTTGCGGCCGACTTGATCGCCACCGCCGAGAATCCGCTCGAGCGTATCGAGACGCTGAAGAAGGTGACCTTCGTGATGAAGGATGGGCGCGTGGTGAAGGGTCCTTAGGCAATTCGCGTGCCGCACACCACTCAGCCTCAGCGTGTCATGACAGGCCTTGCGATCGCCATGGCGCTCGGATCAGGATCGCCCGCCGCTCCGACGCCCGGCGATGCCTCCGTGAACCGGCCCGCGATAGCCGCCCGCGTCCGCGAGGAGTTTCTCCACTCGTGGCATGCCTACGAGCGATACGCGTGGGGTCACGACGAGCTGAGGCCCGCCAGCCGAACCGCTCACGACTGGCACGGCGAATCCCTTCTCATGACGCCGGTCGACGCGCTGGACACGATGATCCTGATGGGACTGAAGGAGGAAGCCGAAGAGACGAAGTCGCTGATCGTCGAGAAGCTCTCCTTCGACAAGGACATCGAAGTCAAGAACTTCGAGATCACGATCCGGATTCTGGGAGGACTGCTATCGAGCTACGAGATGGACGGCGACCCGCGCCTGCTCCGCCTGGCCGCGGATCTGGGGAACCGGCTTCTGCCCGTTTTCGATTCTCCGACCGGGATGCCCTACATGGACGTCAACCTGAAGACAGGCAAGGTCCGCGGCTCTCGATCGAACCCCGCCGAGATCGGAACACTCGTTCTGGAGTTCGGCACGCTCGCGCGGCTCACCGGCAAGCCGGTTTTCTTCGACAAAGCCAAGAACGCTCTCGTCCAGGTCTACAAGCGCCGCTCCCGGATCGGCCTCGTGGGAGAGGAGATCGATGTCGAGACGGGCGAGTGGGTGAGCCGCACGAGTCACGTGGGGGGCGGCATCGATTCCTATTACGAGTACCTGATGAAGTGCTCGCGGCTCTTCGGCGATCGAGATTGCGAGCGGATGTGGAAGGAGAGTCTTCGCGCGCTCAACCGGTATCTGGCCGACGATCTCTCGACGGGACTCTGGTACGGGGAAGCGGACATGGTCACGGGCAGGCGCACGGCCACCCAATTCGGCGCGCTTCACGCCTTTCTCCCGGCCGTCCTGGCCCTCGGGGGAGACCTTTCTCGCGGGCGGCGGCTCGAGGAATCCTGTTTGAAGATGTGGACGCTCGAAGGAATCGAGCCCGAGCTGCTCGACTACCGGGCGATGCGTGTCGTCGAACCGGGGTACGCGCTGCGGCCGGAGATCATGGAGTCGGCCTATTACCTGTACCGCTCCACGAAGGACCCTCGCTACCTCGCCATGGGGCGGACCTTCTTCGAGGGCCTCGTCGCGCACTGTCGGACCGACGCCGGCTATACCGTCCTTAAGAACGTCGTGACGAAGGAGAAGGGGGACCTGATGCCGAGCTACTTCTTGGCCGAGACACTGAAGTATCTCTACCTTCTCTTCGCTCCCGATGCGACTCTGGACCTCGACAAAGTCGTCTTCAATACGGAGGCCCATCCGCTGCGGCGGGCAAGGTGAGGGAGCGGGAGGAAGCGATGCTTGGCGCCGACGGGTTTTCTTCATCCTCTTTTCCGCCGGCGCGGCCGGAGCGGGGAACGCCCAACCGGGGACCTCGCCCGATCGTCGCGCGGTCCTCGATCAAGCGAAAAACTGTTAGGGGCGCCTTCCGTCTGCGCTTTGCCGTGGCGGCGGTGCTGTTGCTTTCGGCGTGCCTGGCGGCCGCGTGCGCGAAACGGGAGAAGACACCCGGGAAATCCTTCACGATCGCCGTGATCCCGCAGGGCTCGACGCACGAGTTCTGGAAGAGCATTCATGCCGGCGCGGTCAAGGCGGCGCGCGATCACGCGGCGGCTGGAATCCGCGTGGAGGTCATCTGGAAGGGACCAATGCGC
>DASXTI010000101.1:0-57767 GCA_036505535.1 Thermoanaerobaculia bacterium
CAGCTGAAGGTCCACATCCACGGCGCTCTCAACGTGGGCTGCAAACCTTCGGAGATCGTCGAGGTGATCCTCCAGATGGCGGTGTATGCGGGCTTCCCGGCGGCGATCAACGCTCTGAACGCGGCCCGCGAAGTCTTTCGCGAACGGGGGGTTCGAAAACCCAGCTGATGGACGCCGACACCCCTACGCCGCCTATCATGCCCCGCGGTTCGCTTACCTGTTGAAGGTCCTGGAGCCTTCGTGATGGGTGCCGAGATCCGGATCCTGGATATTTGTGTGCCAAATGGCGATACTATTAATGCCATTTGGCAGCTAACGAAGGCGAGACTTCAGTCGCTCGGTCCCACCATCTTCTCGGGGCGGACCTCCCGCTCGAACTCCTCGGCAGTGAGATAGCCGAGCGCCAGGGCGGCCTCTTTCAGGGTCGTCCCCTCCTTGTGCGCCTTCTTGGCGATCTCAGCGGCCTTGTCGTAGCCGAGCCTCGGGGCGAGCGCGGTGACGAGCATGAGGGAGCGGTCCAGGTGGCCGCGGATCCTTTCGTGGTCCGGCTCGATGCCTCGGGCGCAGTGTTCCTCGAAGGAGTCACACGCGTCGGCGAGCAGCCGAACGGACCGCAGCACGTTCGAGATGATCAGCGGCTTGTAAACGTTCAACTCGAAGTTGCCCGAGGCGTCGCCGAAGGTCACGGCGACGTCGTTGCCGAAGACCTGCGCGCAGACCATCGTCAGAGCTTCAGCCTGCGTCGGATTGACCTTGCCCGGCATGATCGAGGAGCCAGGCTCGTTCTCCGGAATCCGAATCTCGGCCAGTCCCGACCGCGGTCCGGAGGCGAGCCAGCGGACGTCGTTGGCAATCTTCATGAGGGCCGCCGCGAGAGTGCGGATCGCGCCGTGCGCGTTGAGAAGCGCGTCGTGTGCCGCGAGCGCCTCGAACTTGTTGGGCGCGGAGGTAAAGGGCAGGCCGGTCAGCCTCGCGATCTCCCTGGCGACCTTCTCGCCGAAGTCGGCCGGCGCGTTCAATCCGGTCCCGACGGCCGTTCCTCCGATGGCCAGCTCCTGGAGGTGCGGCAACGCCGCCTCGATGTGATCGAGGCAATTGTCGAGCTGCGCGACCCAGCCCGAGATCTCCTGGCCGAGCGTCATGGGGACCGCGTCCTGGAGATGCGTCCGCCCGATCTTCACGATCCCGGCGAATTCCTTGGCCTTTCGGTCCAGGGTCGTCCGGAGCTTCGCGACGGCCGGGATCAGCCGGTGCCGGATCTGCTCGACGGCGGCGACGTGCATCGCCGTGGGGAAGGTGTCGTTGGAGGACTGGCTCTTGTTCACGTCGTCGTTGGGATGCACGGGCTTCTTCGAGCCCCGCTCGCCGCCGAGGATCTCGATCGCGCGGTTGGCAATGACCTCGTTGGCATTCATGTTGGTTTGCGTCCCGCTGCCCGTCTGCCAGACGACGAGCGGAAAGTGCGCATCGAGCCTTCCGTCGATGACCTCGTCGGCGGCCTGGATGATCGCGTCCGCCTTCTCGGCCGGCAGCGCTCCGCGATCCTTGTTCACGATGGCGCACGCCTTCTTGAGGATCCCGAGCGCCCGGATGAGCTCGCGCGGAAAGACTTCGCCGCCGATCGCGAAGTGCTGTCGCGAACGCTCGGTCTGCGCGCCCCAGTATCGGTCCGCGGGCACGGCGATCTCGCCCATCGTGTCGGTTTCCCGGCGCGTCTTTCCGGTAGGAGTTGCGGGCATTCGATCAGCCCCCCGACGCTTCCGCGACCCCCGTCGCTCGGCGTCCCGCCGTCAGGCTCGCCTTGACGTAGTCCGCGTTCATGCGTGCGATGAACTCCATGCGGATCCCCTTAGGGCACACCGCTTCGCACTCGCCGTGATTGGTGCAGGTTCCAAATCTCTCCGCGTCCATTCGCGCGACCATCTTTCGAACGCGATCCCAGCGCTCCGGCTGGCCCTGGGGAAGCAGCGCGAGCTGGGCGATCTTTGCGGACGCGAAGAGCATCGCCGACGCGTTCGGACAGGCGGCGACGCAGGCGGCGCATCCGATGCAGGCGGCCGCGTCCATCGCGAGGTCGGCGTCCTCCTTCCGGATGGGAATCGCGTTGCCGTCGGGCGCCCCCCCGATGGGGGCCGTGATGAAGCCTCCGGCCGCGATGATCCGGTCGAAGGCGCTGCGGTCGACGATCAAGTCCTTCAGGACGGGAAAGGCATCCGCCCGCCATGGCTCTAGCGTGAGCACGTCGCCGTCGCGGAAGCTGCGCATGTGGAGCTGGCAGACGGTGGTTCTTGGCTTCGGCCCGTGCGGGACCCCGTTGATCACGAAACCGCACGTGCCGCAGATGCCCTCGCGACAGTCGTGGTCGAAGGCGATCGGATCTTCCCGCTTCGCGACGAGACCCTCGTTGACGACGTCGAGCATCTCGAGGAAGGACATGTCCGGATTCGCTCGGTCCGTCTCGTACGTGACGAAGCGCCCCTCGGACCGCGCGTCCTTCTGCCGCCAGACCTTGAGCGTGAGCTTCATTTGTAGCTCCGTATCGTCAGGTCGACGTTCTCGAAGGTCAGCGGCTCGACGTGCCGAACGGGCTTCCTTCCTTCGCCCGCGTACTCCCAGGCGGCGACGTGGCAGAAGCCCTTGTCGTCGCGCCGGGCCTCACCATCTGCCATCTGGTGCTCGACTCGGAAATGGCAGCCGCACGACTCGTCCCGCTCGAGCGCGTCGAGGCACAACAGCTCGCCGAGCTCCAAGAAATCCGCGACTCGTCCGGCGACTTCAAGCGACTGGTTGATTTCCGCGCCATCCCCGAGCACCCGCACGTTCTTCCAGAACTCCTCGCGCAACTTGGGGACGAGCCGAAGTCCTTCTCGGAGCCCTTCCGCGCTGCGGGTCATTCCGCAGTGCTCCCACATGACCCGGCCGAGCTCCCGGTAAAAAGAAGCGACCGTGCGATTTCCCGGAATCTCGAGAAGCCTCTTCGTGCGCTGCGCCACGGCCGATTGCGCGGCGCGCACGTCGGAATGGTCCTCCGGGACCCTTTCGGCTTTCGTCTGGGCCAGATAGTTCCCGATCGTGTAGGGAATGACGAAGTAGCCGTCGGCCAGCCCCTGCATGAGCGCGGAAGCGCCGAGGCGGTTGGCGCCGTGGTCGGAGAAGTTGGCTTCGCCCAGGACGAAGAGGCCGGGAATCGTGCTCATCAGGTCGTAATCGACCCAGAGGCCGCCCATCGTGTAGTGGCTGGCGGGGTAGATGCGCATCGGTACCCTGTACGGATCTTCGTCGGTGATGCGCTCGTACATCTCGAAGAGGTTCCCGTACTTCTCCTCGATCATCTTTCTGCCGAGCCGCGCGACCGCATCCTTGAAGTCGAGATAAACGCCATAACCCGTGGGGCCGACGCCTCGCCCTTCATCGCAGACCCGCTTGGCCGCGCGCGATGCGATGTCGCGGGGAGCGAGGTTGCCGAAGGTCGGATACATCCGCTCGAGATAGTAGTCGCGCTCTTCCTCGGGGATGGCGTCGGGTGCCCGCTTGTCCCCCTTCTTCTTAGGCACCCAGATCCGCCCGTCGTTGCGGAGCGATTCGCTCATGAGCGTCAGCTTCGACTGATACTCCCCCGTCACGGGGATGCAGGTCGGATGGATCTGCGTGAAGCAGGGATTGGCGAAGGCGGCGCCCTTCTTGTACGCGCGCCAGATGGCAGTCGCATTGCAGCCCTTGGCATACGTCGCGAGGTAGAAGACGTTGCCATAGCCGCCGGTCGCCAGGCAGACCGCGTCGGCCATGTGCGTCTCGACCTCTCCGGTGACCATGTCGCGGACGACGATCCCCCTCGCGCGGCCGTCGACGACGATCAGCTCTTGCATCTCGTGGCGCGAGAACATCTCGACCTGTCCCAGGCCGATCTGCCGTTCGAGCGCCTGATAGGCGCCCAGCAGGAGCTGCTGGCCCGTCTGGCCGCGCGCGTAGAACGTGCGAGAGACTTGCGCCCCGCCGAAGGAGCGGTTGTCCAGCAGTCCGCCGTACTCCCGCGCGAACGGAACGCCCTGCGCCACGCACTGGTCGATGATGTTCACCGAGATTTCGGCCAGCCGGTAGACGTTCGCCTCCCGCGAGCGGAAGTCCCCCCCTTTGATCGTGTCGTAGAAGAGTCGCAGGACGCTGTCGCCGTCGTTTCGGTAATTCTTCGCCGCGTTGATGCCTCCCTGCGCGGCGATCGAGTGCGCGCGCCGCGGCGAGTCCTGATAGCAGAAGCACTTGATGTTGTAGCCGAGCTCGGCCATCGAGGCGGCGGCGCCCGCTCCGGCCAGACCCGAGCCCACGACGAGGACCGTGTACTTGCGTTTGTTGGCCGGATTGACGAGCTTCATCTCGAAGCGATGCTTCTCCCACTTCTTCTCGAGCGGGCCCGAGGGGATCTGAGATCGCAGCTCCACGCGCGTCGCCTCTCTCCCTACTTAACGGCCCCGGCGAGCACCGCCACGGGGAAGGAGATGTTGCCGACCACGATCAAGATCGCGAAGACCCAGCTCCCGGCGTGAGCCCATCGCATGTACCGCGGGTGAGACACTCCGAGAGTCTGGAACATGCTCCAAAACCCGTGGCGCAGGTGCAACCCCAGCAGGACCATGGCGGCGATGTAGAAGACCGAGACGGGAACGCTTCGGAATCCGGCGACGAAGTTGTGGTACACGTCCCCTTCGATGAAACTGGGGTGGACGGTTCCGGTCGTGAAATGGAGCAAGTGGTAGATCACGAAGAGGAGGATGATCACGCCGCTCCAGCGCATGGTTCGCGACGCGTAGGTCGACTCCTTCCACCTCCGTTCGCGGTAACCGATGGAGCGGGCCGCGCGGCTGGAGAGTGTCAGGGACGTGGCGGACCAGATGTGCAGGACGACGGAGACGAGCAGAACGGAACGGGCGATCCAGAGGCCGGCACCGTGGAGCACCTGGCGCAGAAAGGCCGCGTAGTGATTCATGGCTTCCGGGCCGAGGTAGACCTGCAGGTTGCCGAGCATGTGAGCCAGGACGAATCCGAAGAGAATCGCACCCGTGACGGCCATGATCACTTTGCGGCCGATCGACGAGCCGAGGAATCCTCGGGCCTGACTCATCTGGTCTCCTTCGCTGCGGTGGAACCGCCGCCGGGATTATATGCAGCAGCGGGGAAGACGCCGAGCCTTGCGGCGGTGCGAGGACTTACCGTCGCGGGGCGGGAATTATGTCGTCAGGGCGCCGCGTTCCACGTTTTGATGCCCAGGTTTCTCTTCGGTGCTTCGATCGTGGGAGCAGCTCTGTGTCTGGCGACGTGCCCGGTTTCCGCCGCCGAGGCATCGAGGCCTCTCCCCGAGCCACGCGCCTTTCTCGAGGAGGTACGCCAGAACCTTCGGAGCGACCGCTTCCTGCTCGAGCAGTACACGTTCACCGAGCAGTTCACCGAGCGCCGGCTCGACGCGAAGGGCGGCGTCAAGAAAACGAGGATGGACCTCTACGAGGTCTACCCCTCCGCGGAGCCGGGAAAGATGTATCGCCGTCTCGTCGCACGCGAGGGCCAGCCGCTTTCGGAAAGGCAGCTTGCCGAACAGGATCGCAAGCAGGAGCAGAAAGTCGAGAAGAAGGAGCGGCGACTTGCTGAAGAGGACGAGATCGGGCGGCAGAAGCGGCTCGCGAAGGAGGAGGAGGACCGCCGCGAGGAGAGAGATGTCATCGAGGAGCTCTTCCGCATGGACGACATCGCCGTCGCCGGACGCGAAGCCCTCGACGGACGGCCCACGATTCTGGTCACCTTCGCGCCGAAGCCGGGCTACCGGCCCGTGACCGACGGGGGAAAGGTACTGCAGAAGTTGGAGGGGCGCGCGTGGATCGACGAGCAGGACAAGCAGCTCGTACGGATCGAAGCGCGGCTGCTCGATAGCCTCGGTGTCGGCCCCGGACGGGTGGCGCGCCTCCAGAAAGGCGCCACGGCGTATTTTCAGCGTCGCAAGGTCAATGACGAGATCTGGCTCCCGGCGGAGGCTCGCTTCACGGGCGCGGCCAAGCTGCTGTTGCTATTCGGCGCGCGAGTCGACATCCATTCCCGATACGGCGACTACAAGAAATTCTCGGTCGGAACCGAGGCCACGATCACCACGGACAAGTCGGCGACGAACTAAGCCGCCCGCCAATTCCAACCCGTATCGCGTTCGGTCGTGGGGGCGGGGGTGGCCGCTGACCTGCGGCCAGCGTTGCCTCCTGCGGTGGGCCTGCCTTCGGTGGCCGGCTGTCCCCGCCCGCGGGCGCCCGCAAAGGCCGCCTCTACGATGGCATGCGGATCGCCGTGAAGTGGCGGAGCAGCGCGAACCAGTAGATCGGAACGACGGGAAGCTCCCGGCGCGCGGAGGGCGAGTCACTCCACGCTCGGGGCGCGCGCAACGCCGGATCCCATTCGATGGTCACGGGATGGTCGGCGAGCCGGGACTCGACTTTCTTGCGCTCGCGGATCAAGCTCGCCGTGAAGGCCAGGGCCTCTCCCCTCTCGCCGACGAAGAACATCTGCTCTTTCGGTCGGTAGCGTCGATCCTTCGTCTTCTCGCCCGAGACCCCTTCCCAAGATGAAGCGCCGTAGAGGCGCAGCCGCAGCGGGACGGCGGTCAGGTCGCCCGTCTCCAGGCAGCTGGTCGCGGGTTGGAGCTCTCTCCAGGCCTCGGCGGTCGTCAGCGCCGCGGGCAGGGCGGAAAGGGCCTCGCCGGCGAGCGGTCCCGAAAGGGCCCTGCCCGTCGCCGGAGTCCAGTAGGTGCCGGTCTCTCGGTCCCGCAGGACGAGCATGTCCCGCCACAACGCTCCGGAGTTTTCGAACGTCAGGGTCGATCCGCCGATTCGCCTGTCGAAGACCGCAACCAGGTTCGTCAGCGCGCAACGCGCGACCACGTACGGAACTCCGCCGTCCTCGTCGTTGATCACCTCGTAGCTGTCGAGCAGACCGATCGGATACATGCGCGGCGTGGCCCCGAGCGAGAGTCCCAGGACCTTCTCATCATCGAAAGGGGGATCACTATGACGGTCGACGGCGACGAAGCGAGGCCCCTCCAGACTCGGGAATCTCTGGGGAGCGCTCATCTGGACGATCGGATCTCCATCCACGACGGCAACGCGCGGCCCCGACCGGTAATCGTGCGCGAAACAGCCCGCGGCCAGGAGAACCGACGGGAGGATTGCCTCGGCGCGAAGCCTCATGAAAAGAGGGGCACGGGCTCGGCGCGCGGCCCCTGGCGAACGACGCGGCGGTAGTCGGCGTCTCGCTCGAAGGGCTCTCGGCCGGACTCGCGAATGATCCGTTCGAAGTCGGCGCGAGTGAGGCCCGAGGCCGTCGTTGCTCCCGCCGCGTGCGTGATCGTCTCATCCACGACAGTACCGACCAAGTCGTCGGCGCCGAAGAACAGGGCGACCTGCGCCAGCTTCGTGCCGATCTGAATCCAGTACGCCTTGATGTGCGGGATGTTGTCGAGCAGCAGCCGCGAAACGGCGATGACCCGAAGATCGAGCTGTCCGGTCGAGGCCGGCAGATTCGCCAGAGGCGTGTTCTCCGGGTGGAAGGCAAGAGGAATGAGGCCCGGGATTCCGTTCGTCTCGTCCTGGAGCGCACGGAGGCGAAGAAGGTGGTCGACCCGCTCCTCGGCGGATTCGACATGGCCGTACAGCATCGTGGCGTTGGTCTTCACACCCTGCCGGTGGCACTCGCGGGCGACCTCGAGCCAGCGTTCTCCCGAGATCTTGTTCTTGCAGATGATGTCGCGGACACGCTTGGCGAAGATCTCGGCGCCGCCGCCCGGGCAGGAATCCATACCCGCCTCACGAAGCTCGCGGATCGCCTCGGGCAGCGCCTTACGGCCGACCTGTGCGATCCAGTCGATCTCGACCATCGTCCAGGCCTTCAGGTGGACGCCCGGGAAGCGCCCCTTCAGGGCCCGAAGCAGGCCCGGGTAGTACTCATAAGGCCACGTCGGATGGAGTCCTCCGACGATGTGGAACTCGGTGACGGCTTCGCTGTAGCCCCGGCCGGCCTCGGCCACGCATTCCTCGATGGCCATCTCGTAGCCCCCTGGCTCGTTGACCTTCTTGGCCCAGGCGCAGAGAGCGCAGTCGACCCAACAGAGGTTGGTGGGATTCAAGTACCGGTTGACGTTGTAGAAGGCGAGGTTACCGTGCCGCTCCTCCCGGACGCGGTTGGCCAGACGCCCCAGGCCGAGAAAGTCGCGCGTCGTAAAGAGACGCACGCCGTCTTCGAAGGAGAGCCGTTGACCGCTGAGAACTCTCTCGGCAACCCCCGCGAGGTCCGAGTCGCGGAAGGAGGCTAGAAGATCCGTCACGGAATCGCGGGCTTCGTCACCGGCTGGAAGGGATCCTGCGAGACGGGAGCAATCTCGTCAACGAAGGGGGCCACGTAGCGGTAGCAGTCCCAGCAGTACTTCTCCTCGGGTTGAAACTGGAAGTCGACGACCCTTCCGACGGCGGGGAAATCGAGGATCTCCTTGCCACAGCGGTGGCATATGTCCTTCTGTCCCTTGATCAATCTCCAGACTGGACCCATGGCAACAGAATGCTATCAGTTTCGGAGCGTCGCGCTTCAAGTCTCGAGCTCGCGACGGAAATGCTCTTTCTCCTTTGGCCGGTGGTACTTCTTCAGATCGCCGTGCCGCTTCTCGCCCTTCGGCGGAAGAGGGATGCGCGCCGAAGGCGCACCGGGAGCTAGCGGTTTCTTTCCCTTCTTCCTTTTCACGGCGCAGCGGGGGCTCGTTTCGGCAGGTCACCCGAGATGCGGAACATCAGGAGGGCCGTCGCGGCGACCGCGGCGATCCCTGCACCGATCAGGAATGCGACATGCGGACCGAACGCCTTCCACCAGACGCCGAAGAGCACCGAAGCCGGCAGGGCCGCCAGGCCCACGCTCGAGTGAAAGACGCCAAACGCCTGGCCGCGGAGCTCCGCCGGCACGAGATCCGCGACGAGGGCCCGCTCGGCACCCTCCGTCAGCGCCGAGAATAGAGCATAGAAGGCGAAGAGGGCCCAGGCTTCGGCCGGGCGGGACATGTACGCGAAGCCGAGATAGGAGACCGCGTACACGGTCCATCCCGCCAGGATCGTCCAGACGTTCCCGAGCCGATCCGCCAGCGCGCCGCCGGGCACTCCCGCCATCGCCTTCACCCCGTTGAAGCAAGCCCAAAGAAGGGGGAGCTGCCAGATGGCGACGCCGGCATTCTGCGCACGCAGGAGAAGAAAGGCATCCGTGGAGTTTGCAAGCGTGAATAGAACGAATATCCCGATGGCGATCCAGAAGTGCCGCGGCAAGGGTCCCGCGGCCCGGTCGCGCCCGGGCTCGGTTCTTCGTTCCTTCGGGACCTCCTTGACGAAAAAGAGCAGCAGAAGCACCGCGGCAAGGCCCGGTATGGCGGCGAGGAAGAACACCGAGCGTTCGTCCTCGAACGCGAACTTCAGCAGCGCCGCCGCCAGCAGCGGCCCCACGAACGCGCCGGCGTTGTCCATGGCGCGTTGCAACCCGAACGCACGGCCGCGCTTGCCCGAGGGGACTAAGTCCGCGAGCAACGCATCGCGCGGGGATGTCCGGATTCCTTTGCCGACGCGGTCGGTGAAGCGGATCGCGAGAACCTGTTGCCAGCTCGCGACGAGTCCGACCAAGGGGCGGGCGACGGCCGCGACGGAGTAACCGGCAACAACGATGGGCTTTCGGCGGCGAACCCGGTCCGCCCACCAGCCCGAGAGCATCTTCATGAAGGAGGCAGTTGCTTCCGCCACGCCTTCGATCAAGCCAAGGGCAGCGGGTCCCGCGTGGAGAGTCCGCGTCAGGAAGTCGGGCAACAGCGGGTAAATCATGTCGGACGCCACGTCGGTCAAGAACGAGACCCATCCCAGCACCAAGACGGAGGGATCCAGGCGCCCCTTACTCCTCGTTACCATACAAAATTCGTAATTTAACGTCTTTTGCCTATTTTTGTTAGGAACCCTTTCGGATTCTCGGCGCCTCATCATAATCGCGGTGTGCGCCTCTACTCCTCCGAATCATTCGTTCTCGGCACTCACCCGCTTAGGGAAACGGATCGAATCGTGTCGTTCTTGACGCGCGACTCCGGCAAGAAGCGGGGCGTCGCAAGAGGGGCGCGGCGACCGCGCAGCGCTTTTTCCGGGGCCTTGGAGCCGATGACCGAAGCGCGCGTCGTCTACTTCGAGAAGGAGGGACGCGAGCTCGTGTCGATCAACGACGTCGACCCGATCCGCCCCTCCTTCGGGCTCTCGAAGGACCTCGATCGGGCACTGCTTCTGTCGGCGCTCGCCGAAAGCCTCGAGACCTTCGTCTCCGAGTCGGAGCCGGCGGAGCCGTTCTACCGGCTCGCTCGCCACGCCATGGATGCGCTCTTCGCCGGGGTTCCCGTTGGATCCACGGCCGCTTACTTCGACGTCTGGATCCTGAAGCTCTCCGGACTCTTTCCGACGCCGCGGGAATGCGCCGGCTGCGGCCGGGCTCTCGAGACATCCGGTCCACTTCTCTTCGATGAGGGACTTCCGGGTTTCATCGGGGCCGAATGCCTCCGGGGTGAAGCGTTTCGTCTATCGGCCGATGCGCACCGAACGCTTTCCGCCTTCCTGTCGGGGCCTCTCGATCGAACGGCCCGTCCCCCCGGGCTCATGGAGATCAGCACCGTCGCCCGTCTGGCGCGCCGGCACTTCCTGGGGCATGAGCTGAAGTCGCAGAGGGTGCTCTCGGAGATCCTGGGCTAGAGCGGCGGCCTGGAACGGGCGCGACGCGAGACGAAGTTGGCGGGGGAAAGGCTGGGATAAACTATTTCCCATGATTACCCTGCAGAGGCTCATCGCGGAGCTCACCGCATTCTGGGAGGAGGAAGGGTGCCTCATCGAGCAGCCCTACGACCTTCCGGTCGGAGCCGGCACGATGCATCCTGCGACGTTTCTGCGGGTCCTGGGCCCGGAGCCCTGGCGTTGCGCCTATGTTCAGCCTTCGCGGCGACCCTCCGACGGCCGCTATGGAGAGAACCCGCTGCGCGTCGCCAAGCATCTTCAGCTCCAGGTGGTGCTGAAGCCCTCGCCCGTGGAAGTCCAGGAGACGTACCTACGAAGCCTCGAACGGCTCGGCATCGTCCTCGCCGAGCACGATGTCCGGTTTGAGGAGGACAACTGGGAATCTCCGACCCTGGGCGCCTGGGGTGTTGGCTGGCAAGTCGTGATGGACGGCATGGAGATCACCCAATTCACCTACTTTCAGCAGGCCGGGGGAATCGACCTCTCGCCCGTCACCGCCGAGATCACGTATGGACTCGAGCGGATCGCCATGTTCCTGTCCAAGATCGGCTCGGTCTACGACGTCATGTGGAACGACACCATCTCCTACGGGGAGGTAAGGCGCCACGACGAGGTCGAGTTGTCCCGGTACTACTTCGAGGCGGCCGACGCGGAGCTCGCCACGATGATGCTCGACCGTCACGAGCGGGAGGCGAAGCGCTGCCTCGAGGCGGGGCTGGTCCTGCCGGCCTACGAGGCGACGCTCGTCTGTTCCCACCAGTTCAACGTCCTCGACGCGCGGGGAGCAGTCTCGGCGACGGACCGGGTCGGACTCATCCGGCGTATTCGTGATCTCGCCTGCGACTGCGCGCGGGCCTACATTTCCGGAAAGGAAGGTCAGCGGTTTCCGCTCTCGGAGCCGGAACCGGCGGCCGTTTGACAACCGCATCGTTCTCCCGCCGCGGGAGCGGATTCCCGCGGCAAGACGTCTCCGAGTGAATCGACACGATTTCTTATTCGAGATCCGGACGGAGGAGATCCCGGCGCCGGCATTGCTTCCGGCGCGCTTGGAGCTCTCTCGCCGCCTGAGCGAGGCCTTCGCGGACGAGGGACTGGCGCCGGTCGCCGTCGAGTCGTACGCGACGCCGCGCCGCCTTGCCGTCGTCCTGCGGGGAATCCCGGAGCGCCAGGAGGATCGTTTTGCCGAGATACTGGGGCCTCCCGCCTCCAGCGCCTTCGGAGCGGGAGGAAAGCCGACGAAAGCCGCGGAAGGCTTCGCAAAGGCCCAGAAACTCGACGTGACAGACCTCGTCGTCATCGATACGCCGCGCGGGCGGACCGTGGCCGCGCGCAAGACGATCCCGGGGCGCGAGGCGTCGGAGGTCTTGCCGGAAATCGTGTCGCGCGTGGTGGCGTCGCTGACGTTCCCCAAGAGCATGCGCTGGGGGGAAGGAAACTGGAGCTTCGTCCGGCCGGTGCGCGGCGTCGTGGCGCTCCTCGGAGGTCGCGTCGTCGCCCTGCAGCTCTATGGAGTGAAGGCAAGCGACCGAACGCTGGGCCACCGCGTTCTCTCCGACGGCGAGATCCCGGTGACGGGGCCCGATGACTATCTCGCCCGGCTTCGGGAGAATTTCGTCGAGCCCGACGCGGCGGCGCGCCGAATCCTGATCCTCGAGAAGGCGCGGTCGATGGCGGCGGAAGTCGGCGGGCAGATCGAGGCCGATGCAGACCTCGCCAACTCGCTCGCCGACTTCGTCGAGTGGCCCGGCGTGGTCCGAGGCTTCTTCGCACCGGAGTTCCTGGATCTGCCCGAGGAGATCACGATAACGGCGATGCGGACCCACCAGAAATACCTGCCGGTCCGCGGGCCGTCGGGCCTGCTGCCGCACTTCATCGCGGTGATGGATAACGCGGAGGACCGCAAGGGCTTCATCGCCAAGGGGAGCGAATGGGTGCTCAATGCACGCCTGGCCGACGCCCGCTTCTTCTTCGAGGACGACATCCGGCAACCGCTCGAAGCGCGTCTGCCGGAGCTCGCCCGCTTGACCTTCCAGGACAAGCTCGGCGACTACCGGCAGAAAACGGCCCGCATCCAGGAGATCGCCGAAGCGATCGCGCGGCTGCTCCATCGAGAGGATCTCGTCGAGGCCGTGCGCACGGCGGCGCTTCTGTCGAAGGCGGATCTGACGACGCACGTCGTCAGGGAGTTCACGGACCTCCAGGGGATCATGGGCGGCATCTATGCGAGACGGGAGCGGTACAGCGACTCGGTCTGGAAGGCGATCTACGATCAGTACCGGCCCGCGTCGGGCTCGGACGATCCCCCGCGCGAGGCAACGGGGGCGATCCTGTCGATGTCGGACCGTTTCGATTCGCTCTGCGGCCTCTTCCGAATCGGGCTGACGCCGACCGGCTCGAAAGATCCCTACGGGCTGCGCCGCGCGGCGATGGGAATCGTTTCGATCGCCATCTCTCGCAACTGGCGGACCGACTGGCGCCCGATCGTCCGCAAGGCGCTCTCCCTCTATCCCGCGGAGTTGGAGGGACCGGGGCCAGAGCAGACCCTCGAAGAGCTGGGGCGTTTCTTCGCCGAGCGGCTCCGAGGTCTTCTCGAGCGCCGCGGGCATCCCTATGACGAGATCTCGGCAGTCGTCCATACCGGCATCTGGGACTTCGCAGACGCCGCCGACCGGGTGGCGGCGCTCTCGGAGGCCCGAAGGCACATGGACTTCCGTTCCCTCATTCTCGCCTTCAAGCGGATTCGCAATATTGTCGGCGCCGAGCAGCCCGGCGAGCCGTCGCCGGAGCTCTATCGGGAGGAGGCCGAGCGCGCGCTCGCCGCAGACTTCCTGCAGGCCAAACACGCGATTGCCGGTTTCATTTCGGAACAGCATTATCGGGAGGCGATGGAGACGATCGCCTCGATCGCGCCCTCGCTCGACCGTTTCTTCGTGGATGTCCTCGTCAATTGCCCCGAGGAGGACCTGCGCCGGAACCGGCTGGCTTTGCTCGCGTCGATTCAGCAAGAATTCACGCGGCTCGCCGACTTTTCAGAGATCGTGGTGGAGAAATGAAGCGCGTCTTTTCGTTCGGAAACGGCGTCGCCGAAGGGGCCGGCCTCGGCAAGGAGACTCTCGGCGGGAAAGGCGCGGGCTTAGCCGAGATGACGGCTCTCGGCATCCCGGTCCCTCCGGGCTTTACGATCGAGACCTCGGTGTGCGCGGACGCTTCACGGGGCGCGAGCCTCGACGGAATCCGGGCGGAGGTGGAATCCGCGTTGCTGCGCCTCGAACATGACGCCGAAAAGCGGTTCGGCGACCCGGAAAACCCACTGCTCGTCTCGGTGCGATCCGGCGCACGCTCCTCGATGCCGGGAATGATGGACACGATCCTCAACCTGGGACTCACCTCCCGCACCGTCAAGGGGCTCACGATGCTCTCGGGCGATCGTTTCGCCTACGACTGCCGCCGACGTCTTCTCGAGATGTACGGTGACGTGGTGCTTCGCGTGGCGCGGCACGAGTTTGAGAAAGCGACGGCGGAGATCAAGAAGGCGCGCGGCGCGAAGACGGACATGGATCTGACCTCGGCGGATCTGGCCGAGATCCTGCGACGCCACGAACAGATCGTGCGGCAGCGAACCGGGCATGATTTTCCGGACGATCCGCGGGAGCAGCTCTGGGGGGCGATCGCCGCCGTGTTTCGCTCCTGGGACAACGAGCGCGCCAGGACCTATCGAAAGCTTCACCACATCCCGGACGACTGGGGCACCGCCGTCAACGTCCAGGCGATGGTCTTCGGAAATCGCGGCGATACTTCCGCGACGGGCGTCGCGTTCACGCGAGACCCGGCGACAGGGGAGAAGCGATTTTACGGGGAGTTCCTGCCGAACGCGCAGGGCGAGGACGTCGTCGCGGGAATCCGAACGCCGAGGCCGTTGAATGCCGACGGCTCCGGGACTTCACTGGAAGAGACGATGCCGCAGGCCTATGCGGAGCTGCTGCACGTCCGCGATCTTCTGGAGCAGCGATTCCGCGACATGCAGGACTTAGAGTTCACGATCGAGGAAGCCAGGCTCTACATCCTGCAGACCCGCAACGGCAAGCGCACGGGCTTTGCCGCTGTGCGGATCGCGACGGACATGGTCGACGAGGGCTTGATCGACGCCGATCAAGCCGTCGCGCGGGTCGAGCCCGAACAGCTCGTGCAGCTTCTGGCGCCGGTCTTTCTCGCCAAAGAGAAGGAGGCGGCCGTCAAGGGAGGCCGGCTGCTGGGCAAGGGGCTGCCGGCGGGGCCCGGAGCGGCGTGCGGCCGCATCGCTCTGACGGCCGAACACGCCGTCGCCATGGCGGCCAAAGGGGAGCCCGTCGTCCTCGTGCGCGAAGAGACTTCGCCGGAAGACATCGCGGGCATGCACGCGGCCGCGGGAATCTTGACGACGCGCGGGGGAGCAACTTCGCACGCCGCCGTCGTCGCGCGCGGGATGGGCAAGACCTGCGTCGTCGGTGCCGGCGAGATTCACGTCGATCATGCGCACCGGCAGATCCGGTCGAAGGACGTTCAGGCGGCCGAGGGGGACTGGATCTCACTGGACGGTACGGCCGGCGAGGTCCTACTGGGGAAGCTCTCGCCCCACCCTTCGGAAGTCCTCCAGGTTCTCCTGGAGGGTACGGTCAAGCCGGAGCAGTCCCCCGTCTTCCGAGCCTTCACGCGAGTCCTGGCCTGGGCGGACGAGCGGCGCAAGCTCGGCGTCCGCGCTAATGCGGACACGCCGACCGACGCCCGCGTGGCGCGTCTGTTCGGGGCCGAGGGGATCGGCCTCTGCCGAACCGAGCACATGTTCTTCGAGGGGAAGCGAATCCTGGCCGTCCGCGAGATGATCCTGGCCGAAACGGCCGAGCAACGCCGGGCGGCGCTGGTGAAGATCCTTCCGATGCAGCGCGAAGACTTCGTGGGGATCTTCCGGGAGATGGGAGGGCGGCCGGTCACGATTCGTCTGCTCGATCCGCCTCTCCACGAGTTTCTGCCGAAGGACGAGGAGACGATGAAAAAGACGGCCACGGAGCTCCGCGTGCCGGTGGAGAAGGTTCGCGAGCGCACACATGCCCTCTCCGAGGCCAATCCGATGCTCGGCCATCGGGGCTGCCGGCTGGGCATCACGCATCCGGAGATCTACGAGATGCAGGTGCGCGCGATCTTCGAGGCGGCGGCGGAGGCGACCCAAAAGGGATATCAACCGGACCCCGAGATCATGATCCCGCTCGTCGGCACCCGCGGAGAGTTCGAGCGCCTGCGAGTTCTCGTCGTCGAGGCCGCCAAAAGGGTCACGGAGGAGACGGGGGTGGAGGTCTCCTACAAGGTCGGAACGATGATCGAAGTCCCCCGGGCGGCGTTGCGCGCGAACCGGATCGCGTTGAACTGCGACTTCTTCTCCTTCGGGACCAACGACTTGACCCAGATGACCTACGGCTACTCCCGCGACGATGCCGCCTCCTTTCTGCCCGCCTACATTGCGGAGGGAATTCTTCCAGAGGATCCGTTCGCGAGCTTGGACCAGTACGGCGTCGGCGAGCTCGTGGCGATTGCCACGCGGCGCGGGCGTGAGGTCAAGCCGAAGCTGAAGGTGGGCGTCTGCGGCGAGCACGGCGGCGACCCGCGCTCGATCGAGTTCTTCAACCATGTCGGCCTCGACTACGTTTCCTGTTCCCCCTTCCGCGTTCCGGTCGCGAGGCTGGCGGCGGCGCGCGCGGCGCTGGCGGAGAGCAACGTCTCGACCTCATCGACGGCATGAGCCCGGTCCTCTGGCTCGCCATGGCGTGGATGATCGCCGCCGCTCGCGAGCCGCCGCCAGATCTCGTGCTCGTGTCGGCGAAGATCTGGACGGGCGACGCGGCCCGACCCGAAGCGGAGGCGATGGTCGTCCGCGGCGGGCGTATCGTCGCGGTCGGGACCGACAGCGAGATCAAACCGCTCGCGGGATCGAAGACCGTCATCCTCGACGGCCGGTGGCGGCGCGTCGTCCCCGGCCTCATCGACGCGCACACTCACATGTCGATGGGAGGCCTCAATCTGCTCGCCGTGGATCTGCGGAAGACCAAAGACGAGGCTGACTTCACGCGGGTGCTCGCGGCATTTGCGAAGACGCGTCGGCCTGGCCAGTGGTTGACCGACGGCGCCTGGGATCACGAGCAGTGGCCCGTTCCACATCTTCCGACCAAGGAGCTTCTGGACCCGGCGACCGGGGATCGCCCGACGTGCCTTGCGCGCCAGGACGGCCACATGATGGTCTGCAACAGCCTCGCCCTGAAGCTCGCCGGCGTGACGCGAGAGACCGCCGATCCGCCGGGAGGCGTCATCGTCAAGGACGAACGAGGCGAGCCGACCGGCGTCCTGAAGGACGCGGCGATGGAGCTCGTCGGCAGGGTCCGCCCGGCGCGAACGCGCGAGGAGCTGCTCGGAGCGCTGCGCGCGGGGGTGAAGCACGCCGCGACGTTCGGCGTGACCTCGGTCCAGGACTTGCCGGGCGATCCGGGCGACCTTCCCGCCTGGGAAGAGCTCCGGCGGACGGGGGACCTGACCGTTCGCGTCAACTACCGGCCTTCACTCTCGGAATGGGAAAAAGCAAGACAGATGCAGTCGTCGATGAAGAACGACGAATGGCTGCGCGTCGGCGGCGTCAAGGGTTACGCCGACGGGTCACTCGGTTCCGGCACGGCTCTGATGTTCGAGCCCTTCAGCGACGATCCAGGCAACCGGGGTGTCTACGCGGCAGAAGCGATCCCGCTTCTGGCTCTGGAGGAGCGGGTGGCGGCGGCGGACGCCGCCGGCCTGCAGGTCGAGATCCACGCGATCGGAGATCGTGCCAACAGCGAGATCCTGGACGTTTTCGAGCGCGTCGGGAAGAGAAACGGTCCGCGGGACCGGCGATTCCGCATCGAGCACGCCCAGCATCTGCGCCCGGCGGACATACCGCGATTTGCGGCGCTCGGCGTGATTGCGTCGATGCAGCCGTATCACGCCGTCGATGACGGCCGCTGGGCGGAAAAGCGACTCGGCAAAGAACGCTGCAAGACGACTTACGCGTTCCACTCGCTCTTAGACGCAAAGACCACGGTCGCGTTCGGCTCCGATTGGGACGTGGCGCCGATTTCACCGATCCTCGGCATTGCCGCCGCCGTGACGCGGAAAACCATCGACGGCAAGAATCCGGGCGGCTGGGTTCCCGAGCAGAGGATCTCGGCGGAGGAGGCCCTTCGCGCGTACACGGTCTCGGCGGCCTATGCGGCTTTCGAGGAGAAGGAAAAAGGCTCGCTCGCCGCCGGCAAGCTCGCCGACTTCGTCATCCTCTCCGAAGATCTCCTCGCCGTTCGGCCCGAGCAGATCGAGAAGATCCGGGTCGATACGACCGTCGTCGGCGGCCGGGTCGTCCACAATCGCTAGCGGCCCCGCCGCCGCGAGGCGCATTGCCCTTCTTCTGTTCCTGATTCTTCCGGTCGGGGCTCGGGCGCATGAGCTTGGCACGATCCGCGTCACCGCGCGTTTCTCACGGAACGGCACTTATGAGATCGATGCGATCGTCGATCGTCAGCACCTCCCTCCGGGATTCGGGGCTTCGGGCCGCATCGACTCCAGGTGGGGCCGGATCGCAAACCTGACGCCGAAGCTCGACAAAGAAGTGGGCGGCCTCATCGCGGCCTCGATCAACGGGGTGCGGATCGCCTTCGACAAACGCGAGGCCGCACCCCGCGTCGAGCTCGTCCTGCCCGAGGGGGACGTCGGCAAGGTGTCCGCCGCGCCCGAGCTGACGCTGCGGTTCTACGGTGAAACCCCGGGAGGGGCGAAGACGTTCACGTGGTCGAACGCCGTCAAGCTCGGCTCCTACATACTCACGATCCGCACCGAGGGCGAGCCACAAGCGGCCCGTCAGTGGATCGACGGTTCCGCGGAGAGCGAGCCCTTTGCGCTGAAGTCGGAGATCGTGCCGATGACGCGCGGGCAGGTGCTTGCGACCTACCTCAAGCTCGGATTCACACACATCCTTCCCAAAGGGACGGACCACATCCTCTTCGTTCTGGGGATCTTTCTGCTGTCGATCCGAGTCAAACCGATCTTGATGCAGGTGACGGCCTTCACGGTCGCGCACACGATCACGCTCGCTCTCACGATCTACGGCGTCGTCTCTCTTTCTCCGAGGATCGTCGAGCCTTTGATCGCGCTCTCGATTGTCTATGTGGCCGTCGAGAATGTCGCAACCCCCGAGCTCCGGCCCTGGCGCATCGCGCTCGTCTTCGGGTTCGGCCTCTTGCACGGGATGGGGTTCGCGGGAGTGCTCTCGCAGCTGGGTCTCCCACGTTCAGAATTCCTGACCGGCCTCCTCTGCTTCAACGCGGGCGTCGAGCTCGGTCAGCTCACCGTGATCACGATCGCGTTCCTCGTCATCGGCTTGCCCTTTCGCCACAAACCTTGGTACCGCCGCCGAGTCGTCGTCCCGGCCTCAGTCGCGATCGCTGCGGTAGGGCTGTACTGGTTCATCCAGAGGGCGCTCGCATGAGCATCATTCCCGGAGAAGGCCCGCCTGAACGAGGCCAGTGGCTATAACAGCGTAGATCGCCTGGATTCCGAACCAGGCCAGCACGGCCCGTCGCCAGCGATGAACGGGACTCCTGCCTCGCCGCTCAACGATCGCCCAGGCGCAGAGTCCGGCGAGAAGGTACGCCGCCAGCAGAATAGTCCGCCCCACCCACCGGGATTGAGCAACCCCGAATACCTCGAACAACTTCTCGAGAATGAGTTCCTGAGTCAGCACCCACAGAAAGATCGGCTCGTTCGTGCGGATCGAACCGAAGAGGAGCAGGAGCGCGAACCAACCCCCCGCGAGGATCAGATAGGGTGCCGGCCCCGCGCGAGTCTTCTCAACTGCTTGAGCCGCGACGGCTGGGTCGAATGCCCGATTGGCAACCATACGGTCTTTTCTCACGGTGTTTCTCGAGAGCGACAACCCTGGTCAGGTTGCTCGGCGCAGATAGGACAGAAGGTATCTGCTGAGCAGGAACAACCAGCATCCTATAAGGCTGTGACGATGACGCCGTTGAGCTCGCAGATGAAAGCAACGTAGCGTTCGTCGCGGGACAGAGCGAGGCTATGGCAGTTCTCGAGCTTACTTGTCCATAGAGTCTCGGCCTTTTCCCCCTTCTTCGTGATGACAAAGCTCGTGCCAAGGTCATCTTGTTTCAGCTCTAGGATCGTGCCGTCTCGCGACGTCACCTTCCGTGCGCCGAACTTTGCGGCCCTCGCCCAGGTTCTGATCATACTCTCCGCAATCCGTGTTTCGAGTGCAGCTGCCTTTACCACGGCGACTGACTGGCCGTGCCGCCAATCCTGCTTCTCCAGATGAACCGAGCGCAGGTCGATCGTTCGCCACTGCCCGTCGACGTTGGCAGCCAATACGTCGGCGTCAGGCGACCATACAGGCCGGTCGTCGACAGCCTGAGAGGCGATGACAAGGGCCGACCGTACGCCGAGGCGTTTCATTTCTTCTCGAAGCGGTCGGAGCTCGCGGTTTGAGGACGGCGCGATAGCACCAGAGACGAGCAGCGCGAAAATCAGCCTCTTCATGAGTCCCCTTTTGGCAGTGAACCGGCCTATTGCTGCCAAACAAACCGCTGAGGAGTGAATGCTCGTTCCGTGGGGGTTAATTCGAGATGCGGAAGGGTAAAGTCCCACACCGCGGGAGTGTGAAGCGCCGAATGGGAGCCTAGTACCCCCTGGTCGAGGTTCCAATTGATGTTTAGAGCGAAAGGCTGTGTCCTTGCCGCGGGCCCAATTTCGAATGGCGCCGAGTAGTCGCCGCCGCCCCGAGACTGAACACCGTCATGCGAGTTGAACACGTTCACAAATCGACCAACCGCCGATGGATCGAGAAGATGATATCCGGGGCGCGATGGCGTACCCATCGTAACGAGGTTGGTGACCTTGTGACCGAGATCGAGATTAACCGCGGTGATACCCGAATTCCCACCGTGGCTATGTCCGATAATGTTGAGCGGTTCTCCCGGAGCGAACTTGTACGCGCGGATATAAGCGGCTAAAGAATGCGCGGCCGCGATCCGAGCCTGATGATTATTGGCGCCTGACCACTGAAAAGAGGCATAGGCTCGATCCGGTACGGTCTTGACTACGTATTCGAAAAAGGTGCCGCCGGGCATGAAGTCTTTGCTGCCTCGCGCGCCGGTTCCATGCACTACGATCGTGAGCTTCCCATCTGGATCGACATGCTTCATAGGGTTGCCGAGCGTGTACGCGTAACGATTCCAGGATTGCGGGTTAGCGGGATGCCCTCCGATCCGATCCGGGCTCAAAAACCTTCCCAGGTTGTAGTCATGCGTCCTGGCATGGTCGTAGAAGTGGGCCGCGCCGTCATCGCGTTCCATGACGCAGTAGGCGAGGTGCTGGTTGGGCGGAGAGGGGTTGGTGTCCTCGCCGTAGGGCCAGTACTTGTGGGTCTCGACGAGGGCGCCGGACTGATTGAAAACGACGCGGGGGCTGCCGAGGTGGTCAGAGGCCGTGTACTGCCAACCGGCAGGTGATGCGACGTAGGATGCCACGAGGAGATTTCCGAAAAAAACGTTATCACGGGTAACCGAGAGGGAAGCGGTGGAGGCGCCGGTCAGTCCGGCCGCCGACTCCGTGACGACGCGATTCTGCTCGTCACGCCAGGTATAGATCGATCCGCGCGGGATGGGATGGTAGGCGCTCCAGAAGGTCGTGCCCGGCGGGGATCCCGGCGCCTTTGCCAACCACACGAGCATCTCCCACTCGCCGACCGTGTTCCCGGGACAAAACTGCAGAGGACTCGTGTTGCAACCCGAGGTGACGCCGTCCCGGTAGAGCTGCTCGATCCAAGGGGCATACGAGGCATAGGAGCCGGAGCACGTGACGTCCTGAAAGGTGCCCTGGCAGGCTGGGGGCGCAAAGCCGTCGGCCTTGTAGCCCTTGACGAGAAAAACCGCCATTTGCGCGCGGGTGAGCGACGCGTCGGGGCAATACTGGAGAGGATTGCTGTTGCAGCCGGCCGTGATGCCCTTGTCGTAGACCAGCTTGATGTGCTTCGCGTCGGGATCGGAGCAGGAGACGTCGGTGAAGATCTGGACACAGGCCGGCAGGGTCCAGCCTTTCGCGATGACGTTCGCCTCGGCGACGTATCGAGCCATTTCGCGGCGGAGCACCGAGAAACGCGTTGGGAATTTCGCAAGACGCTCGCCGGCGCCGTTAAAGAGATAGACCCAGTCGCTCCCGCCATTGCCGACCCGGTATTGCCGGTCGAGGAGGTCGTAGCTCATCGTGTCGCCGTTGTAGTAGGTAAGGTTGCCGCGGAGGTCGTAGGCAGGCGAACCGGCATTTGTCGGCTTCAGCTGATTGTGCGCGGCGTCGATGTCGAAGAGAGTCCCACCGCTCTGCGTGAGGTTTCCATAACGGTCGTAATTGAAGGCCCGCGTCGAGGAGGAGTATTGGGCCGAGAGCAGGCGAGACCGCGAGTCATAGGTGAAGTTGTCGGCGGATCCCATGCGCAGGATGTTTCCCGCGCCGTCGTACGTGTAGACTCCGGTGCTCCAAAACGGGTTGGAAATGCTGGCCGGTCGAGGCAGCATCGAGGGGTCCGGCAGAATCGTCGTGATGATTGCGGTACCGGAATTTCCCGCCGTCCAGGAGGCGAGTCCCGCGGCCGGATTGTAGGTCGCGGCGGTCACGACGTTCTGGCTGCCGGCTGCAATCGCGCTCGTCAGTCCGGCGATGTAACTGTTGGTGACCCTGAATGTCCCTGCCGCCCGAGGATGGTAATGATCCGACACGAGCCCGAGGTTCCCGTAAGTCCAGGTCTGGACCGTTGCGGACGCCAGGTCTCCGTTCCCAATACTCGTCGTCAGCTTCGACAGCCGTCCGCCAGAGTCGGCATACTCGAATGACTCGTCGGCAATCGGACCAACCGTGGGTATCCGATTGTAGCCGTACCGCCGCGTCATCTTCCCCTTGGGGTAGGGTCCGCCGACATAGCCGGGGCTTCCGTCCACGCAGGTCGCGCTGCCGTCGTAACAGCTGACGACATATTTGTTTCCCCCCGCGTCCTCTTCCGTCGTTCGACCGGCGAAGTCGTACCGCCGGGTGACGATGACGCCTCCTGGCCGCGTCTCCTGGCGGACGTTGCCGACACTGCCGATCGTGTCGTAAGTGACGGTGCCGCCCTCGGGCGTCGTCTCCGATCGAAGGAACCCGGCGAAGTCGTAACCGAACATTCGACTCTGAGCGCCCTGAGTGACCGAGGTCAGCTTGCCGTTGATGTCGTAGGCATAGCTCGTCACGTCGCCGGTTGGCTCGGCGACGCTCGTCGTTCGGCCCACCGCGTCTCGACGCGTCGTCGTGACCGGGCTCGAAGCGCCCGCCGAGCACGAGGCCGATTGCAAACTCGTGAATGTCCCGTTGACACAGTAGGTCTTCAGGGCTTCTTTCGTGTCGCTGTACGGAGTGGCACCGTCTGCCCGATCGATCGTGGCAAGGGAGGAGTGCTTCGAGCCCACGATCTGCTGCGGTCGGCCGAACGGGTCCCAGCACATTCGGTACGTCCCTGGAGCGGAAGAAGGACGGCTCGTGGCCGCATTACCTCCCGCGAAGACGCAGGCGGTCGCGAGGTTGGCGTTGACGGCCTCCGGCGTGGTGCTGGCGACCCACTCCGAGTGGAAGTAGCCATGTCCCGTTCCATCGAAGAGCGTAAACCGTTTGCTAAGGGCGCCTGCGGGCTGGAGGCGTTGCTCGCGGATGAGTCGGCCTAAGCCGTCGTAGTCATAGTGTTGCCAGGACGCCACCGCCGGGTTCGTGGCCGCGACGGGACAGGTGAGAGCCGTGCTCGCGCGATACGCCGTCGTCGAGGTCGGACTGTCGTAACAGATCCGCGTTTTTAGCTCCGTCGCCGATGGCGGATCGATCTCGACGACGCGGCCGAGGAGATCGTAGCTATAGAGGGTCGCGAGCCCGGAGGTGTCGCTCGAGGTCGTGACCCAGCCGGTCGCGCCGTCCCGAACGGAGTTCCGGAAATAGAAGGTCGGAGTCCCGAGGGACCCGTTGACCCAGCGAGCCGTCAGCAGCCGGCCGTTTTGGAAACCGTAGTCCTTCCCATACAAATCGCCGTCGACTCCAACAGGGCTCGGAAAGGCCGGATAGTTGTTCGAGCAGTAGGTCCGAGCGGGAGGCGAAGCCGATGAGAGGGTCTTCGTCAGCTCCGTATCCAGGTTGCCGAGTCCGTCGTTGTAGCGGCAACTGACGAATGCAATGTCGCGAGCCGCGTCGTAGGTGAAGCTTCCCTTGAGAAAACCGTTCGTCGTGTCGAACTCGAAGTACTGGTCGCGGATGGTTGAGCCCTGAGTTTCCGTGTGCTGGTTGTAGAGGTTCGGGAGCCAGGGAGACACTTGCGCTGCCCAATCAGTCGTGATCGTGCGCGAGTCGCCGCCGAGATTGCCCGAGTGGGTCTCGAGGTTGTAATGGCGACCGTTGCCTTCCCAGGTGTTGGAGCCGGTATTGGAGAAGGACGTCGTGTGGTATGCGCAGCCCGGGCAAGTACCATCCGCGTTCGTGTTGTCGAAGTAGGTCGTTTCGGACTTCAGTCGCCGGTTGCGAGTTTCGGCGGGCGGACTGTCATACTCGAATGTGCGCTGCGCCACCCGGATCGCGTGCGTGACGCAGAGCGCGTCGGCCGTCCCTCCACACAGCGGCTGCGAGAAGGGCGAGATCAGACCCGGATACGGGTCGCTGTCGTAGGTCGCGAGCCGAATATCCGCGCCGACGCGCCCGCCCGGAGTCCCGCCTCCCGAGGGCGAACCCGGGAGAGCGCCCCAGAAGAGCGTTCCGGTGGAGGTGCGATGCATGTCTACATCGACCGGCATCGTTACGAGCGTCAGCGTCTGCGGGCCGAAACTGTTCGACACGGTGCCCCGCTCGCCGAATGGAAAAGCGTACTGCGCGTAGTCGGTCATCGAGTCCACGCCGCCGACGGTCTCCGTACGGCGAATCACGCCCCGTGCCCTATCCAGCCAGCGGTTCGGATTGGTCAAGCTGCAGTCGTTTCCGGAGATCGCGGGCTCCTCCGGTATCGACTCGTCGGGGAAATTGGTCTTCTGACCTGGCGCCGCGCGGCCTGACTGTTTCGTGTCCGCGTCGTTGGGCGGACCGATCGGGAAGCAGTTGATGTTAATGGAGGCCGTGCGTCCGTGGTAGAAGCTCCAGGCGCCCCAGACGTACGAGATCACTCCCCCGGTGGGAAGGGCCATCGTCCGCATTAGGCCGCCATAGCCACCATCCGAAGGGCCGGTGTTCCAGGTGAAGGAATACTGAACGGACACAGGAAGCTGCACCGAGCTGATCGTGACCAGATTCAGCGTTGCTAGGTTGGGCTCGCCGCGTGTGATCAACACCGTTCCGTGAGACAGGGTCCAGCGTGCGGTCCCGCCTCCGGCGACGGCGAAGTCCAAGGAGGTAACCAGGTTGCCGATGCTGGGAGCGCCCGGGTCGGTCCCCAAGTTGACGGTCATCAAGGTCGTCGAGCCGCGCTTGACATTCCTTACGATCCAGGAGTTTGTGGCGGTCGGGCAGTGCGCCGGCGTCCAGCAGGGCTGCGACCCTAGGCTCGTGTAATAGGTGACCGTGATTCCGTTGCCGAAGGGATCCGTCAGCGCGGTCAGGTACCAGCCATTTCTGCCGCGCCCCAAGTCGTTGATGAAGTCCTGCGGCAGATCGTCGTAGCCGGTGACGTGCCAGGAGAAAACGTAATGGTTCCCCTCCCCGTCCCACATCTCGTAACCCGCGGTCGAGTTGATGAAGTGGAGCAGGAACTGCGTGGCGTCGCTCGTCTTGTAGTAGTTGGGGCTGGGAGAGCTTTCGAAGATATGCTCGGCGCCGTCCTGGCCGACGTAGCAGTTGGAGTTCTGGACGACCCCGCAGAGCTTGATCGCCCCGGCCGAGAGACCCCAGCCCACGCCCAGTGACGGATCCGCCTTGATCGGCTCGTAGAGACCCAGGTCACTCTGGTTGTTGGGACCCGGGTTGCCGAACTCCCAGACGGTCGAATTGTAGGTCAGCGCCGCCTGAAAGCGCAGCTTCGGGCCCACCGGGTACGAGGGCCCCAGCGCGATCGGAATCGTCAGCCCTCCGTTGTAGAGATTGATCGAGTCGATCTGGCTGTGATGGAAGATGCTCTTTGTGTAGCCCGGCATCGCATCCGGATCGTTGTCGGGACCGTTCTGAGCGCAAAGAGGAGAAAAACTTGTCAGCAGACCGCAGAGAAAGAGCACCGGGCCAGCGAACCGTTTCATTCTGTAACCCCTTTCGAGAAACCGGCCGGCGAGATGTCCAGCTATGAATTGTCGCGAGCGTTCCCGACGTCGACCCTTTCCCGCCGCAGAGGGAAGAGGAGCCGGCGGAGATAAACTGAGAAGCGATGCCTCGCATCCATCGGCTCGAAGATTCCGTCATCGACCGCGTCGCAGCGGGCGAAGTCGTGGAGCGTCCGGCATCCGCCGTCAAGGAGCTCGTCGAGAACGCGCTCGACGCTGGAGCTTCGCGTATCGACGTCGAGATCGACGGCGGCGGCGTGGACCGGATTCTCGTGCGCGACGACGGCTCCGGCATGTCGCCCGAGGACGCGCGACTCTCGATCGAGCGCCACACGACTTCCAAGATCGCTTCCGACGCGGACCTGATGCGCGTCGCGACCTACGGGTTCCGCGGTGAGGCGCTTCCCTCGATCGCATCGGTCTCTCGTTTGACGCTGACGACCTCGGATGGCTCCTCTCCCGAAGCCACGCGCCTTCGAATCGAGTACGGAGGACCGTCATCGCAGGAACCCGCGCCCCGCCCGCGCGGTACCGACGTTCTCGTCGAAGGTCTCTTCGCCAGGACACCGGCGCGCCGCAAGTTTCTCTCCTCCCCGGAGTCCGAGGGACGGGCGGCCGCCGCCGCGGTCACGAAGGCGGCGCTCGGCAATCCGGCCGTCGCCTTCTCCCTGCGCTCCAAGGGCCGTGAGACGCTCGACGCGCCGGCCGCGGTCGACCGGAGCGCCCGGATCCTGCAGGTCTTCGGCCGCGCCACGCTCGGCGAGCTCGAGCTCTTCGAGGCCCGCTCGGGGGCGCTGCGGGTCATCGGCTATGCCACGCGGGGCTCCGTCACGTTTCCGAGCCGTCGATACCAGTACCTCTTCGTCAACGGCCGGCCGGTGGAGGACCGGGCGCTCTCCCGCGCGATCGTCCAGGCCTCACGAGACGCGATCCGGATCGAACGCCACCCGGCCGTCTTTCTCTTTCTTTCCGCCGAACCGGGCGCCGTGGATGTCAACGTCTCACCGGCGAAAACCCAGGTCCGCTTCGCGGACGCGGCCACGGCCTATCGCCTCGTCTATCACGCTCTTTACTCCGCGCTTCTGGCAGGCAAGGAGGAGCGCCGGCTCAAGCCGGTTCCTCCGGCTCCGACCGGAACCATCGTGGCAGAAGGGGCGTCCTCGTATGGCGAGACCGCGCCGGCGGTTCCGGGGCCTCCGGTCGGCGTCCCGTCTCCGCCCCGCGACGCCGCGGCCGCCGTCTCGCCCGCGCCCGAAAGAAAACTTCCCGACATCGTGCCGATCGGCCAGTACCGGGAGTCTTTCATCATCGCCTCCGGCCCGGAGGGCTTGCTCGTGATCGATCAGCACGCCGCGCACGAGCGGACGCTCTACGAGAGGATTCGAGACCGGATTGCCTCGGGGCGAATCCTTGCCCAGCGCTTGCTGTTACGGGTCCTCTTCGAGGCGACGCCGGAGGAAGCGGAGACTCTGGCGGCTCGCTTTGCCGATCTGGCCGCCGCCGGATTCGAGATCGAGCCCATGTCGGGACGCTCCTACGCGATCGCCGCGCTCCCGGCGGAGGCGACGGATCGGGATCCCGCCGAGACGCTCCACATCGCGCTCGCAGCGCTCGAGGAATCGGGCTCCGCCGACGAAACGCTACGGCGCGACCGGCTCGCCGCAAGCCTCGCCTGCCGCTCGGCCGTCACCATTCGATACCACTTAGCGCCCGAGGAGATTCGACACTTGATCGCGGAATGGTCCAAGACCCAGGACCGATTCACGTGCCCTCACGGGCGGCCGGTCGTGCTGTCGATGACGGAAGAGGAGCTGGAGAGATATTTCAAGAGGCGGTGAATAGCATTGAAGATTGAAGATTGACGATTGAAAGGCTCTCGATCAATTGGCAATTGGCAATCGGCAATCGGCAATCGCCAATCGGCAATCGGCAATCGGCAATCGCCAATCGGAAATCGGCAATTGCATCACAGGCTCCTCGGCGGCATCCCCGTCCGCGCTTCGTTTTCGCGGCGGTGCTTCCGAATGTGCCCGACGATCAAGACGAGCCCGAGCAGGATGAACGCGGCCGGGGCGCCCCACTCCGACATGAACGACCAGTCCATGTCGAAGTATCGGTCGATGAGCAGCAGCGCGCCGAGCCCCACCAGGATCACGCCCCAGGTCAGAGCGCCGGTACCCGGGGCGGCTTTCAGCTGTGCCTCTCCCGCGAAGCCGGCTTCGGCGAGCTGCCCGCGGTTGATCGCCTTGGCCTGACGCACGGCGTCGATGATCCCGAAGAACCACACGAACGCGATCAGCGGGCCGAAGAACTCTCCTCTTCTGTGAGTCAGCGCGATCAGGAGGATGAAACCCCCGCCGATGGCGAACGCGCGCTGGTAGAGCCCGAGGTACAGATGGCCGAGGCCGGGGAAGATCGAGAGGAATCCCGCAAGGCCCGGCGACTTCCGATCCACGATCACAGGATGCGAGACAGCGGTCGGCGGCGGCGGAGCGGCCGGCGGTGCCGGCGAAGGCGCCTGGGGCGCCGTTGGCTGCGGGTTGATGTTGTCGTTCATTGGTTTCTCCTCGACGTCCTCGTGACGTCGCTCTTAGACACGAAAGCGGATGGGAAAAGGTTCCCGTTTCGGATGCGTCGCGAGCTGAAATCCATCCGAGCCCGAGGCGGCGTCCCCCTCTCTGCCGAGGCGCGGGCGATTCGGGACTCTGCGTTGTTCTGGCCTCAATACGATCGCGATCGCGTTGGAGACCGCCGCGCGTCCGTAACCGCCGATATGGCCCTTCCAGACCGCGAGGGTTCGGATCGCCTTCTCCTGGAGAGCGCCCAGCCGGTCTCCGATCGAGTTCTGGGCGACGGTGACCGCGTTGCGCGTGCTCTCGCCGAGGTTCGCGAAGCCCGCCTTGCGCGCGACCGCCGTCGGATTCAGGCCGAGCAGCATCACGACGAGCGCGGCCGCATAGGCGTAGGCGACGACGGCCTTGCCCGAGAAGGCCGACCGCCAGAAGGACCGCTTCTTCGCCGGCCGCGCCGCCGCGATTCGTGCCGCCAGCCAGGGAGGCGGTTGCGGCTTTGCCAACTCGCGTACGGCAAAGAGCGCGCCGGCCGCCTCCGTACAAGAGGGGCAACGCGAGAGGTGGTTGCGGAGCCGGTTCTCGTCGGCCGCCGCGATCTCTCCCTCGAGCGCGTCCGCGAGAAGTCTGTCGGCTCCTTCGCACGAGACTGTCTGCCGCGGAATCTCCAGCAGCGCGTGCCGCAACCCGGGACTCCAGGCTGGAAGCTGCAGTTCCGTCGCCAGAGAGACGGTCTGGTCGGTGTCGCGGCCGAGACCCTCGCACTCGGCGCAAGAGCTCCGGTGCGCTTCGAGCTCGACGCCTTGGGCACCCGCGACGAACAGACGCTCGAGCTCACGGCAGCTCATACGATTCCCGCCGCGGCCATCGCGAGCGACGCAAAGGCTCCCGTCGCGCCGCGGTTCTCGTGCCGCTCCCGAATCTTGCGCGCCACTTCGGAGCGCGCCCGGAAGAGTCGGGACTTGACTGTCCCGTCGGGCAGCTCCAGAGCCTTGGCGATCTCCTCATAGGCGAAACCGTTCAAGTCTCGCAGGATCAGGATTTCGGCGAGATCCTCCGGGATCTCGGTCAAAGCCGAGAAGAGCAGCCTCGTGCGCTCCTTCTTGAGTGCCATGGTCGATGGATCGTCTTCGGATTTCAGCAGCGCCGTCACGGCGTCGTCGGAGACGAAGCGGAACGACTTCTCACGTTTGCGGCGCCGATAGCGGTCGATGCAGAGGTTGCGGGAGAGCGACAGGATCCACGCCACCAGGGGAAACCCGCCGTCATAGCGGTGGAGGTTCTCGAATACTTTCAAGAAGATCTCCTGGGAGAGCTCCTCGGCGTCTTCGCGCCGCATCGTGAAGTGATAGGTAATGGCGTAGACCTTTTGTCCGAATCGGTCGACGAGCTCGCGCCAGGCGTCATCCTCTCCCTTGCGGCAGCGCGCGACGAGGTCTTTTTCATCCGTAGTGCTCAATCTCGCCTCAATGCCTCAAGACGCACTTTCGGGCCGAAAGTTCAAAAATCAGAAGCCTGACCGCGGTCTCCAGCCGGTGGAAGGTAGAATCGTAAATGGCTGATTGCATTGTTCTTAGGCAGGGTCGAGACTATTGTGGCGAAAGGACGGGATTTCGGGCCTTTTCCGGGAAAAACGAATAGCCCAGGAGCTTGTAGCAGAGCTTCGCGATCATGAAGTCGGGCGCCCGGTTGCCTGGCAGCGGCGCGTGCTCGACGACGTCGGCGCCGACGATCTTCCTCTCGGAGGCGACCCGGCGCAGGATCGAGAGGGCCTGCTCATAGGTGGCGCCGCCCGGTTCCGGCGTACCTGTCGCGGGCACGAGCGATCCGTCGAAGAAATCGACGTCGAAGGTGACGTAGACCGGGCCGGTGAGCTTGCCGAGCGGTCTCGCCATCCACGCGTCGGAGCGGTGTATTTCCCGGTTGGAGACGATCATCGTCCCGCTCTCCCGCACGTAATCGATTTCCTCGCGCGAGATCGAACGAATGCCCACGTGCACGGAGAGGATCTTGAGTTCGACCCAGCGGCGCGCTGCGCAGGCATGCGAATACTTCTGGCCTTCGTACTCGTCGCGCAGATCCCCATGCGCATCGAAGTGGAGGATCGACATGCCGGGAAAGCGCGCGCGGTGGGCGCGGATGGCGCCGGGGGCGATCGAGTGCTCGCCGCCGAGCATCAAGACGAAGAGATTCTTCCCCAGGAGCTCCTCGACGACTCTTTCGAGCCCCTCGACGCAGGCCTGGGGCTCCATGTTGTCGGGAAGCCAGGCCGGCAACGTATGGATGCCGACCCGATAGACCTCTTCGTCGAGCTCGTCGTCGTAGAGCTCGACGTATTGAGAGGCCTCGAGGATCGCCGCCGGCCCGTTCTTCGTACCCACTCCGTAAGATACCGTCCGCTCGTATGGGACGGGAAGAACCGCGATGCGGCTCTTCTCGAGAGTGCTCTCCTCGGGCGGAATGCCGAGAAAGTTATCCGACAGAAACATGGCGGGATCATATCCGCGGTCCCGGATTGGGGTCCGACCTACGGTCCCAGTCTCCTCCCGCGACCACCGCGGCGACGCCGGCGGCGCGGCGGCGGAGGCGGCGGCGCCGGAATCTCGCCCGTCTCGCGGGCGCGCTGAATTCGCGCCTGCAGCCGACGCCAATCGCCAACGAGCTCCTGGCCTCGCCCGGTCGCCATCGCGGTCAGCTCGAAGAGGTCGAGCGCGGTCGCGAAGGCCTCCCGAAAGGCGAGCCGGCGGGTCGGCCCGCGCGAGTCGGGTCGATGCGACAGCCTGCCGACGATCGCCAGCGCCTGCTTGATTCGATCGGAAGAAGCCCGCGGCAGAGACATTCGGAAAGAGAGGGGCGAGACGACGTCCTCGATGAGAACGGCCAGGCGTCCCGCATCGGGGTCGCCATCCGCGGCAACCTCGCGCACTCGGGCGCGGACGATCGGCAAGAAGATCAAGGCGAAGAGCACCGCATCGTCGAAAACCCGTTCGCGCCGGCGCTCGGCGTCGAGGACGTCGAGGAGCGCCCAGAAAAGGTGCCCGGTCGCACGCGGATGATCGGGATCGATCTCGCGCAGGACCGTGGCGAGCTCCGGCAAGAGCCCATCGAGCAGCCCTACCTCGCGCATGAGCAGCAGAGTCGGGAGGGAGTGGCCTCCGCGGAGAGCCTGCGCAAGCTCCTCCGTGACGCGCGGGGGCGCCGACTTTACGATCTCCTTGCGGTGACGCAGGATCGCCTCGTAGCCATCCGGGGTGATCGCGAAACCCAGGCGGCTCGCGAACTCGACGGCGCGCATCATGCGGACCGGATCCTCCTGAAAGCGGATGTCGGGATCGCCGATCGTTCGGACTAGCCCCGCTTCGAGATCATCGAGCCCTCCGACGTAGTCGATGACCGAGAAGTCGGAGATGTCGTAGAAGAGGCCGTTGATCGTGAAATCGCGGCGCAACGCGTCCTCCCGCGGCGTTCCGAAGGTGTTGTCGGATGTCTGCAGGAGCTCGCGTCCCGATGCGTCGACCGCCGGCTCGGGCCGGCGTCGAAAGGTGGCGACCTCGATGACCTTACCGTTGGCGAAGAGGATGTGCGCCAGGCGGAAGCGTCTGCCGATGAGACGGCAGTTGCGGAAGAGTCTCCGAACGACTTGGGGATGGGCATCGGTACCGATGTCGAAATCCTTCGGCACGCGGGAAAGCAGCAGGTCCCGGACGCTTCCGCCGACGAGATAAGCCTTGTACCCGGCGCCCCGGAGCCGGTAGAGCACCTTCAGAGCATCCGGGTCGATCTGCTGCCGGGAGATCGGATGCTCGCTGCGCGGCCGGATTCGGGGGAGGGGCTCGGCGGAGCTCTCGGGCGGGGAGTCCGTTTGGGCGAGCAGAGGGCGAGTATCGCTAGTGAAGGTCAGCCTCTCCTTTCTCCGGAAGTGATTCTAGCTTAAGCCATTGACAGAAAGGATGTTTTGACTTTCCTTCGCCCGGTGCGAAAGAATACGCCGTCTTCACGTCGGAGATGAGGAGGCCATTGCGATGAGATTCCGAATCTTAGCGACGGTCTGTCTGGCCGCGGCTCTCGCGACCACGCTGTCCTGCGGCACGAAGGGATCCAAGAAAGAGGTCCTGATCGGCGAGTACGGCTCGCTGACCGGGGGCATCGCGACCTTCGGCATCTCCACCAAGAACGCCTCGCAGATGGCGTTCGACGAGATCAACAAAAAGGGGGGCATTCTGGGCAAGCAGATCAAGCTGCTCGTCGAAGACGATCAGTCCAAGCCGGAAGAAGCCGGGACCGTCGTCACGAAGCTGATCAACCAGAACGGCGTCGTGGCCGTGCTGGGTCACGTCGCCTCCTCCCACTCTCTGGCCGCGGCGCCCATATGCCAGGCCAACCAGATCCCGATGATCTCTCCTTCCTCGACCAATCCGAGGGTGACCCAGGTCGGCGACTTCATCTTCCGCGTTTGCTTCATCGATCCCTTCCAGGGAGCGGTCATGGCGAAATTCGCGGCCGACACGCTGAAATTGAAGAAAGTCGCGATCCTCGTAGACGTCCGCAGCGACTATTCGGTCGGCCTTCAGACTTTCTTCCGGCAACAGTTCCGCCAGCTCCGCGGAGAGGTCATCGCGGAGCAGTCTTACAGCCAGGGGGACTCGGACTTCCGCGCGCAGCTCACACAGATCAAGTCGCTCAATCCCGAAGCCGTCTACGTGCCGGGCTACTACACCGAGGTCGGTACGATCGTGCACCAGGCCCGCGAGCTCGGCATCACCGTCCCGTTCATGGGCGGGGATGGCTGGGATTCTCCGAAGCTCTGGGAGATCGGGGGAGAGTCCCTGAACGGCTGCTATTTCTCGAATCACTACTCGACGGACGATCCGAATCCGGCGGTTCAGAAGTTCGTCGCGGACTACAAGGACAGATACAAGCAGGTCCCCGACGCGCTCGCGGCGCTCGCCTACGATGCGGCCCGAATCCTGGCGGACGCGATGACGCGCGCCGGCTCGTCGAACGGCGCAAAGGTACGCGACGCGATCGCCGTGACGAAGGACTTCCCCGGAGTGACCGGCAGCATCACGATCAACAAGGACCGCAACGCCGTCAAGCCGGCCGTGGTCCTCAAAGTCGAGAACGGCAAGTACCTCCTCGTCGAGACGATCAAGCCCGAGGCGGTGAAGCTGTAGTCTCCACGGGTTCGAGCCTGGAGCCCGCATTATTCATGATCGACTCCCGCCGCCGCTCCGATCCCGGGGGTTCGGGGGCACCACGTGCCCTCGCTCATAGAGGTCCGCCGAATACGCCGTCCTTCCTCGTCTCGGCGAAAAACCTCTGTCGCGGACAAGGCCTCCGCCGGCGCTTCGCCCCCTTCCTGGATGAACACTTTTAGGCGTGGTCGCCTGTTCGGGTCTCGGTCGGCTGACCATGAATAATCCCGGCTAGGCTCGGAGGCTGACGGCTCTTCGGCATGACGACCTTCCTGCAACAACTTGTCAACGGACTGTCGCTCGGGTCGATCTACGCCCTGATCGCTCTCGGCTACACCATGGTTTATGGGGTCCTGCGGCTGATCAATTTCGCGCATGGCGACGTCTACATGGTGGGGGCATACACCGGCTACTACCTGTCGCGAAGGCTCCAAGGCAGCGAGCCGTCGATCACGTCGGCGCTGCTCGTCATGCTCGGGTCGATGCTCGTCTGCGCGCTGCTCGGGATCATCATCGAGCGATTCGCATACCGGCCGGTGCGCCGCGAGGCACGGTTGACGCTTCTGATCACGGCGATCGGCGTCTCCCTCTTCCTCGAGAACGTCGCCCAGCTCCTCTTCGGGCCGGATCCGAAGTTCTTTCCGTCGCTGGCCCCGCGCACCGACTTCCTCGTGGCCGGCGTGCGGCTGACGAGCGAGCAGATCACTGTCATCGTCGTCTCGTTCCTTCTGATGGTTTTGTTGCGCTTCTTCATCTTGAAGACGCGCACCGGCAAGGCAATGCGCGCGGTCTCCTTCAACCTGGACGCCGCCAAGCTGATGGGGATTTCGACGGATGGGATCATCGCCGTGACATTCGCCCTGGGCTCCGCCCTGGCGGCCGCGGCCGGAGTGCTGATCGGAATGCAGATTCCAAAGATCGATCCCCTGATGGGGATCCTCTACGGCCTGAAGGCCTTCGTGGCGGCGGTGCTGGGCGGTATCGGGAACGTGCCCGGGGCGGTCCTCGGCGGCCTCCTGATTGGCTCCTCGGAGGTCATGGTCGTGGGCTATCTCTCCTCGACGTACCGGGACGCCATCGCCTTCGGGATCCTGATCCTCGTGCTGATCCTGCGCCCGCAGGGTCTGCTCGGCCGCGTGCGTAAGGAAAAGGTATGAAGGGATTCCTCGTCGCTCTGGCGGTGGCGGGGACTCTGCTCTTCGTCAACGGCGTCTTCACCGGCATGCTCGGCCCCGGCCTGGCGATGCCGCCGTACCTGCTTCAGGTCTTGTGCCTCGCCGGGATCAACATCACGCTGGCCGTGAGCTTGAACCTCATCAACGGCTTTACCGGGCAGTTCTCGATCGGTCACGCCGGATTCATGGCGATCGGCGCCTATGCCTCGGCGTACCTGACCGTGACGTTCGGCGACCGGCTGCGCGCGGCGCTCCCGTTTCTCCCCTCTTTTGGGCGTGAGAGTGTCGTGCTGTTGCTTGCTCTCTCGATGGGCGCGGTTCTCGCGGCGATCGCGGGGTTCTTCGTCGGGGTGCCGTCGCTGCGGTTGCGCGGCGATTACCTTGCCATCGTGACCCTGGGTTTCGGCGAGATCATCCGCGTTTTCATCCTCAACATCGACGCCGTCGGCGGCGCGCGGGGGTACTCGGGCATCCCGAAGCTCGCGAACTTCTTCTGGATATACCTCTTCGCCGGCGCGGCGATCCTGGTCGTCTATCGGATCGTGCATTCCTCCTTCGGGCGGACGCTCGTCGCGATTCGCGAGGACGAGATCGCGGCGGAGGCGATGGGCGTCCACACGACGCGGGCCAAGGTCATCTCGTTCGTCGTGTCCTCGGCGATGGCGGGTATCGCGGGCGGGCTCTTCGCGCACTACTTGATGTACGTCCACACCAACTCGTTTACCTTCCTGAAGTCCTTCGAGATCATCATCATGATCGTCATCGGAGGCCTCGGATCGATCTCGGGGTCGGTCTTGGGCGCGGTGCTCTTCATCACCTTAACCGAGGGCCTGCGCCAGTTCGCGCAGTACCGCATGGTGCTCTTCTCCCTGCTCCTGATCGTCATCATGATCGTCCGGCCGCAGGGGATTCTGGGCCACAAGGAGTTCGTCACCTTCCTCACGAAGCGGCGGCGTTCTCTGGGAGACGCGCCCGGGGCGAGCGGGGACGAATAGGGAACAGGCGTGTCGATTCTGCGTCTCTCCCGCGTCACGATGCGCTTCGGGGGTCTCGTGGCGGTCAACGAGCTCGATCTGGCGCTCGTGCCGGGCCAGCTCTACGGTCTGATCGGGCCCAATGGCGCGGGCAAGACGACCGTCTTCAATGTCATCACCGGTGTCTACAGGCCGACCTCGGGCGAGATCCTCTTCGAGGGAAGCTCCATCGCGGGGGAGCGGAGCGGAAAGATCACGCGCCGCGGCATCGCGAGGACGTTCCAGAACGTCCGGCTCTTCGGCGAGATGTCGGTCTTAGACAACGTCAAGGTCGCCTCGGATTGCCGCCAGGCGGGGACGCTGACGACGGCCGTCCTCCGCACCCCCAGGCATCGGGAGGAGGAAGAGCGGATCGATCGGGAGAGCCGGGAGCTGCTCAAGATCTTCAAGCTCGAGCATCTTGCCGACGAAAAGGCGAAGAACCTGCCGTACGGAAGCCAGCGGCGGCTCGAGATCGCTCGAGCGATGGCCACGTCGCCCCGACTCTTGCTGCTCGACGAGCCGGCGGCCGGAATGAACGCTCAAGAAGCCAACCAGCTGATGGACTTGATCCGCTGGGTGCGCGACCGCTTCGGCATGGCGGTGCTGCTGGTGGAGCACAACATGAGGGTCGTCATGGGCATCTGCGAGACGGTGCACGTGCTCGACTACGGCTCCACGATCGCCGTCGGGCCGCCCGCTCAGATTCAGCGCGACCCGAAAGTCATCGAGGCCTACCTGGGGGGCGCATGAGCGCCATCCTCGAGGTCTCCCAACTCACCGTTTCGTACGGCGCCATTCAGGCCGTAAAGGGGATCTCCCTCACTCTGGGCGAGGACGAGATCGTCACGCTCATCGGCGCCAACGGCGCCGGGAAATCGACCACGCTGCGCGCGATCATGGGCTTGGTCCCCGCCGGCGGCGAGGTGCGCTACCGCGGCGAGCCGACGCGCTCGGTCCCGACGCACAAACTCGTTCGCGAGGGGCTGGTTCTGGTGCCGGAAGGGCGGATCGTCTTCGCCAATCTCTCGGTCCAGGAGAACCTCGAGATGGGCGCGTATGCTCGCCGCGACGGCGGGATCGACGCCGACTTCGAGAAGGTCTATGCGCTCTTCCCGCGCCTGAAGGAGCGGCTCAAGCAGACGGCGGGCACCCTTTCCGGCGGCGAACAGCAGATGCTGGCCATCGGGCGCGCCCTGATGTCGAAGCCCCGCGTTCTCCTTCTCGACGAGCCGTCGCTGGGGCTCGCGCCGATCATCGTGCACGCCATCTTCGAAGCCATCGAGTCGATCCACAGCGCCGGCGTTCCCGTCCTTCTCGTGGAGCAGAACGCGAATGCGGCGCTCCGCCACTCCAACCGTGCCTACGTGCTGGAGACCGGCCGCGTCGCGCTGGAAGGCACCTCCGCCGAAGTCGCGGCGAACCCGCGGGTCAAAGAGGCGTACCTGGGCGAGTAAGAGGAATTGATGATTGAAGATTGAAGATTGAAGATTGAAAAACGAAGCCCGGATCGCCCAATCGTCAATCGTCAATCGTCTCCTACCTCTCGCCCATCGGGACGTACGGCTGGGGATACGGCGGGCCGGTGTATTCGGCGCGGGGGCGGATCAAGCGGTTGTTGGCGTACTGCTCCAGAACGTGTGCGGTCCATCCGGCGATTCGCGAAACGGCGAAGATGGGCGTGAAGAGATCGCTTGGGATTCCGAGCACGTGGTACAGCGAGGCGGAATAGAAGTCGACGTTGGCGTTGAGTCTCTTCTCTTCCTTCACGATCTGCTCGATTCGACGGGAGATGTCGTACCAGCGGGTGTCGCCGGAAGACTCGGCGACCTCCCGGGACATCTCCCGCAGGCGCGTGGCCCTCGGATCCTCCGTCGTGTAGACCCGGTGGCCGAAGCCCATGATCTTCTCTTTGCGCGCCAGCCTTCCGCGAACGACGTCGTCCACGCGGTCGAGCGATCCGATCTCGAGGAGCATGTTCATCACGCTCTCGTTCGCGCCGCCGTGGAGCGGCCCTTTCAGGGTGGCGACGGCCGAGGTGATGGCAGCGTGCATGTCGGCCAGGGTGGACGCCGTCACGCGCGCGGCGAAAGTCGAGGCGTTCAGCTCGTGGTCGGCGTGAAGAACCAGAGCGATATCCAGCGCGCGAATGGCGGCCGAGCGCTCCGTCTCGCCGGAGAGCATGCGCAGGAAATCATCGGCGTGCGTGCGGCCGGGGTCGGCCGCGACGACCACCTTGTCCTGGCGGATGCGATGCAGACCAGCGACGATCGTCCCGAGCTGGCCGGTGAGCCGTACGGCCTTGCGCCGATTGGCGGCGGCGGACATCGACGCCCCGTCCGGGTCCGTCTCGACGAGCGCGGAGACGACGGTCCGAAGCGCGTCCATGGGGGAGAGATGCCTGGCCAGAGTCGCCAGCAGCTCCAATGTCCTCGATGGCAGCACACGGCCGCGGCCGATCTCGGTCCTCAGGGCCTCGAGCTCTTCTTTCCGCGGCAGTCGCCTCTCCCAGAGAAGGAAACAGACTTCTTCGAAGCTCGACTTGGCGGAGAGCTCGTGGATATCGATTCCCCGGTAGGAGAGGACCCCCTTGTCTCCGTCGATGTAGCAGATGCCCGAGTCGGCGGCGACGACGTCCTCCAGACCCCGGACCTCCGTCATGTTTCCTTGTCGACCGCCTTCGGAATCACGGGATCCAGATCCTGGAACTTCGCCAGCCATTCGCGCCGCTCGGCGCGCAGCTTGCCGACGAGCGCGGCATACTCCTCCGTCGAGTAGTACTCGCGCGGGTCGTATTTCGCCAGATCGATGCCCGGCACATCGCGGGGCACCTCATAGCCCCAGTCCGGATCCTTCTCCCAGCGAATCCCCTCCCGGGCGATCTGCTTCATGATCTCGGTCGAAACCTTGATCGTGATCTTCTCGCCCGGAGAGCCGCCCTTTGCGCCGATGGAACCGGTATTCAGGATGTAGGCGTGCATGTCCGGATTGTCGCGGAGGATCGCAAGCACCCGATTCCCCTCTTCGGCCTCCGGTCCGACGATGAAGGGATTCGTGCCGACCTCGCGCTTGGCCTGCCCTGCCTTAGAGGGATCCCCCGCCGAGGTCTCGATCGACTCGCCGAGCATGAAATAGGCGGCGGCCTGCTCCGAGGTCAGGCGGGCGCAGACGGGGACGATGTCATTGCGGCGCGTGATGAAGACGATCTTGTTGGCCTTCTCGAGGTCAATCCCGTCTCCCGTGCCGCGGATATAGCGGCGCAGGACGACGCCGCGTCCGTTGGAAGTGATGGACGTGTCGAGGAAATCGACCTTGCCGTCCTCGTTCACCTTGATGTTCTCGTAGGCCGCCGTCGGGTGCGTCGCGGCTCCCCACAGGACGGTCTGGGAGGGCTCGAGTCCCTCCGTCTTGATGTAGAAGCCGTCCTCGGTACCGAAGGCGCGTCCGTCGCGGGTCAGTAGCACGACGTCGTCCTGCTTGATGATCGCGCGCTCGGGCTCGCGGAGGCCGTGGTCGTGGAGCGTGAGGGTGGTCTTGCCCGTCCCGGAGAGGCCAAAGAGAAGGAAACCGACGTCGCGCAGCTCTCCGTCCGGCCCCATCACCCGGAGGATCTTCGATCCGGCGTGGAGGCCCAGGCCGCCGCGGCGCTTTATCCAGTACATGGCCTGGCGGAGCATCGATTTCTTCGCCTCCCCCGGGTAGTCGCTGCCGAGGATGTACGTGTAGCCCTGATTCACATCGAGGAAGATCAGAGTCTCCGGCCAGTCGGGCACGTAGACGGAGATGAAATCCGGCTTCTGCGAGGAATTGGATGGGAAGAGCATGTTGTGCCACATGTAGGCGATTCGCGCGTAGCCCTTGGGCACGTAGAGCCGGCAGTGGATCGGTACCTCGGGACTCATTCCCATGCGGCGGTCCACCTGAATCATGTCCATCTGCGCCACGGTCTCCTGGACCTCGCGAATCTTCTCGGCGGCGCGCCCCGGCTCGATCGACTGCTGCATGATGCCTACCGCGACGCCGTCGGCCACGACGTAGGTCTTCTTGGCCGAGCGGCTCTTGATCCGCGTGGCGTAGACCGGCGAGCCATACTCGGTCGTCTTCTCCCCCTCGCGTGCCAGCGCCCGGAGCTCCTCGCCGGAGAGATCCTTCAAGATCGTCCTTGGCCGGATCGTTCGGGGGGAAGCCGTTTCGACTGAGCTCATTTCCGCAAGTCCTTTTCTGACAAAGAGTTTGGCCCTCGAAAGGGAGACGTCATTTATACCAGATTCGGCCCGCTCGGGAGCCGCCTAGAGGCCGATTTCCTCGGCGATCGGCTTCAATGCGTCGATGACGAACCCGATGTGCTCCTCGAGAGGAACGCCGAGGGCTTCGGCCCCTCCGTAGACGTACGAGCGGTCGACGGAGCGCGCGAAGGCCTTGTCCTTCAGACGCTTGATCACGGAGGTCGCCGGGAGATCGGCGATTTTCTTCGACGGCCGGACCTTGGCACAGGCGCCGATGAAACCCACGAGCTCGTCGCAGGCGTAGATCGCCTTCTTCATCGGCGTGTCGCGGGGAATGTTCATGTAGTCGGCATGGGACTGGATGGCCTCGACCATCTCGTCGGCGTAGCCCCGCTCTCGCAGGACGCGGCCCCCGACATGGAGATGCGTATCGTCGGTTGTGTTCTGCTCGTAGTCGAAGTCGTGGAGCAGTCCGACAATGCCCCAGCGTTCGACTTCCTCGGGAGCCTCGACCCCAAATTTTCGGGCGTATGCGCGCATCGCCTCTTCTACCGCGCGGCCGTGCTTGCGGAGCGCCTCCGACTGCGTGAACTCGAACAGGATCGCCTCCGCCTCCTGGCGCGTCGGCCAGCGCCCCGTGCCCATATCGGGATCTTAACCCGTGAGGCCCGGGGCGGCGGCCGGCCTGCACGGATGCACATAAAAATGGGCATGAGCGGCAGTCTTTTCCGGTCAGCTCGCAAAAGATGGGTTGCATTCCGGCAAAGTGACACTAGAATCATGCCGCAACGTCAAAAAAAGGGAGGCGGCATGCCCAAGGCTAAGGTCTTGAAATTCGACGCGGCGGGTCCGGGTCTTTCCAAGTCGGAGATCCTGAAGGTGTGCGAGGCGGAGAACGTCCGCTTCATGCGACTTCAATTCACCGACATCTTCGGTGTCATCAAGAACGTCGAGCTCCCCAGTTCCCAGTTCTCCAAGGCGCTCGACGGCGAGATTCAATTCGATGGCTCCTCGATCGAAGGATTCACGCGCATCGAAGAGTCTGACATGAATCTCGTGCCCGATCTGGACTCCTTCGCGATCTATCCGTGGGCGCACTCCAAAGGAGAGAAGGTCGGCCGCCTGATCTGCGACGTCTACAACCCCGATGGCACGCCTTTCCCCGGCTGCCCCCGAATGACTCTCAAGAAGCAGATGGATAAGGCCGGCTCACTGGGCTACACGATGGTTACGGGACCGGAGGCCGAGTTCTTCCTCTTCCGCCGCGACGCCAACGGAGACCCGATCGTCGATACGCACGATGAAGGGGCCTACTTCGACTTGACCCCCGTCGATCGAGGCGAGGAGGCGCGACGGGACATCGTGCTCGCCCTCGAGCAGATGGGGTTCGAGGTCGAAGCGGCGCATCACGAGGTCGCTCCGGGCCAGCACGAGATCGACTTCAAGTACGCCGACGCGGTGACGACGGCCGATCGCGTGTCGACCTTCCGCTTCATCGTCAAGAAGGTCGCCATGGACCATGGTCTCCATGCGACCTTCATGCCGAAGCCGATTTTCGGGGTCAATGGCTCGGGTATGCACGTCCATCAGTCCTTCCTCGACAAGAAGGGGAACAACGTCTTCTACGACGCGAAGGCGAAATACCAGCTTTCGAAGACCGCGCTCTATTACACCGGCGGCATCCTGCGGCACGCCCGAGCGTTCGTCGCCGTGACTTGTCCGCTCGTGAACTCCTACAAGCGCCTCGTGCCGGGGTACGAGGCGCCCGTCAACGTCGCCTGGTCGATGCGCAACCGCTCGCCGTTGGTCCGCGTGCCGGCGCGGCGCGGCATGGGGACGCGGATCGAGGTGCGCATGCCCGATCCTTCGTGCAACCCGTATCTGGCTTTCGGCGTGATGCTGGCGGCGGGCCTCGACGGCGTGAAGAACCGGAGGGATCCGGGCGACCCGGTGGACAAGAACGTCTTCCGGATGAGCGAGCGGGAGAAGCGGCGCCTCCGAATCGATCAGTTGCCGGCCAACCTCTCCGAGGCGCTGGACAACCTGGAGAAGGACGAGGTCGTGACCGAGGCGCTCGGCGAGCACATCCTGGCGCACTTCCTCGAGGCCAAGCGCGGCGAGTGGGCTGAGTACATCTCCACGGTGCAGCCGTGGGAGACGGAGAAGTATCTGGAGACGTACTGAGGAATTGAAGATTGATGATTGACGATTGAAGATTGTGTACTCACAGGTGCATTCTAATTAAATAAGGATAGAAACCTTTCTAACCTTATTTTTTTTAGGCAGACCCCGCTCTAGACTCAAACTATGGGCGTTCTCTCTCGGCGCTTCCTCGAGCGGCTCCGGACGGGACCTCCGTTGTTGCTTGACGCGGCCATGGGGACGGAGCTGCAGCGGCGGGATGCGAACACGGCCCTTCCGCTCTGGAGCGCGCGGGCCCTGCTCGAGGACCCCGAGCTGGTGTGGACGATCCACAGCGAGGAGATCGCGGCAGGCGCCGAGATACTGACCGCGAACACGTTTCGCACTCACTCGCGCACCCTTGCGAAGGCGGGTCTCGAGTCCCGTGCGAGTGAGCTTTCCGCCCTCGCGGTCCGCCTGGCGCATCAGGCGGCCTCCACCGTGCGGCGTGAGGTGTTCGTCGCCGGCTCGCTTTCTCCGCTGGAAGACTGCTACCGGCCGGAGCTCGTCGCCGATCCGGAGTCTCTCGAGCGCGAGCATGCCGCGCAGGCGCGCTTCCTCGCCGAGGCCGGCGTGGACCTGATCCTGGCGGAGACCCACAACACGATTCGCGAGGCGGTCGCGGCGGTTGCGGCTGCGAAGGCGGCAGGAATTCCCGTCGTCGCCTCGTTCGTGACGGACGGGGAGGGCAGGCTCCTCTCGGGCGAAACGATCCACGACGCCGCGCGAGCGCTGGCTTCGCTCCAGCCGGATGCTCTGGGGATCAACTGCGTGCCGGCCTCGCGCCTGGCAGAGGATCTCGAGCGTCTTGCCGGCGTGGCGGGAGAAACCCCGCTCGCGGCCTATGGAAACCTGGGTCTCCCGTCCGGCGGTCCCGGCTGGGCCTTCACGGAGGACTTGTCCCCAGAAGACTATGCGGAGCAAGCCCGCCGCTGGCTCGCGATCGGCGGGCGCATCGTCGGCGGCTGCTGCGGCACGACGCCCGCGCACACGAAGGCGCTCCGAGGCCTGATCGATTCGCGGCCGACTCAGGAGCGCGCCGCGGTCTCGACTTCATAGACGTCGATCCCCGACCCGCAACGCGCGAAGGTCTCGATCGGGCTCGCGCGCACGAGACGGAGCCAGGAGGGACGGCGCGATTTGCCGAACATCGCGAGCGTCACGCCGTGCTCCCGGGCGAAGCGCACGAGCTCGTGCGCGACGCTCTCGCCGGCCAGCCAGACGACCTTCGCCCCTAGCTCCATGGCGAGAGTCACGTTCTCGCCGAGCAGACGATGCTCGCGGGCCGACATGCGCTGCGGGCTGTCTCGAGGAGTCCGGACATACACGGCGAACCAGTTCGTGTTGAGCTTCCCGGCCAGGGAGGAGGCCCGCCGGAGCAGAAGACGCGTCGTCTCCGCGTTGGACGACATGGCAACCATGACCTTCGCCGCCACGGCCTCCGGCTCGCCTTTGCGGTCGATGCCGCGCCGCTCCGCTTCCAGCCGGTCGGCGATCTGCCGCATGGCGAGCTCGCGCAAGGATGCGAGGTTTTCCTCCGTAAAGAAATTCTCGAGCGCCGGTCCGATCCGTTCCAGAGGATAGATCTTGCCCGCCCTCAGTCGCTCGCGCAGCTCCTCGGAGGGAAGATCCACGTTGACGATCGCGTCGGCCTGGCGCAGCAGTCGATCGGGCACTCGTTCCTGAACGTCCACGCCCGTCACCCGCGTGACGATGTCCTGGAGCGACTCGAAGTGCTGGATGTTGACCGCGGTCATGACCGAGATGCCCGCGTCCAGCAGGTCCTCGACGTCGTCGTAGCGCTTGGCGTTTTCGGTTCCGGGGACGTTGGTGTGGGCGAGCTCGTCCACGATGACGACCTCGGGCTTTCGCCGCAAAATCGCGGGAAAGTCCATCTCCTCGAGGTCTTTCCCCTTGTAAGCCACCTTGCGGCGGGGAACGACCTCGAGATCTCCGATCCGCTCGGCGGTGTCCGCTCGGCCATGGGTCTCGATGAAGCCCGCGACGACGTCCACGCCCTGCTTCTTCAGGGTCATGGCGTCTTCGAGCATCTGATAGGTCTTTCCGACGCCGGCCGCGTGTCCGATGTAGATCTTGAGCTTGCCGCGACGCGACTTCTCGATGAGTCGCAGGAAGACATCCGGTGAGGTCCGACGAGTCTCCCCCTGCGGCATCATCGAATTCTAGGGTCACCGATGGAGCGGTCGAGATCGAGATTCGTCAGCAGCACGTTGACGCGCGGCTCCCCCAGGATTCCGAGGGTGCGCGGCTGGATGTGGCGGCGAATCACCTGGATGATCTCTTCCTCTCGGACTCCGCGAGCCTTCGCGATTCGGGCCACCTGCCAGAGCGCAGCGTCGGGCGAGAGATGTGGGTCGAGCCCGGAAGCCGAGGAGGTAACGAGGTCCGCAGGGACGGGGCGCCTGTCGCCCGGGCGGTCCTCGCGCGCCGCCGCGACGGCCGCGGCGATCTGCCTGGCCAAGTCGGCGTCCGTCGGGCCCTTGTTCGTCCCGCCGGAAGCGGTGGCGTCGTATCCGCCTTTCCCGGCGGCGGACGGGCGCGGCTGCAGGTATTGCGCACCCTTGAAGCTCTGGCCGATCAGCTCCGAGCCCACGACGCGCCCGCCCGCGATGATGAAGGAGCCGTTCGCCTTTTCCGGCCAGAGGAGGTGGGCCACGGCCGTCACGGCGGCCGGATACACCCCTCCGAGCAGCGCCGTCAGAACGATCACGAAGACAGTCGAGCGGATGGCGAGCTTCATGTCTCCCTCACGCGAGGTGCAGAGCGAGGACGATCCAGTCGATGAGCTTGATCCCGACGAAGGGCACGATGATCCCGCCGACGCCGTAGATCCAGAGGTTGCGGGAGAGGATCCGCGCGGCGCCGAGGGGGCGGTACTTCACGCCCCGGAGCGCCAGGGGGATCAGGGCGATGATGATCAGCGCGTTGAAGATGACGGCGGAGAGAATCGCCGACTGCGGATTGCCGAGCCGCATGACGTTCAGTGCGTTCAAGGCGGGGTATGTCGCCGCGAACATCGCGGGAAGGATCGCGAAATACTTCGCGACGTCGTTGGCGATCGAGAACGTCGTCAGCGACCCGCGCGTCATCAGGAGCTGCTTTCCGATCTCGACGATCTCGATCAACTTGGTCGGATTCGAGTCGAGGTCCACCATGTTGCCGGCCTCGCGCGCCGCCTGGGTCCCCGTGTTCATCGCGACGCCGACGTCCGCCTGAGCCAGCGCGGGAGCGTCATTGGTGCCGTCACCGGTCATGGCCACGAGGTTGCCTCCCTCCTGCTCCTTACGGATGAGCGCGAGCTTCTGCTCGGGTGTGGCCTGAGCGAGGAAGTCGTCCACGCCCGCTTCCCGGGCGATGGCGGCGGCGGTCAGCGGGTTGTCCCCTGTGATCATGATGGTCCGGATCCCCATCGCGCGAAGCCGGTCGAAGCGGTCTCGCATCCCGGCCTTGACGATGTCCCGGAGCGCCACGACGCCGAACACCCGGGAGCCCTCGGCGACGAGAAGGGGTGTGGCGCCTTCGGCCGAGATGTTGTTCAGGAGATCGGAGACCAGCGGCTCGATCTTCCCTCCCTGGCCTCGCACCCACTCGGCCACGGAGTCGCCTGCGCCCTTTCGGATCTGACGTCCGTTGAAGTCCACACCCGACATGCGAGTCGTGGCGCTGAACGGAATGAACTTCATCCCTTCGACGCGTCGCGCCTTGAGGCCGAACTTCTCTTTGGAGAGCACCACGATCGAGCGCCCTTCCGGAGTCTCGTCGGCGAGCGACGAGAGTTGCGCCGCCTCGGCGAGGTCCCCCGGAAGCACGGTCGGCGCGGTGAAGAACTCGGTCGCCTGGCGGTTGCCGAGGGTGATCGTTCCCGTCTTGTCGAGGAGGAGGACGTTGACGTCCCCCGCCGCCTCGACCGCTCGGCCGGACATTGCCAGCACGTTGTGCTGGAGCACTCGATCCATCCCCGCGATTCCGATTGCCGAAAGCAAGCCTCCGATCGTCGTCGGGATCAGGCACACGAGCAGCGCGATGAGGACCGGCGTCGTCGCGAATCCCTTTGCGTAAACCGCGAAGGGACGGAGCGTCACCGTGGCTGTCAGGAAGACGATCGTCAATCCCGCGAGCAGGATCGAGAGAGCGATCTCGTTGGGGGTCTTCTGCCGCGAGGCCCCCTCGACGAGCGCGATCATCCGGTCGAGGAAGGTCTCGCCGGGATTCGACGTGATCTCGACGATGATGCGGTCGGAAAGCACGCGCGTGCCCCCGGTGACCGCCGATCGGTCACCTCCGGACTCCCGGATGACGGGGGCCGACTCACCGGTGATGGCCGACTCGTCCACGGAGGCGATTCCCTCGACGACGGTCCCGTCGCCCGGTATGACCTGTCCGGCCTCGACGACCACCCGATCCCCTTTGCGCAGGCTCGTCGCGGGAACCGGCTCTTCTCCCTTTCGGGTGACCCGGCGCGCCATGGTCTCGGTGCGTCCGCGACGCAGCGCCGCGGCCTGGGCCTTCCCGCGTCCCTCCGCCATGGCCTCCGCAAAGTTGGCGAAGAGAAGCGTAAACCAGAGCCAGAGCGCGATCTGCAGATTGAAGATCACGTCTTTGCCGCGTGCGACGTCCCGAACGAGCAGCAGCGTGACTAGGACCGCCCCCAAGAGAACGACGAACATCACGGGATTCTTGGCCTCGAGGCGGGGATCGAGCTTGCGCAGGGAGTCGCCGATGGCGGTGCGAACGATCGCGCGATCGAAAAGGGACGTGCGCCGAGGTGGAGCCATGAGTCCTCCTCAGAAGAGAATCCCGGCTCTCATGGAGAGATGCTCCACGAGAGGTCCCAGGGCGAAGGCGGGGAAGAAGGTCAACGCTCCGACGATCAAGATCACGCCGATGAGAAGAATGGTGAAGAGCGGGCCGGTCACGGGAAAGGTCCCCGCGGACTCCGGGATCTTCTTCTTCGCCGCGAGCGAGCCGGCGATGCCCAAGATCGGGATCAGCATGAAGAACCGGCCGAAGAACATGTCGAGGCCGAGCGTCGTGTTGTACCAGAGCGTGTTGGCGTTCAGGCCGGCGAATGCAGAGCCGTTGTTTCCCGCGCCCGATTCGTAGGCGTAGAGGACCTCCGAGAAGCCGTGTGGTCCCCTGTTGTTCAACGACGAGAGGCCGGCCGGCAGGACCGATGCGGCGGCCGCGAAGCCGAGGATACAGAGGGTCAGAATCAGGACCGAGAGCATCGCGAGCTTGACCTCGTGCGCTTCGATCTTCTTTCCGAGGTACTCGGGCGTGCGGCCCACCATCAGCCCCGCGATGAATACCGACAGGACGATGAAGAGGAACATCCCATAGAGGCCGGCGCCGACGCCGCCGAAGATGACCTCGCCGGAAGCGATGTTGGCGAGCGGCACCAGGCCGCCGATGGGAGTGAAGGAGTCGTGCCAGGAGTTGATGGCGCCGCAGGAGGCATCCGTCGTGATCGTGGCGAAGAGAGCCGACTCGCCGATCCCGAAGCGGACCTCCTTGCCTTCCATGTTGCCGCCGGTGCCCCCCTCCGACGGGCGCGCGGCGACTCCGGCCGCCTGGTGGATCGGGTTGCCCGCGTGCTCGGCCGTCTCGGCGACGAAGGCCCCGGCCAGGAACAGCAAAGCCATTGCGGCAAACACGGCCCAGCCGTGTCGGACCGAGCCGGTCATGCGTCCGAGCGTATTCGTCAGCCCAGCGCCGATCGAGAAGATCAGAACGATCTCCACGAAGTTGGTGCCGGGCGTGGGGTTCTCGTAGGGATGGGATGAGTTAGCGTTGAAGAATCCGCCGCCGTTGGTGCCGAATTCCTTGATCGCCTCCTGCGAAGCGACTGGTCCCTGAGGGATCTTCTGCTCTCTCCCTTCGACGGTCTTGACCGCGACGTCCGCGTGGAAGTTCTGGACGACGCCGCGCGAGACGAGGAAGAGCGCCGCGAAAAACGAGATCGGTAGGAGCACCCACAGGATCGAGCGCGTGCAATCGAACCAGAAGTTTCCGATGCCGGAAGCCTTCTCGCGGGCGATGCCGCGAATGACGGCGATGGCGATCGCGATGCCGGTGGCGGCCGAGAGAAAGTTGTGAAGAGCCAGGCCCGCCATCTGGGTCAGGTGGGACATGGTCGACTCGCCGGAGTAGCCCTGCCAGTTCGTGTTGGTCGTGAAGGAGACGGCCGTGTTCCAGGCGGAGTCCGGTGAAACCGGGCCGAGCCCATTCGGATTGAACGGCAGGGACTTCTGGAGGCGCTGCATGGCGTAGAGGATTACCAGCGAGGCTGCGTTGACGATGAGCATTGTGATCGTCCACTCGATCCAGCTCTGGTCCTTCTGAGCGTCCACGCCGCAGACTCGATAAATTCCGCGCTCGACCGGCCGCAGGACAGGATCGAGGAGAGTCTTCTCGCCGGCGAATACCTTCTTCATGTAGCGGCCCAGGATTGGTGTGACGGCAACGATGATCGCCAGATATGCCAGGAGCTCGTAGACGTTGATCGCGGTCACGGCGTCACACCTTTTCGGCCTTGAGCATCGCCCACAGGAGGTACCAGAGGAGCCCGACGCTCACGAGGAGGCCGAGGACGTCTTCCCATCCCATCGGTTGACCTCAGATCCGGTCGCAGCGTCGCGTGTAAACGACCGAGACCCAGAACAGGAAGACCGTCGCCGCGAGAAAGATCAGATCCATCATGGTCGTCTCCTAAAAGAGGTACCCGAGCTCGAGGAGGCCGCCGTTGCCCCTCGAGTCGCCGTTCTTGAAGCTCCAGGACGCGTAGGCGGTCCAGTGGCCGGTCGTATAGATGAACCCGGGGCTGAGATAGCCGATCGAGTTATTGCCGCTGTACCAGTCGACGGCGAGCGTGAGTCCCTTCACCCACGGAAGGGACTGCTCGAAGGTCGAGAGCGCGCCGCCGGCTCTGTCCGGTTTTGCGTAACCCCCCGAGGCGTACCAACCGCCAAGGGTAATCCGCGTGCCTGTCTGTAACCTGTACCCGACACTGCTGTACCCCAGCCCTGCGGGGTCGCCATTGCGCGCGCCGCGCAGAAAGAAGAGTCCGAAGCCGCCCGCCGTCAGGGCGAATCCGCCGACGCGCACCGGCTGCACCTTCAGCGCCACGGTGGCCGTCGGGATCAGATCGCCCGGCGAGACGAATCCGCCGAAGTTGACTCCCGCCTCGACGTTTCTCACGACACCGACAACCCCGCGCACCGTCGTCGATGAGAAACGGGGCTGGATCGGGCGAAAGAGGTCGTCGACTTCTAGGTAGACCTTTCCGGGGTCGAGCACGTCGGCCGACGGCACGTTGAAAATCGTCTGCTGCGCGTCGGAGGTCCCCGCGACGCCCAGCGCTGCGCCGATCAGCAACACAGGCCACCACCGGCGCGGCGGAGAGGGGGGTGATCTTCTCTTGCGCCAGAGCTCGTCCCAGTCTCGACTTCGCCGCCGCATCGCCGCCCGAAAGAGCCAGATGAACAGAACGAATCCCGCCAGCGTGAGTCCGGTGGTCAGGTCGAGGCCCGTATCCATGGCTCCGACGATGTCGGAGTGGAACGCAAGAAGTCCGGAAGGCGCCCGAAAGAATTTGGAAAGGCCGGTATCAGTCGGGCGAGAAACGGTAGCCCACCCAGGGCTCGGTGCGGAACCAGCGAGGCCGGTTGGGGTTGTCTTCGAGCTTGCGCCGAAGGCTTCCCACGTGGACGCGGAGGGTGTCGTTCGTCACGCCGGCGGTCGTTCCCCAGACGGAGGCCAGGAGCTGGCGATGGGTCCAGACCGCTCCTGGCTTGCGGAGGAGAGTCAGCAGGATGGAGAACTCGATGGGCGTCAGATGCACGGGTCGTCCGGCCTTCCGGACGGTCCGCATCTCGGGTTCCACCTCGATGTCGGCCCAGCGCATCACGCCCGGCCTATCCGCGGCCGGCTCGGCGCGGCGCAGGAGCGCGCGGGAGCGGGCGAGAAGCTCGGCGACCCCGAAGGGCTTGGTGAGGTAATCGTCGGCCCCGGCATCGAGCATGCGAACTTTCTCCCGCTCCTCGTTGCGAACGGTCAGAACCAGGATCGGGATGCTCGATGTCTTGCGAATCTCCTGGACGAGCTCGAGTCCGTCGATGCGCGGCATGGCCAGGTCTGTGACCACCAGGGCGAAGGGTTCCGCGCCAAACCTCTCCCGGGCCTCTTCGCCGTCGATGGCGGTCACGACTTCGTGGCCCTCCCTCTCGAGGGCGTCGCGAACGACCTTGCGAATCGCCGGCTCGTCGTCCGCGACGAGGATGCGGCTCATTCCGGGCCTCGCGGCAGCGTGATCTCGAAGAGCGTGCCGCCGCTCCCCGCCTCCGCCAGGCGGAGCCGCCCGCCGTTCAATTCGACCAGGCTCTTCGCGATGGAAAGACCGAGCCCGCTCCCCGGGACGTCGGAGACCTCGGGCAACCGGGCAAATCGTTCGAAGACGCCGTCACGATCCTTTTTCGGAATGCCCCGGCCCTCGTCGCCGACGCGGAAGGAGACGTTCGCCGCATCGCCGGCGACCGAGACGTGGATGGCCGAACCGCGCGGCGAATAGCGCGCGGCGTTTTCGAGGCCGTGGCCAAGCGCCTCGGTCAGCTGCGCCGGATCCACTTCCACGACGAGATCTGCGGGCGGCGTTTCCAAGAAGAGGGAGTGCTCCGCCAGCGCATCGCCGAAGCGGGCAATCGCCGCTTCGACGATCTCCGCGCAGGCGACGCGTTCGCGGCGCGGACGAGCGGCACCCGAGTCGAGGCGGACGAGCTCCATCAGCTCTCCGATGCGGCGGGCGAGCATGTCGAGCTGCTCGCCGGCCAGGCGCGACGCCTCCGATTCGCCGCTATCCGCCTCCCAGTTCTCGATCGCGCCGCGCGCCGCCGCGACCGGGGTCTTCAAGTCGTGGGCGAGCTGGACGAGCAGCGTCGACTTCATCTGATCGCTGGTTCTCGTCTCCTCGGCGGCACGCGCGAGTCGCAGGAAGCGTTCCCGCTCGACCGCGAGACCGAGCAACAGGGCACAGGCCTCGGCCATCCGCTCGCTCGACCGGAAGCCGCGGGCGACGAGAACTCCGGCGCGCTGGAGGCCGACGAGGATCGGGAGGTAGATATCGATGCCACCGAGCTTCGACGCAAAAGCCGCGGAGTTACCCTGGCGGTAAGCCAGCTCCGCCAGGTCGTCTTGGACTCGAGTATTCGGTGTCTCGATCCGTCGCGAGAGCTCCCCCTTTTCGCCGGCGAGGAGGATGGCCACCTGATCGCACTGAAGCGCCTGCCGCAGGCGGTCGGCGGCGACGCCCAGCAGCGACTCCCGATTCGTGTCGGCGAGGAAGCCCTGCGAGAGCTGCGTCAACGCGATCAGATCGCGCCGCTCCGTCTCGAGGAGGCCGAGGCGCCGGCGGCTCAGCGCGGAGAGGCGGCCGATGAGAAGAGCCGACACGAGAAAAACGAAGAGCGCGACGACATTGCGCGGGTCCGCGATCGTGAAGGTGTAGAGCGGCGGGATGAAGAAGAAGTTGAAGCCCAACGTCGCCAGAAGTGCCGCCAGAACCCCCGGCCCGCTCTGCCATATGGATGCGCAAAGGAAGACCGCGAGGAGCAGCAGCAAGGAAATGGAGGAGATCGTCAGCTGCGGAAGGAGCTTCAGAAGCCCGATCGTCGCGAGGACGACCAGGACGGCCGCCGGGTACCCAATCCACCGGCCGGCCGCGATCTTCATGGCCGCGGCATTCTATCGGCCCGGCGGTGCTCCTACGATCAGCATCGCGTCGCCGAAGGAATATAGGAGATAGCGCATCCGGATCGCCTCCCGGTAGGCGGCCATGACGCTTTCGCGCCCCGCGAAGGCGCAGACCAGCATAAGAAGGGTCGAGCGCGGCAGGTGGAAGTTCGTCAGCAGGATGTCGACGGCGTGGAACTGGAAGCCGGGAATGATGAAGAGATCGGTCGAGAACCGCAGGTCCTGCGAGAAATCGAGCGATTCCGGTAACCGTACGGCGGCTTCGAGGGAGCGCGCCACGGTCGTGCCGACGGCGACGACGCGCCGTTTCTCGTCTCGTGCGGCGGCAACGGCCGCGAGGGTGGGGGCCGGTATCGTCACCTCTTCCGGTGGGAGATCGTGCTTCTCGGTATCGTCGACAGTGACGGGCTTGAACGTTCCTGCGCCGATCGCGAGCGTCAGGTCGGCGATCACGGCGCCACGCGCCCGGACCCGTTCGAGGATCTCTGCCGTAAAGTGAAGGCCCGCGGTCGGGGCGGCGACCGCCAGCGGCTCTCTCGCGAACAGGGTCTGATACGCGGCCCGATCGTCGGGCCGGTCGGGAGCGCCCGCGTCGCGCCGGATGTACGGAGGCAGGGGAGTGTGCCCGATGCGCTCCAGCAGCGCGTCGTCGAGCGGCCGGTCGAAGATGATCTCGCGGGTGCCGGCCTCATGGACCTCCCTGATGTCGCCCGCGAGTCCCTCCGCGAATCGGATCCTCCGGCCCTTCTTCGCCCGGCGTCCCGGCCTCGCGAGCACCCGCCACCGAAGAGATTCGGCGTCTTCGTTTCGGAGAAGGAAGATCTCGACAAGCCGCTCCTCCGCATCGCGACCGTAGAGGCGGACCGGCCGGACCCGGACGTCGTTGCGGACGAGGAGGTCACCGGGCACGAGTAGCTCGGGGAGGTCGGAGAACCGGCGATGGGAGATCTCTCCGGTCGCCCGATCCAGAACCAGCAGCCGACTCGAGCCTCGCGGCCGCGGCTCCTGGGCGATGAGTTCCCCGGGGAGTTCGTATTCGAAGAGAGAGACCTTCACCGGTCAATTTTAGATTCTCGATTTTGGATTTTGGATTGAGAATGCTGCTGGCGGCGGTAATCCAAAATCGAAAACCCAGAATCCAAAATGAGTTCTGACTATCCCGAGGGCCGCGGGCGAGTTCGCATCGTGGCAGCGGGTATCGCCATCGAAGGCGTTTCGATCGCGGGGCATGAGTCGTTTTATAAACTGCCCGGGTTTCGGACGCTGCTGGAGTTCGGGCGCGCGCCGGACGACGTGGTTTCGTACCGAACGGTGTGCGTCACTCACGGGCATCTCGACCACATTGCCGGACTCGCGCACCACGCCTCGCGGCGGCGTCTGGCGGGGCTCTCGTCGCTACGCGTCTTCGTGCCGGCCGAGGTCGTTCCGCTCGTTGCGCAATGGGTCGATGCTTCCGAAAGGCTCGAGGAGATCGAATACCGCATCGAGATCATGCCAGCCGCGCCGGGAGATCGCATACGACTGCGCAACGACCTCGAGCTCACCGTTCTCCCCGGACACCACCGCGTTCCCACCGTCGGCTACCTCTTTTCCGAGGTCAAGCGGAAACTCAAGGACGAGTTCACTGGCCGGCCGGCGGGGGAGATCGCGGAGCTGCGCGCGAAGGGGGTCGCGGTGACAAGACGCGAAGAGGTTCCGCTGCTCGCTTATCCCGGTGACTGTGGCCAGTCAATCTTCGAGGCTGTGCCCGAGCTCTTCCGGGCGCGCGTGCTGCTCATCGAATGCTCGTTTCTCCTTTCGGAGGACGTCGGCCGCGCTCGCGAATATGCACATGTCCATCTCGATGACATCGTGTCGCGCGCCCACCTCTTCCAGAACCAAGCAGTCGTTCTCACTCATTTCTCCCAGAGGTACAGACCCGAGGAGATCCGGGAGGCGCTGCGGGCGATTCCGGAGCCCCTGGCCTCCCGGGTCATTCCGTTTCTGTCGTGACTCCGCTCCGGCAACGCTCTCGCGTCCGGAAGCCGCGAAACCGGGTCCTCGGAGGTCCGCGCTATTCTTGTGGCATGAACCGCCGGGGCCTCGCTCAAGCAGCTTCCGTAGTCCTGATCATCGCGGTCTGCGCGACGACCGGGAGCGCAAGCGACTCGCGGACGCCAAGAAACGCGCCCAAACCGACACCGACCCCGGAAGCCGAGGTCTCGACGGATCGGGCGCCTCTTGCGCCAAGCGAGCCGATCTCGCTCGACCTCAAGGACGCCGACCTCGTCGACGTGCTTCGCAGCTTCGCGCAGCTGGCGCGCATCAATTTGGCAGTCGATGCCGAGGTCCGCGGATCGGTGACGGTGCGGCTTGAGAATGTTCCCTGGGAAAAGGCCCTCGAAGTCATTCTCCGTCCGAACGGGTTCGGCTATGTGTGGGAGGGCCGCGTGCTTCGCGTCGGTTTGCCCGCGAAGCTCGCCGCCTCGAGCTCGCCTTCGACATGATCCGGCAATTTCTGCTGTGGGGTAGTTGAATTGGTACAACGTCCGGCTGTTAACCGGAAGGTTGGGGGTTCGATTCCCTCCCCCACAGCCACTTTGGAACCGGTTCGAAAGGCCGGGTCGGACGTTGACAACGTCCGGCTGTTAACCGGGTCGAACGGGCGGGGGGGACCCCCGAACCCCCCGGGGGGTTCGATTCCCTCCCCCACAGCCATTTTGGAACCGCCTCGAAAGGCCGGGTCGGACGTTGACAACGTCCGGCTGTTAACCGGGCAGCCCGCTTCGATCGCGCAGTTCGGCTCGACCATCTCCGCGCTTCTGGGAGTCGCCCTCCCTCAGGCGGACGCCGAAGCGGTCCATGACCTCACGCAGAGGAGTTCCGTTCCGAGCGGCTCCGCCCTCGCCTAGCTGGCGCACCGGCTTCGCGAATCCTCCGAAATGCTGACCGTCCTGATCGCCACCCACAACGGCGTCCGAACGTTGCCCGACGTTCTGGAGGCGTACTGCCGCCTCGATCCGCCGGTCGGAGGCTGGAAGCTGGTGATCGTCGACAACAACAGCACGGACAAGACCCGAGACGTCATCCATTCCTTCGCCGATCGATTGCCCCTTTCTTATCTCTTCGAGCCGGCTCAGGGTCAGAACGTCGCTCGCAATCGGGCCCTCTCGGCCCTCGACGGCGATCTCGTCGTCTTGTCCGATGACGATGCGGTCCCGCGCGCCGACTGGCTGGTCCAGATGCGCTCGGCCGCGGACGCGCATCCCGGATTCGGGATCTTCGGCGGCGTCGTACTGCCGAGATGGGAGGTTCCTCCCGAGCCATGGCTACTCCAGTGGGTTCCGCTGCAGCCGTGCTTTGCCGTCACGGACCCGGCGTGGGAGGAGGGCCCGATCAAATCGGACTTCGTGTTCGGCCCCAACATGGCGATTCGGGGAAAAGTCTTCGAGACCGGCTATCGGTTCGATGAGACCATCGGGCCTCGACGAGGCTCCTATGCCATGGGGGCCGAGACAGAGCTGACGAGAAGGTTAAACGAGGCCGGCATGCTCGCATGGCACGTCCGGAGGGCCGTCGTCGAGCATGTCATCCGTTCATCTCAGATGACCCCCGAGTGGGTGCTCGCCCGGGCGATTCGGTACGGTCGCGGGCAGTACCGGTGGCGCTCGCGAGACCGGGCGCGGCTCGTCGGGCTGCTCGCCTCCACGCCTTCTCTCGTCCGAGGGATCCTCTCTCTGAGCACACGAATCGCCTTTGCGAAGTGGAGAGGCGATGAGCAAGAGCTCTTCCGACGCCGCTGGGATCGCAATTGCCTCATCGGCCGTGCCGCCGAGACGTTCACCCAATCCCTCCAGAAGTTCCGCCATCGTACTCGGGACCGTTGATCCGGTCTTGGAGACATTCGCGTCTCGACGGCTGGTGCGAGGTGCTCCGAAGAGGGATCTCAGACCAGGAACATTCCCGCGGCCGCCGCAAACATGAACAAGGTCGTGATAGCTACGACCACGCGGCTGAGGCGCGAGCTCGGCTGACCCGCCATGAGCTTCTGGTCGGACGCGACCAGCAGAATGCCGATGAGCAGGAAGGGGGCGAGCAGGCCGTTCAGAATCGCCGTCCAGTAGAGGGCACGGATCGGGTTGACCTTCGCAAAATCGAGCGCGATCCCGGCCGCGGTCGAAACGATCACGACCCCGTAGAAGTAGCGCGCACTACGGAGTTTGAGATCAAGTCCCTCCCTCCATCGGAACGTCTCCGCGAAGGCGTACGCGGCCGAGCCGGAGAGTGTGGGAATCGCGAGAAACCCCACACCGATGATGCCGACGGTGTAGAGAAGGGCCGCGAATTTTCCGGCGAGCGGTGATAAGGCTTCCGCAGCCTGGCGCGAGGTCTCGATATGCGTGATCCCGTGACGGTGCAGGGTCAGGGCCGTCGTCAGAATGATGAAGAACATGACCAGGTTCGAGAAGAAGGTTCCGATGCCCACGTCCAGCTTTCGGGTCGTGATCTCCTTTGGGGACGCTCCGACGCGCTGGACGAGCATCCGCCGGCCCATCGCCTTTTCCTCTTCGACCTCCTGCCCGGCCTGCCAGAAGAAGAGGTACGGGCTGATCGTGGTCCCCAGAATCGCGACGAGCGCTCCCCACCATTCCTTTCCGGTCGGCTGGGAGGGTAGCAACGCCACTTTCGCCACTTCCATCCAGTCCGGGCCGACGTAGAAGGCGGTGATGACGTATGCGAAGAGAAAAAGGGCGAGCCATTTCAGGATCATCGCGATCTGGTGGTAGCGCAGGCGCACGGTCGCCCAAGCGATTGCGACGCCGAACGGCACCACGAACCAGTGCGAGTTCCATCCCGTCAACATCTCGGCCGCGTCGGCCATGCCGGCCAGATCAGACGCGATGTTGATCGTGTTCGCGATGAGGAGACCTCCGGCGAAGGCCGCCAGGAGCCATTTCGGGAATTTCTTCCTCATCGCGCCCGCGAGTCCCCCGCCGGTGACCATCCCGATCCGCGCGCACATCATCTGGACCGTGGCCATGAGCGGCCAGGTGAGGGCGGCGGTCCACAGAAGCGAGGTGCCCAACCCCGCGCCGGCGACTGAGTAGGTCGCGACACCCGAGGGATCGTCGTCCGCCGCGCCCGTGACGATGCCCGGCCCGAACGCGCGCAGGAAGCCCCGGATTCCGCCTTGGCCCTTCGCGGGCATAGTCGACTTCTCGCTCAAAACGAAGAGACTTCCTTCCGACGCTCAGACAAGTTCCGAATGGGCTGTTCTTGCCGCGAGAGAGGGGTGCAATTCCCGCTCCCAAGCCCTCCGACGCCGCGGAAGAAGATCGCTAGCGCCCCGGCGTCACCTCGTCCATTGCCGCCTTGCGCTCATGAGCGGCCCACAGGCCGAGGTGGCTGCGCCAGGCGGAAGCCGAAGCGGGGGAGAGCACGAACTCAAGCTCCCCGCCGCTTAAGCGAGTCAGCCGGAGGACCTCCAGCCGAATG
>DASXTI010000102.1:0-5043 GCA_036505535.1 Thermoanaerobaculia bacterium
CTACCGCCCGTTGAAGTAGTCGTAGACCATCCGCGACAGCTCCGCTCCCGCTCGCAGCGCCTCGTTGTCCACGCCCGGGCTCTTGTCGTGGATACGCCGCGCGCAGATGGCGATGACGTAACGCGCCTTCGGGCTCTTGACGTAAGCCGCATCGTCGCGGACATCGCCCTTGAATCCCTTGGCGTCCGGCTGTTTCTCCTCGTCCCATCCCGTCTTGTTGGCCACGAGGATCTTCTCTCGTTCGAAGGGGAGAGAGCGCGGAATCATGGCGCGGTCCTGCTGGAGCGCGAGAATCCCCAGCATCTCATCACAGACCGCACGGCTCACGATCTTCCCCTCGGCGATCAGCTCCATCAGCCGCGCCGCCTCCCGGGGAGTCGTCGAGCCCAGGCCGAACTCCTTCTCCTCTTCGGGCAGCACGTCGGCGTGCCCGTCGCGAAAGGTCGGCCGGTAGAGCTTCGTCTTCGTCAGTCCATAGAATTCGAGGCGCCGGTCGACCTTCGCCGTCTCGACGAGACCTATGAGGAGGTTCGTGGCCGTGTTGTCGCTCCACGCGATCATGAGACGGAGTAGGTCGGCGACGGTCAGAACCGTTCCAGCGTGGAGCACGTTCAGCGGAACCGTCTCGTCTCCGGCCTTGTCCGATTCTTTGAGCACCACCGTCCGGGCGCGGCTGAGCGTTCCCTCGGCGATCCGGTGGTAGACCTCGACCATCACCGCCACCTTGATGAGGCTCGCCGTCGGAAACCGCTCGTCGGCATCGACCGCGAGGGTCTCGCCGGTGTCGAGATTCTTGACGGAGATGCCCATCTCGCCATGGAAGGCGCGGATCTTCTTCTCGACGCGCTTCTCGAGCGACGCATGATCGGGTCCCACCGCGGCGACCGAGGTTGCAGTCAAGAGCAGCAGGAGTGTCCTCATCCTTCGATCGTAGTTCGGAGCGGCGCCGCGAAGATAGAATCCCGCGCAGTCCATGACGCTCCCGACAGGCTCCCGTTTGGGGCCCTACGAGATCCTCGCGCCGATCGGCGCGGGCGGTATGGGGGAGGTGTACAAGGCGCGGGACACGCGTTTGGAGCGGACGGTCGCGATCAAAGTCCTGCCGAAGCATCTCTCGTCCTCGCCTGAGATCCGCCAGCGGTTCGAGCGCGAGGCCAAGACCATCTCGCAGCTCTCTCATCCCCACATCTGCGCTCTCTACGACGTCAATCGCGAAGGCGAGACGGAGTACCTCGTCATGGAGTATCTGGAAGGCGAGACGCTGTCGGAGCGTCTTGCGAGAGGCCCTCTGCCTCTGGAGCAGACGCTTCGATACGGCGTCGAGATCGCGGACGCGCTGGACAAGGCGCATCGGCAGGGGATCGTGCACCGGGACTTGAAGCCCGCCAACGTGATGCTGACCAAGTCGGGCGTGAAGTTGCTCGACTTCGGGCTGGCCAAGGCGATGGCGCAGCCTGTGCAGCAGTCCGGGCTCACGTCCCTGCCGACGATGATGGGCGCGGCCAGCAACCTGACGCAGGAGGGGACGATCCTCGGGACCTTCCAGTACATGGCGCCCGAGCAGCTCGAGGGCAAGGAAGCCGACGCGCGGACGGACATCTTCGCATTCGGCTGCGTGCTCTACGAGATGGCGACGGCGAGGAAGGCGTTTGCCGGCTCGAGCCAGGCGTCGCTGATCTCGGCGATCATGCAGAACGATCCGCCGCCGATCTCGAGCGTTTCGCCGATGACGCCGCCTGCGCTCGACCGCGTCGTCAGGATCTGTCTCGCGAAAGACCCGGAGGATCGCTGGCAGAGTGCCCACGACGTCGCCGGGGAGCTCAAATGGATCGCCGAGGGCTCGCAGGCGGGCGTGCCGGCGCCGATTGTGGCGCGGCGCAAGAACCGGGAGCGCATCGCCTGGACCGGCTTCGGGATCGCAATGGTCGCCGCCGCCGTGCTCGCGGTGGCCTACCTGAGGCGCGCCCCGCAGCCGATGCCAGCGGTTCGGGCCTCGCTTCCATTGCCGGAGAGGATGTTTCTTGGAGAGCTCGCTGCCTCCGCCGATGGGACGCGGCTCGCCTTCACGGCCTCACCGCCGGGAGGACAGCCGGCCCTGTGGGTCAGACGTCTCGACGGCTCCTCCGCGCAGCAGCTGCCGGGAGCCGACAACGCCTTCTTCCCGTTCTGGTCACCGGACAGTCGTTTCATCGGTTTCTTCGCCGAGGGGAAGTTGAAGCGCGTGGACCCATCAGGCGGAGCGATTCTGACGATCTGCGATGCGGAGCGGGGCACGGGCGGCACGTGGAACCGCGACGGAACGATCGTCTTCGCCCCGGCTCCGACCTCAGCGCTCTACCGGGTTCCGGCAGCCGGAGGACAGCCGGTCCCGTTGACGAAGCTCGACGCTTCCCGCCACGAGACGGCCCACCGTTACCCGCAGTTTCTGCCGGATGGCCGGCACTTCCTCTACATGGCCGCCAACCTGAGCGCTCCTGCCAACGATCCCGCCAACTCGATCCGGGTCGGCTCGATCGATGGGAAGAGCGACAAGGCGGTGGTACGCGTCGCCTCGGACGCGAGCTACGCCTCCGGCCGCCTTCTCTACGTCCGCGATGGGACGCTTCTCGCGCAGGATTTCGATCTCTCGCGACTCGAGACGAGAGGGGAACCGGCGCCGATCGTCCAGAGACTCGGTCTCTACGGGTTTCAGTTCTACTGGCCGTTCTCCGTTTCCAAGAACGGAGTGCTTGTCGCGGCACCCGCGCTAAACAGACCCTCGCGGCTGTTGTGGCTGGACAGAAGCGGAAAGGAGCTAGGATCGCTGGGGGAGCCCGCACTCTGGGCCAACCCGCGACTGTCGCCCGACGGCCAGAGGCTGGCCGTGGACTTCTACGACCCAGGCCGCGACGCCGCGGAGATCTGGATCTACGACACCTCGAGCGGCGTCGGGACGAAATTCGTCTTCAGTCAGGCGCACGACGCCAATCCCATCTGGTCTCCCGACGGGACTCGCATCGCCTTCGCGTCCGATCGAAAGGCAAAGGGCGCTCACGCGGACATTTGGATCAAGCCGCTCGACGGCGGAAAGGAGGAGATCTTCGCGGAGTCCGCGGACGACCGGACTCCGGAGGATTGGTCCCCCGACGGCCACTCTCTCTCTTTCAGCGTCATCCGGGCCCGCGGCCAGAGGAACACGCAGCTCTGGATCCTCGACACAGCCGGAGGGCGCCGTGTCTTTCCCTTCGCGACGGAGGCCCTGACTCAGGTCAACAGCCGTTTCTCGCCCGATGGGCGATGGATCGCTTACGCCTCCGATGAATCGGGTAAGTTCGAGGTCTACGTTCAAGCGTTCCCGGGCCCCGGGGGCAAGTGGCGGGTCTCGACGGCAGGGGGGGGAAATCCCGCCTGGAGGCGCGACGGAAGGGAGCTTTTCTACCTGAGCCTCGACAACAAGCTCATGGCCCTCCCTGTCACGCCGGGCGGGACGTTTCATGCGGGCTCGCCCGTGCCGCTCTTTCCAGTGCACCCGAAGGATTTCCACAACGACGTCTCTTCCGACGGACGCCGCTTCATGGTCAACAGCCTGCCCGCTGACCAGGGCTCGCCTCCTCTGGAGCTTCTCGTCCACTGGACGTCGCTCCTGGGAAAGAGCTAGATGGCGCTCGCGTCCGGCACGAAGCTCGGACCCTACGAGATCCTCGCGCCGATCGGCGCGGGAGGGATGGGGGAGGTGTACAAGGCGAAGGACACGCGCCTCGATCGCACGGTCGCGATCAAGGTCCTGCCCGCGCATCTCTCCTCTTCTCCGGAGCTGCGTCAGCGCTTCGAGCGCGAGGCGAAGACGATCTCGCAGATCTCGCACCCGCACATCTGCGCGCTCTACGACATCAATCGCGAAGGCGAGACCGAGTACCTCGTCATGGAGTACCTGGAGGGGGAGACCCTAGGGGATCGATTGAGCAAGGGTCCGCTCCCCGCCGAGCAACTCCTGCGCTACTCGATCGAGATCGCGGACGCCCTGGACAAGGCGCACCGGCAGGGGATCGTGCACCGGGACTTGAAGCCCGGCAACGTGATGCTGACGAAGTCGGGGGTGAAGCTGCTGGACTTCGGATTGGCGAAGTTTCAGGCGAGCGCGCGTGATGTCGTCTCGGGAGTCTCGCGTCTGGCCACGGAGGCGCAGGCGAGCCAGCCTCTGACGGAGCGCGGCACCGTGCTGGGGACATTCCAGTACATGGCGCCCGAGCAGTTGGAAGGGAAGGAAGCGGACGCGCGCAGCGACATCTTCGCCTTCGGCGCCGTGCTCTACGAGATGGCGACGGGCCGGAAAGCCTTCGCGGGAAAGAGTCAGGCGTCGCTGATCGGCTCGATTCTGCGCGACGATCCGCCGGCGATCTCCGAGGTCGCGCCGATGACGCCCCCGGCGTTGAACCGGGTGGTCAAGACGTGTCTCGCGAAGGATCCCGAGGACCGGTTCCAGACGGCCCACGACGTCAAGCTCCAGCTCCAGTGGATCGCGGAGGGCGGCTCGCAGGCGGGGTTGCCGGCGCCGGTGGTGGCGCGTCGCAAGAATCGCGAGAAGCTCGCCTGGGCGATCGCCGCTGCGGCGCTGCTCGCGGCGGGCCTCGCAACGTACGGCTACCTGCGCCGCGCGCCGGAAGAGGCGCCCCGGATCCGCTCCTTCCTCCTGCCCGAGGAGAAGTCGGACTTCGACCTGACCGCAATCAACTGTGGATCGCTGACGGTTTCGCCGGACGGGCGGCGCGTCACGTTTGCGGCCAAGGGTACCGACGGCAAGACAGTCCTGTGGCTTCGCTCGCTGGGCGAGCTCGCCGCGAAGCCGATTCCCGGAACCCAGGGCGCGACCTTCCCGTTCTGGTCGGCCGACAGCCGGTTCCTCGCCTTCTTCGCGGACGGCAAGCTCCAGAAGGTGGACATCTCCGGGGCGCCCCCGTTGACGGTGTGCGACGCGCCGAACGGCCGCAGCGGCGCATGGAACCGGGAGGGCGTGATTCTCTTCTCGCCGGACACGACGACCGGCCTCATGCGCGTGCCGGCCGC
>DASXTI010000103.1:0-2796 GCA_036505535.1 Thermoanaerobaculia bacterium
CGGTTGACCGATGCGGGCAAGGACGAGGTCGCGGTGAAGTCCAGGCTCTGGGTCCTTGTGAATACCTGGTGCGTGTTCGAAGAAGTGGGGAGCGTATTGCGCGGGACACCGCTGGGCGAGCCGGTCCCGCCGGCGCTTCCCAAGAGCCGCACGTCGCCGGCGGTGGCGGACGTGTAGACCCAAAGGAACGAGTCCTGAGCGCCGGGCGCTAAGTCAAAGGACGGCGGCGACGGACCAGAGACGGGCGTGAGGCTCCCGCTCCCGGCGGGGGAAAGGGCGGACGGGCTGATGCCCACCACTGACTCGCCGCCGACGTTTCGCACGATCATGATCGCGTTGACGGTCTGCCCAACCGTGCTCGCATGCGGCACGATCTCAATCGAGGCAAGGAGCGGTGCGTTGCTCAGGAGAATGGTATTCGGCGCCGCGACCGGGCTGTCGAGCGGCCCGTCGTTTCCTGAGCTGACGGAGACGCCTCCGACAGGAATCGCGAGGCGGACGGTGGCCGAATCCACGGGAGAGCTCGAAACCGTCAGCGACACGAAGAGTCTCGTCCCCGCGCCGACCAGCGCCTCGGCGAGCACCGCGCTTTGCCAGTGATTCGTCTGCCAGGTCAGCGGTCCGAGATCGCGATCATCCCCGGAGCCGGGCGTGAACTGACCATCCCCGCCGTCGGCCCATAGACGGAGCTCGCCGATGTCGCTGGGACCGGCCGTTCCAAGATTGACGAGGCGCAGTCCGTTGAGGACGTCCTCGTCGTAACCGTTCCGCGGGAGGAGGAGGTCCATGGCCAGCGCAGGGCCCTCGCCGCCCCCGAGGGTCCTCGCGGGAGTTTCAAAGATCGTGATCTGCGCCGCCACCATTCCGTCGACGCTGATCCGGGCGCCGGAATCCAACGGCCAGTCGGCGAAGATGCGTGTGGAGTCGTCGAAACGGACTTGCGACGCGCCCCGAATCGAGACGGAAAGGACGTCCCCGTCTCTGGCGCCGGCGAGGGACAAATCCCCCGTCACGAAGAGTTGCCCTTTCTCCCCGGCCGCGAGCCTCCAGGACAGGCCGTCGAACTGCGCCTCGCCGTCCTTGAAGTGAGCCGTTCCGAGGAGCGGGTCCTCGGCGAGGCTGCCCAGCGCTCCGTCGCCGTTTCCGTCGGAGCGAAGCGTGAGCTGGCCGAGCTCGGAGTCGAGCTCGGAGACCGAGCCGGGACCTGACGTCTCATTGGTAAAGCCGATACCGGCAAGGGAACGTGAGTTTGCGTACGAGTTCTCGACGACAAGGTGGGCGAGCGGGACGCCCGCCCGGCCCGGAGGAGCGGACTGGGACGGTACGGGCGCGGCGGTGAGCGTGATCCGATCTGCCGTGCTGACGATGAGGGGTGACGGGTTCTCCACAACCCGATCGAGCGGACCGTCGTTTGCGCTGGCCATCCCGACACCGACATCCGGGAGGGTCGGAAGCGCGAGGCGGATCGTATGGGCGTCGGTCGCGAAGTCGCTCACATCGACCGAGAAGAAAACCCGGAGGCCGCCGAACGGCACGTTTTGGGAGAGCCCCGTGAGCTGCCACCGGTCCCCGGTGAAGAGAAGCGTTCCGAGGAGTTGATCCGAGGCCGGATCGAACAGGCCGTCGCCATCATCGTCCAGCCACGCGCGGATCGCGGCGATGTCGTTCGCCGTGGCGGTCCCTTCGTTGATGATCGCGAGCTTTTCAAGTCGATCGGTCCTGTACCCGTTCGGCGGAAGGGAGACATCGAGGGCTATGTTGTCGCTCGAACCCGCGAGGAGCTTCGCGGGCCCGACGGCCTGGACCGGCATCTGCGCCGCGGAGGCACCATCCAGGATGATCGATCCGGCGGGATCGACCGGTACCCCGCTGACCGTCGTGGCGCTGTTGAAGGTCAAGTCTGAGGTAGCCTTGACGGAGAGATCCAGGTTGTCGCCGTCGCGAACCGCGAGGGGAATGTCGGTCACCACGAAAAGGGTTACCGAACCCAGGGCGGGGACCTCGACGTTGAGCGGGGAGAACGGGAGGACCCCGCCGGATGCCGAGCTCGGCAAAAGGAAGGCGTCCGTAGAGTCGAAGGCCCCGTTGCCGTTGCTGTCCTGGTAGAGCCATGGCTGTCCCAGCTCCGCGTCGAGCTGACCCTGGTTGCCGGCTCCCACGGACTTGTTTGTGAACCGAACCGACTGGAGCGTAATGGGGAGGGTGTTGCTGATCGACAGCGTGAAGCACAGCGCGTTGGTCCGGCCCGGGAGCAGGGTTTGGAAGCTCTGGGACCCGCTCACGGTGACGGCGTGCGCGTCGTTGGGTAACGTGGCGAGCGCAAGCGAGGAGAAAAGGAATGTGATCGCGACCAGAAGAGCTCTTCCGATCGCGGTCGCACGAGCCGGCCCACCCCGCCCTAAGATGGCGGTATCACGCTTCGGCATAATGAAATAGATATCGGCGTTCACGTCGGTTGGCTTAAGCGAGATTCGATCGAGCCACTCTCGACCGATGAGGGTGATAGGCTGGTTATGTCGAAGATGCACCGGAGCTTTGGCGGCTGGTCCGATCGAGCCGCGGCCCCGGAGTTCGTCAACCAGACGGAGCGGTGGGCAGTTTCGCTTAAGAAAAGGCCGGACCGCGCCGATTACAAGATGGGAGGCACGCCCCATGCGAATGCGATATCTGGGGGCCCTGGTGCTCGCGGGCGCGGCTTTCCTCGCCGTTCGTCCCGTGGCCGCGGGGACGATGACGGGCGGCGCGGGGGTTGATTATCAGACCGGGCCGGAAGCTCAGTCCTATCGAAGCGCGCTC
>DASXTI010000104.1:0-5531 GCA_036505535.1 Thermoanaerobaculia bacterium
GAAGGCGGCATCGACGGCTCGGCGGGCGTCGGTCACGCTGCCCTCGGGGAAGCGGCCGACGACCTGTTTCTTGTCGCAGGGGTTGACGGACTCGAAGGTCTTCGCGGAGTGGAAGGTCTTGCCCCCGATCCGATTCTGGCCGCGCACGGGTAGCTGCTTTTCGATTCCCGCCAGAGCGGCCCGGAAGACGTTCCGGTTGGCTTCGATGGAGAAGTCCGTCAGCGGCTCGTTGTGGAATTCCGGAAGCAAGTCTTCCCCCCCCGCGGCGAAATTTATCAGAGGCTCTGTCAGACTCGCCGCGTGAACCTGAAAGGTGGACGGCCCGAGATCTTCGGCCGTGTCGCCTCCTTCTTCTATCGGATCTGGGCCGAGCCCTCGCTTGCGCCAATGCATCGGCGCATCGCCTCGGAGGTGCCGGTCGATCTAGGCCGCCTGCTCGATGTGGGATGTGGGCCGGGGCAGCTCACCCGCCGGATCGCCGCGGCGCGGCCGGGGCTCTCGGTCGTCGGCCTCGATCTCTCGGCCGACATGATCCGGCAGGCGAAGCGTGCGGGCCAGCTTCCCAACCTGGAGTTCCGGCAGGCGACTCCCGTCTCCGCCGGCTTCTCGGAGGAGTTCGACTTCGCCGTCGCGGTCCTCTCTTTTCACCACTGGGAGGATCCGGCCGGCGAGCTCGCGGGGCTCCACAGCGCGTTAAAGACCGGCGGCCGGCTCTGGATCTACGAGTCGGACCCGGAGGCCTCGGACGAAGACCTGCGCGCCGACCACGCGCCGCTCTGGGGGTGGCTGCGGATTCCGCCTTCTTTGGAGCGGTACCTTTCCCGCGGGCACGGCTTCACACGGCGTGAGATCGAAGAGGTCGTGCGCCCGGCCGTCTCGCGCACTCCGTTTCAGACGTTCGGGATCTGCCGCACCGGCTCGACCTTTCGCATCGAGCTCAAAAAGCCTTAGGAAATTCTTGCTCTGGTGACCCGCGGCCTCGGTGCTTGACAGCGCCGACCGTGGAGTACATAGTTGACTCGAGCGTGAAGGGTACGTCTGTCTGTTGTTGTCCTCACACGGCCCCGCGGGGTCCGGCAAACACCGGTGTTTTTTCGCCCCCATAGATTTCGAGACCATCAGTCGACACCGAGCCCGCCGGAGCAACCGGCGGGCTCTTTGGTTTTCAGGGAGGTTTTCTGATGAGCAAGTACTTGTTGATCGAGTCGAGGGACAGCTTCGAGTTTGCCGATGTCGGGTACTTCTACGACCTCGCCGACGGGCTGGCGCGTCAGGGGCACGAGGTGACCCTGTTTCTCGTCCAGAACGGCGTCCTTCCCGCCCGCCCAAGCGCGCGCTCCGAGCGCCTGGCTCGTCTGAGCGAGAGCGGAGTCGCTGTCCTTGCGGATGAGTTCTCGCTTCAGGAGCGTGGCATTCCGGCTGCGTCCCTGGCGAAGGGGGTGCGCTCGGCAGGGATCGACCGTGTCGTCGATCTGCTGGCGGTCGGCTCGACACGCGCCGTGTGGCATTGAGGAGGAAAATCATGTCCACCGTTACGATCCTCACAATGGACGCCCCGTACGAATCGGCCAACTCGACGACCGCCCTGCGGATCGTGGACGCGGCGATCCGCAAGGGGCACAACGTCAATGTCTTCGCGTACGAGGGGGCGGTCAGCTATTCCGTGACCACGCAGAAACCGCACCAGAATCCAGTCAAGGGCACCTCCGTCGAGGAGGAACGGCATCCCAACACGAAGGACTGGGTCGCGGCCCTGCTCTCTGCGGCGGAGCAGAAGGGCGTGAAGCTCGACTGGGTGCGCTGCGGGCTGTGCGAGGACGAGCGCGGCGCCTTCGAGCAGGTGCCCGGGACGCGCCGGGGAAGCCCCGCTGATTTCGTCAAGCAGATCGCCTCCTCCGATAACGTTCTGGTGATTCCGACCAAGTAAGGGGAAAGGCATGGCCAAGATCTTGAACATCGTCGAATCGGCCTATCGAGCCACCATCGAGGAGCAGGACGACACGGTCCTCTGGTTCAACCACATGCTCGCCAATGCCGGCGCCGACATCGCGGTTCTGCTCCGCGGAAACGCGGTCAACTACCTGAGCAAGGGGCAGGAGGTCGGAGACCTCCGGTTCGGCGAGGCCGGTCTCGGGAATCCGCCGCGGATCGCGGAGGATGTCGCTGTGCTGCGGTCAAAGAAGGGTGTGCCGATCTACTACGTGCTCGAGGATGCGACCCAGCGCGGATTGGAGCGTTCGAGCCTCATCGACGCGGGGGAGCCAGTGGCGCAGGCTGACCTGGCCCGCTTCGTCTCCGGGTACGACCGCGTTTTCCACTGGTGAAGCGCGCGAGGACGCGAAGATGCGGCGATGAGGCTTCTCGATGCGGTGGGGCGTACCCCGCTTTTGGAGCTGTCGCGCATCGCCGCAGAGGTGCCCGGGGTGCGTCTGCTGGCGAAGGCGGAGCACTTAAATCCCGGCGGCAGCGTGAAAGACCGGCCCGCGCGGGCCATGCTTCTGGACGGCTTAGCACGCGGCCTCTTGAAGCCGGGAATGACGATCCTCGAGGCGACTTCCGGCAACACCGGGATCGCCGATGCGATGCTGGGGCGGACACTCGGTTTCGGCGTCACGCTCTGCGTTCCGGCAAAAGCCACCGCCGAGCGCAAGGCCATTCTCCAAGCCCTCGGCGCTGAGATCATCCTGACCGATCCACTCGAAGGCGCCGACGGCGCCATCCGAATGGCTCGGTCGCTATCGGCCGCCGACCCGGAGAAGTACTTCTATCCTGACCAGTACTCGAACCCTCGAAACTGGGGAGCGCATTTCGAGACAACGGGCCCGGAAATCTGGGAGCAGACCGGCGGAGGGCTCACGCATTTCGTAGCCGGTCTCGGGACCACAGGAACCTTCGTCGGTGTGACGCGCTACTTGAAGACGAGGAGCAGCTCCGTGGTGTGTGTATCGACGCAGCCTGATAGCCCGATGCACGGCCTGGAAGGAATGAAGCACATGGGCTCCCAGATGGTTCCCCCCATCTATGACCCGACGCTAGCTGACGCGGAGCTTACGGTCGCGACTGAAGACGCCTACACAATGTGTCGGCGCCTGGTAGGAGAAGAAGGGATCCTCGTCGGCCCCTCGGCCGCGGCCAACGTCGTTGCGGCGCTCCGCGTCGCCCGGGAAATGGCGCTCTTGCCCGCCACGATCGTGACGATTCTTTGCGACGGGGGAAGTCGATACCTCTCAGAAGCGTTCTGGGAGAAGCGGTGATCATTCTTCCGCGAGAGGTCTTCGAAGAGATTCATGCGCATGGGCGCGACGCGTATCCGGAAGAATGTTGCGGCGCCCTTCTGGGCTCCTCCCGGGACGGCGGCTCGCGTGTTACGCGCGCCGAGCGGACGGTCAACGCCAGCGAAGAGACGCGGGAACGCCGCTTCCGGATCGCGCCGCGGGATTACCTGCGACTCGAGCGTCTGGCCGACGCGCTCGGCCTCGCCCTGCTCGGTTTCTACCACTCGCACCCGGATCACGCGGCGGCGCCATCGGACTATGACCGGGAGCACGCGTTTCCGTCGCTCCATTACGTCGTGCTGGCGGTCGCCTCCGGCCTCCCGGAAGAGATAACCTCATGGGTTCTGTCGGAGGATCGAGGAGCCTTCCAGCGCGAGGAATTGCGTGTCGAGGGTTCCGGGGAGTAACACATGCCGAAGATCCACTTGCCCACTCCGCTGCGGCCCTACGCCGAAGGAGCCGCGAGCGTGGACGTCGCGGGCTCCACCGTGGCCGAAGCTCTGGACGGTCTCGTGTCACGCTATGGAGGATTGCGCAAGCACCTTTACGACGACACGGGAAGGCTCCGCTCGTTCATCAATGTCTACCGCAACGACGAGGACGTCCGCTACCTCCAGCGGGAGGAGACGGCCGTCTCGGACGCGGACGCGCTGTCGATCATTCCGTCGATTGCGGGAGGGGCCTCGGCCGCTCCTCCGACTCTCGCCGGCGCGATGGCGCTCTCCAACGACGAGATCCGTCGCTACTCGCGGCATCTCATCATGCCGGAGGTCGGTCTCGACGGGCAGAAGAAGCTCAAGGCGGCGCGCGTTCTGGCGATCGGCACCGGTGGGCTTGGCTCGCCGCTTGCGCTCTATCTCGCGGCCGCAGGCGTCGGCACCATTGGACTCGTGGATTTCGACACCGTCGACGATTCCAACCTCCAGCGCCAGATCCTCTTCGGCACCGGAGACGTCGGGCGGTCGAAGCTCTCCGCCGCGGCCGCGCGCCTGCAGGACTTGAATCCCCACGTCCGGATCGTGACCCACGAGGAGCGGCTGACCTCGGAGAACGCGCTCGCGATTTTCCGCGACTTCGACATCGTCGCCGACGGAACCGATAATTTCCCGACACGCTACCTCGTCAACGATGCCTGTGTGCTGACGGGGAAGCCCAATGTTTATGCCTCGATCTTCCGCTTCGAGGGGCAGGCATCGATCTTCTGGGCGCAAAAGGGCCCTTGCTACCGCTGTCTCTATGCGGAGCCGCCTCCGCCCGGTCTGGTCCCTTCCTGTGCCGAGGGGGGAGTGCTCGGGATCCTGCCGGGATTACTCGGAGTCATTCAGGCGACCGAGACGATCAAGCTGATCCTCGGAACCGGCGAGCCGTTGATCGGTCGCCTGCTCCTGGTGGATGCCCTCTCGATGCGCTTCCGCGAGCTGAAGCTGCGCAAGAATCCCGAATGCGTGCTCTGCGGGCCGAACCCGACGGTGACGAAGTTGATCGACTACGAGGCGTTTTGCGGGGTCTTGCCCGGCGAGCCCCCGGCGGCGGGCATCCCCGAGGTCAGCGTCGAGGAGCTCAAGACGATGCGCGAGCGGCGCGTCGATTTCGTCTTGGTCGACGTGCGGGAGCCGCACGAGGTATCGATCTGCGCCTTTCCGGAGTCGATTCGCATCCCCCTCGGGAGCCTGCCGCAGCAGGTCAACCGGCTCTCGACGGCCGACGAGATCGTCGTCCATTGCAAGACCGGTGGGCGCAGCGCGAAGGCGGTCCAAATGCTGCGCCAGATGGGGTTTCAGCGGGTTCGAAACCTCACCGGCGGCATCAATGCCTGGGCCGAGCGGATCGATCCGGCGATGCCGAGGTACTGAGGACCGTCACCCGACGCCGGCGAGTCCGGCTAATTGCTGACATGATACGCAAGAGACGACAATGCTTCGAAAGAGATCGAGAAGCGCCGAAGGGGATTCGCTCCTCCCGCGAAGGGGGTCGGGCAAGAAGACCATCGGAGAGGCCGCAGCCGGCGCGCAGCTGAGGGTTGCGGTCGCCGCTCGACCCGCTCTCTTTCGCGAGATCCTGACGCGTCAGCTCGACAATGAGCCAAGCCTGAAGGTCGTGGGGCAAGCTCGGGACGAGGATCAGATTACCCGGCTCCTGAGCAAAGAAAACCCTCAAGTGCTCCTTTTCGACTACGAGGGACTCGGCCCGAATGGGGAGAGCATGATTCCTCGTCTGCGCCGCATGGCGCCGGCAACTCGGATCCTCGTTCTGGCG
>DASXTI010000105.1:0-8459 GCA_036505535.1 Thermoanaerobaculia bacterium
TCGAGAGAAAGGAAACAGCATTATCTTCACCCTTGACTCTTAACTCTTGCCTCTCGACTCCTTACAATCGACGGCGTGAAGGCATCCGGAAGCGTTCTGGACGGCCAGACTCTTGGCCGGCTTGATCGCTGGCGGAAGACCCGTGCGGTCTTTGTCCGGCCCGACGGGCTCGAGGCCGAGCGCGCCGTCGCCGCCGCGTTCGGCCGCAACTGGGCGCGTGCGCCGATGTACGGCCGGGCCCGCCGGCTCCTCGTCGAGCGCACTCCCGAGGCCTTCCTGGAAGATCTCGAGAAGGGGGTAGGGCCGCTCGCCGATCGGGTGCGGGTCGCACCGGAAGACATGCAGCAGACCAAGTGGGATGCGATGAGCCGCTTGACCACCTTATCGCGCGCGCGGCGGGAAGTCGACGCGCTTTGGCTTGTGGACCAACTGACGAGCGGCGAGTTCTTCGTGGAATTCCAGCCGCTCTTCGACTTGAAGTCGGGCGAGGCCATCGGCTACGAGGGCTTGCTGCGCGGTCGGAGTCCCGACGGCTCCACCCGGCTCGCGGCGGATATTTTCCCGGCGGCGGAAGCGCTTCAACTCGAGCGCGGCTTCGAGCAGTTTTCCTGGGCATGCGTCCTGGAGGCCGCCAGCCGAGTGCCCGAGGAGACCCTCCTGTTCCTCAACGTCAATCCGCGACTGATCGAGCGCTCCGAGGATGCCCTCGCATCGCTCGGCGTCGAGACGGAACGGCGCGGCGTCTCCTTCTCCAAGCTCGTGCTCGATCTCGTCGAGGTCGAGACGTTGCCGGCCCCCCCTGAGCTCGCGCCGGCGCTCACGGTCCCGCGAGATCTGGGAGCCGTCATCGCATTGGACGACGTCACCTCGGGATACGGGACGCTGCAGCTCTGCCAGGGGCTGCAGCCCGAATGGATCAAGGTCGACAGCGAAGTCACTCGTGGTATCGCGCGGGATCCGCGACGGCGGGCGATTCTGAAGTTCCTGGCCGATTTGTCGCGAGAGTTTTCCTTCACGTTGATCGCGGAGGGAATCGAGCTGGCGGAGGATCTCGACGTCTGCGCCGCGGAGGGCGTCGGAGCCGCCCAGGGTTATTTCTTAGCCCGGCCGGCTGAGGAATTGCCGGAGCCCTCCGCCGATTTCCGATCCTGGCTTGCGGAGCACCCGCGCGGCGCCCGCTCGGCGTGACCCGGGCTCGGCATGGCCGGTGAGAAGACCCCCTTGATCTCGGTCCGTCTCGACGTCTGGCTGGACGTGGCTTGTCTTTTTCCAACGCGTTCGCAGGCCAAGGCGGCCTGCGAAGGCGGGAAAGTCGACGTCAACGGCATGCGAGCAAAACCCCACCGCGAAGTCCGCCCGGGCGATCACATCTCGCTCGCGGGCCGCGAGGGAACACGGCGCGAGCTCACCGTCCGCGGGCTCGCGGCGCATTCGATCCCGAGGGCGCAAGCCCGCAATCTCTACGATGACGTCACACCGGCGCCGGCGCCGGAGGTCATCGAGGCGCGGCGTTTGGACAGAATGCTCACCCCCAAAGGCGGCTCGGGGCGGCCCGATAAGAAGGACAGGAGAGAGCGCATTCGACTCAAGAGAGGTTGAATAGTCTCAGGTCTCGGGTCAAACCGTTCGGGCTTAAACTTGAGACCTGAGACGTGAGACCATGGACTTCGAGCTCTTCTGCCCCTGCTGCAACGCGCGTCTGAAGATCGACGCGGACTTGAAGGCCGTCATCGACCACGAGGCGCCGAAGACGCCGCGGAAGTTTTCATCGGTCGACGATGCCCTGGGCGCGCTCAAGGGGCAGGACCACGAGCGGGAAAAGAAATTCGCCGCCTCGGTCGAGGCCGAGAAATCCAAGAAGGACGTTCTGAATCGGAAGTTCGAGGAGCTCTTCGAGAAGACGAAGCACGATACGTCAAAACCGATCCGGGACATCGACCTCGACTAGCAGTCCTTTCTCACGAGGTTGTTCTCCTTTCACCGGAGAAGAGCCCCTACGCCTTCTGGTAGGCCATCTCACGCAGAATCGCGATGCGCTTGGCGATCGGGGGGTGCGTGGAGAAGAGGTCGGCGAAAAATCCCTCCTTGTCGTTGAGCGCCCGGCCCCGCGGGTCGGCGATACAAAGGTGGGCGATCCCCTGCTTGATGGCGAGCGTCGGCTCGACGGCGGCCTCAATCTTCTCGAGGGCGGAGGCGAGTGCGAGGGGGTTTCGCGTGAGCTCCGCGCCCGAGGCATCGGCGAGGTACTCACGCTGCCGCGACACGGCGAGAGAGACGATCTGCGCGATGATCGGCGCGAGGATGATCGAAACGATCCAGAGCGCGACGAAGAGGAGGCCGAGCCCTCCGCCTCGGCCTCCGGCGTCCCGGCGCCGTCCGCCCCACCCCAAACCGCGCCGACTCCAGTCGGCGAGCAGCAGGATCGCTCCCGCCAGCGCCGCGACGACCGTCATCAGCCTCACGTCGTAATTCTTGACGTGGGACATCTCATGGGAAACCACGCCCTGAAGCTCTTCTCGATTCAGTTTCTCCAGCAGTCCCCGTGTCACGGCGATCGAGGCCTTCTCGGGGCCGCTGCCGGTGGCAAAGGCATTGAGATCGGGATCCGGAATGACGTAGATCGCGGGCTTCGGGAGACCTCCGGCGATCGCCATCTCCTCGACCACATTTTCGAAGACGCGCTGCTTCGGGTCGGCTAAATCGAGGGGGGCGGCGTTTGCGGACTCGAGCACCGCCTGGTCTCCTCCATGGAGCGACCACCAGGCCGAGAACCCCCCGACGCAGAGCGCTCCGAGCGTGGCGATCGGGATTCCTGGCGAAGCTCCGGCGCCGTAAAGGACACCATCCGCGCCGAGGCCGAGAAGAACGAGGAGCAGAATAAACGCGGCGATGAAGAAACGGGTGTTCGCGAGATTGCGGCGTTGCTGGTCGTAGAGGTTCAACGGGTTTGTGGTTTGTCGTCTGTGGTTTGTGGTTTCCCCAACTACAAACTACGAACCACAAACTACAGACTCAAGCTTGTGGTCGGATTCCCAGATCCACTTTCGGCACCGCGCGTTCGGTCTCGTCCCTGATCTCGAAGAGCTCCACCGGCTGAAACTTGAAGGTCTGGGCGATGAGGCTGTCGGGGAACACCTGCTGTGCCGTGTTGAAACGCGTGGCGATGTCATTGTAGAACTGGCGCGCGAATCCGATCCGGTTCTCGGTGGAAGACAGCTCCTCCATCAACGACTTGACCTGCTCGTTGGCTTTCAGGTTCGGATAGTTCTCCGCCAGCGCGAAAAGGCGCGACAGCGTCTGCGTCAGTGCATTCTCCTTCTCGGCGGCGTCGGCGACGCCTCTCGCCGCGACGGCGCTGTTTCGCGCCTGGATGACCTTCTCGAGGGTGTCCTGCTCGAACTGCATCTCTCCCCGGACGGCCGAAACCAGGTTGGGAATCAGGTCGTGGCGGCGCTTCAACTGTACGTCGATCTGCTTCCACCCGTTGACGACCTGGTTGCGCAGCGAAATGAGGTTGTTGTACCGCCAGATCGCCCAGATGGCGCCGAGGACGGCGATCGCGACCAGAATCAGGAGGCAACTTCCGACAGCAGCCATGCGACCTCGATTCCTTCTGTTGCTATCTACGCAGAGTGGGCTCGACAGTTTGGAAAGGGGCGGCGCCCGCCATCAGGCGCTCAACCCCTGCCGCAGCTCCCGCGCCAGGATCTCGACCGCGGAGCGCGTCCCACCGGTCAGTTTTTCCTTCCAGACCGTATCGGTCTCGAAACGCCGGTCACCGATCGACTCGGCCCACGGCCGCAACGCCGCATCCAGCTCTCCGGCCGACCAGACGTCGCCGCCGCGTTTGCGCACCATGGCGATGACGTAGGGGGCGATGCGGATGAATGCCCGAAGGGAGGTCGAGCTCTTGATCGAATACTTTCGACCGGCGAAGGCGGTGGGAAACGCGCGGGCCGCCGCTTTGAAGTAGTTCAGGAAGAACCGCCGGGAATTCTCGCGAAACTCTCGGGCGATTCGGCCGCCGGCTGCGTCGACGGCGGCGAAGACGTCACGCAGCTCGTCGGCGAGGGACGCCTGTGTCACGGTTCCTTTGCCGATGCCGAGGACCTTGATCGAGCCCTTCAGGGGCGAACCCTCGTCTTCGTTCAAGGTGCGGACGACATCGTGCGCCGCCGCCAGGTTGTCGTCGCGGTAGAGCCGGCGGCCGGCGAGAGAGATCAAGTGCGAAGGGTTCAGCTTCGTGTGCTTGCTGTTGATCGTGACGAAGAGCTCGACGACCTGGTCCGGCGTCAGGTTGTCGAAGACGACCGCCGGGACCTGGAAGTCCTTCAGGCTGTGTTTTTCGGCGAGTTGGTGAAGGGCCAGCAGCCGGTGCTGCCCGTCGAGCGCGCGCAGGATGCTCGACTCCTCCGGCAGCTTCAGAGATCCCGCGTCGGAGCGTCCGCTCGACGGTGCGAACTCCAGGCGCTTCTCGGAAACGAGCAGGACACTGCCGGGAATCGCGGGCAGCGTTCCGGAGTCGGCGCACTGAAGATAATAGGAGACCAGCTCATCGATCTTCCTCTTGATGATGGGGCGCTGGAACGCATGCTCCGAGGCGGCGATCTTCCGTTCGAGGAACTCCCAGTTGACGCGGCCCGCCCCGATCTTGTGCTTGCCGCGGGTCGTCTCGCTGCCCGGGCCGAACGAAAGGACCTCGAAACCGACCAGGGACTGCAGATCCGACCCCGAGAGCAACGCTTCGTAGAACCCCACACCAAACTGATTCAGACGAAGCGAGGGAACCGAGATCATGGTCACCTCCTAGCCCGGTTGTTCGTGATCGTCCGGCCGGCGCCGAGGCTTAGCCGGGGCGGGGAAAGGGTATACCGGCTGCCGGCCGGTTGGAGCCACGATATTGCAGGGCTTTTCGGTTCGCCGACGAGTGCTCCGGTGCCTCTCAGGGCGGGGAGACCGACTTCCAATCCTGGCCCGACGTCATCTGATCGTAGATCCGGTTGGCTCCGACGAGGATTCCCTTCAGCTCCGAAGTGAGGATCGAGGCCAGCTCGGCGAGCGCTTCGGGACGGGCCACGGGCACCGAGCACTCGATGACGGACTGCCCGAGGGTAGCGAAGAATGGGGAGGGGCGGCGGGTCCAGTCGGAATCACTGCGGCGGTGCTTCGTCATCAGGAAGGCGGCCAGCCGTCGCTCGTCCCACGGCTCGGCCATCGTCCAGCGGAAGTTTGCTCGGAGGCCCTTTTGCTCGACTGAAGGGGTCTCGTTGGCGAGGGAGATCGACATGAATGCCGATAAACGATAGCATCCCCGCGTTCGATCGCCACCGTGAAAAACGCTCTGTTTACGGGCTTCCTGCTGCTTCTGGGCGGCGCCTCGACCATCATCTCGGGTGAGGAGGGAGTCTATGCGTCGCACCTGATGGTGGATCAGGAGGTCGTCGTTTCCGCGCGGATTACCGGGATCGTCGGCTCGATCGCCGTCGACCGCGGCGCGGCGGTGACGCAGGGCCAGGTGCTGGCGACCCTCGATCCGCGCGAGTTCGACGCAGAGGTCCGCCAGGCCAAGGAGGACATGGACTTGAAGAAACTCGAGTACGACCGGGCGCAGTCACTGGCCGCCTCGAAGATCGTGAGCGCGCAGGACCTGGACGAAAAGAGAGCGCAGTACCAGGTCGCCGTGGCGACATGGGAAAAGGCGAAGGCCATCCGGGACTATTCCGTCATCCGCGCGCCCTTTGCCGGCATCGTTTCGGAGAAGTACGTGCGGCTCGGGCAGAAGGTCATCGAAGACAAGAACGAGCCTCTCTTCAAGATCACCGCCGTCGAGCCCCTGCTGGCTCGGGTGTATCTGCCCGAGGACGAGCTGCTTCGCGTAAAGGTCGGAGACAAGGTGGAGGTCGTCTCGGATCGATTTCCCGACGTCCGGACGACTGGCGACGTGCAGTTCATAAGCCCCAGCGTGGACGCGGCGAGCGGGACTTTTCAGGTCGTCATCCGCGTCCGTCGCAACCCGGCGCGGGCGGTGCTGCGTCCCGGCATCGCCGTCAAGGTCCGTTTCCTCCGGACCGGATCCCGGTAGGCCGCGGTTCCTCGAGGGCCCATGGTCGACCGCCCCCGCTCCTCGGCCCGTCTTCGTTCCACGCTCGACAAAGTCCTTCTCCACGACATCAAGAACATGTCCTTCCGATTGCGCCTGCTGCTCTCGAACTTGGATGAGCACTGGGAGGACCCGGAGTTCCGGCGGACCGTCCGGGATCTGATCGCCTCGACGGTCGAGCGCCTCGAGGGAATCGTCGGCCGGTTCGTCGCACACGAGGATGCCGTCCTCATCAAAGTGGCGCTCGACGTCAATGGTCTCCTGCGCGAAGTCGCGGAACGCCCCTCGCGGCGCTCCGGACGCGGGGTCGCGGGCCGCGGGCCCGGGCTGTCGCTCGCACTCGGGGCTCTGCCTCGGATCTGGGGCGATCCCTACTATCTGGGCGACGCCCTCGGAAGCCTCGTCGAAAACGCGTTCGAGGCGGCCGCGCCGGAAGGGAAAGTTCTTCTCCGTAGCTACTCGGCCGGCAGTCCCCGTCGGCCGCGGGCGGTCGTCGAGGTCATCGACAACGGGTCCGGCATGAGCCCGGAATTCCTACGGGACCGGCTGTTCCGTCCCTTCGAGACGACCAAACCGCAGGGCGTGGGGCTGGGGCTGGCCACGGCGAGCCAGATCGTGCGCTTCCACCGGGGCACGATCCGGATTCTGAGCCAGCCGGGTGGCGGCACGCTCGTGCGGATCTCCCTGCCCGCGATTCCGGAGCCGGAAGGATGAGCGAACCGTCGGCCGAGCAGCAGGGACGCATTCTCGTCGTCGAGGACGACCCCTTCCTTCTCGAACAGCTCACCTGGACGCTGAAGGGCCGGTTCTCCGTCTCCTCGGCCCGCGATGCCACGCAGGCCCGGGCCCTCTGGGTGTCGGATCCGGATCTCTACCTCTTCGACATGCGGCTCCCCCCCTCGGGGGAGATCCAGGAGGGGTTGAATCTGTTGCGCGACGTGCGCCGCCGGGACCCCGAAGCGACCGTCGTGATGATGTCGGGGGAAGGGGAGCGCGCGGACGCCCTGAAGGCGATCGCGCTCGGGGCCTTCGACTTTTTTCAGAAGCCCATCGACACGGCCGAGCTTCTCGTCATCCTGAACCGAGCGCTCGAGCGGAGGAGGCTCGTCGCGGAGAACCGAGAGTTGCGCGAGGCGGCGGCCGGCGAGCCGACGGCCTTCGATCGCTTAGTCGGTCAGAGCCCCCCGATGCGGAGGCTCTTTCGCGACATCGAAAAAGTCGCCTCCAGCGACGCGACGGTTCTGCTCCTCGGGGAAAGCGGAACCGGAAAGGAGCTGGTAGCGCATTCGATCCATGCCGGAAGTCCCCGTCGTGACCGTGCGTTCGTCGCTGTCAACGCCTCGGCTTTGCCGGAGTCGCTGGCCGAAGCGGAGCTCTTCGGGCACGAGAAGGGCGCCTTCACAGGCGCAATCGCCTCGCGGCCCGGCCGATTCGAGCTCGCGCAGGGCGGAACGCTGTTCTTGGACGAGATCGGTACTCTGTCGGCCGCGATACAGTCGAAGCTGCTGCGCGTAATCGAGAGTCGCGAGGTGGAGCGGGTCGGCGGCCGGAGGACGGTACCCGTCGATTTCCGGCTGATTTCGGCGACCAACGAGGATCTGGAAGAGCTCGTCGCGGGGGGAGCCTTCCGCGAGGATCTCTTTTACCGCATCAATACCGTCCCGATACCGGTCCCGCCCCTGCGCGAGCGCGTCACGGACATTCCCTTGCTGGCTGAACACTTTCTGTCGAAATTCTGCGCGCGCGAGCGAAAACCCGCCAAGCGCTTATCGGCGCCGGTGCTCGAACAGTTGAAGGCGCATCCCTGGCGCGGCAACGTGCGCGAGCTGCAGCACGCGATCGAGATGCTGGTCCTCTTCTCCGAGGGGGAAGAGATCGGCGAGGAGGATTTGCCCAGAGCCCTGCGCGACATGCGTCCGCCGGGAGCGAAGATGAGGCCGCCCAAGAATTTCGCCGCCGCCGTGGAGGAGTACGAGCGCCGGCTTCTCTCCGACGCCATCGCGGTGGCGGGGGGAGTCAAGGCCGAAGCGGCGCGGCGGCTCGGGCTCGACGCCAACCAGATCAAATATCTCTGCCGGAAATACGGTCTCTAGTTGAAAAAGTAAGCTCCGGGGGCGGTAAATTTTCAACCCTTTCGCTCCACCTGGCTAGACGCCAATCCATAAGACACTGAAAAGGAGTGACTTCTTGAGTCTGGCAGCGCGGTCGCCGCTGGCCACGTTCTTGCCCTTAGAGAAGGGCAACAGAGGAGGACAGAAAACCATGGCGAACGAAGTGAAGATCAAACTCACGGATGCCCAGAAGGCGAAGATCAAGGAAGCGACGGGCAAGGACCTGCCGGAGATCCGTGTCGAGAGCT
>DASXTI010000106.1:0-33368 GCA_036505535.1 Thermoanaerobaculia bacterium
GAGGTCTCTTCAGATCCATCCGGGAACGGCGACCGCCATCACGGCCGCCCGTCATTCTTTTCTCACCCGTAACGGAAATCTCTGTCTCCTCCACGCCCAACTCCTGATCTGAAGCGCCTCTCCGCCTCCGAAAGGAAGCGCATCTTCGTCGTGGCGGTTCGGGCTCAACCCTCACCGTCGGAATGCCTCGAGAACACTCTGGAAAGGAGTTTGATCATGAAACTGAATACCCGCGCAGCGTTCTGGGCGGTCGCCCTCGTGTCCGCGGCAAGCTATATTGTTTGCGCTGCGTTCGTTGCCATGGCTCCCGGTGCCACGTCCCAGTTCTTCGGCTGGGTCATGCATGTTGACCTGTCGAGCCTCGGCCGACACATCACGTGGGGAAGCTTCTTCGGAGGGATGATCTGTTACAGCCTCGTCCTGGGGATTCTGGCGTGGGCATCGGCCTGGGTCTACAACCGGCTCGCGGCGGGACCGGAACGCTGATGTCCTGAAGCCGATGCACGGTCACACGTCCTCTTCCCACGAGCACCACATATCGGCGGGCCACTCCGCTCAGGAGGCGGCCCGCCACGGCGGTCATGCCCACTCGGTGGCCGACTTCCGACGCCGTTTTTGGATCTCTCTGGGCCTGACGTTTCCCGTCGTTGTCCTCTCGCCGATGATCCAGAAAGCTCTGCGGCTTCCCGAGATTCTCGCCTTCTCCGGCAGTCGCCTCGTCCAGTTCGCCTTCGCGAGCGCGGTCTTCTTCTACGGTGGTTGGCCGTTTCTGAAAGGCTTGGTTGACGAGCTCGCGAAGCGTCGGCCCGGGATGATGACGCTGATCGGTCTCGCCACGAGCGTCGCCTACTTCTACAGCACGGCTGTGGCGTTCGGTGTCCCGGGCGAGGGCTTCTACTGGGAGCTCGCGACGCTGATCGACATCATGCTGCTCGGGCATTGGGTCGAGATGCGCTCGGTCATGGGCGCCTCGCGGGCGCTCGAAGAGCTCGCCAAGCTCATGCCCTCCGAGGCCCACCGCCTGCGCCCGGACGGCTCGACCGACGACATACCGCTCTCAGATCTTCGCAAGGGGGATCGAGTGCTCGTCAAGCCGGGCGAGAAGGTCCCGACCGACGGCGTCGTCGCCGCCGGCAGGTCTTCGCTCAACGAGTCGATGCTTACGGGCGAGAGCAAACCGGTCGAGAAGGGAGAGGGTGACTCGGTCATCGGCGGCTCCGTCAACGACGAGGGAGCACTCACCGTCGAAGTCCGCAAGACCGGCGACGAGACGTACCTGGCGCAGGTTATCGATCTCGTGCGTCGGGCGCAGGAGTCGAAATCGCGCTCGCAGGACCTCGCAAACCGCGCCGCCCTGGGGCTGACCCTCGTCGCGCTGATCTTCGGCGGTGTAACCCTTGCGGCCTGGCTCCTTGCGGGGCGAGGCTTCAACTTTGCCCTCGAGCGAATGGTGACCGTCATGGTCATCGCCTGCCCGCACGCCCTGGGTCTAGCAGTTCCGCTCGTCGTCGCCGTCTCCACGGCTCTCGGCGCCGGGCACGGCCTGCTCATCCGGGACCGAACGGCATTCGAGCAGGCGCGGAGCCTTCAGGCCATCGTGTTCGACAAGACGGGGACGCTCACGCAAGGTCGGTTCGGCGTCACCGATGTCGTCCCTCTCGGTGACCTCGAGGCGCCGGTGCTGCTCCGATTCGCCGCCTCGATCGAAAGCCGCTCGGAGCACCCCATCGCGGCCGGCGTCATCGACGGCGCCAAAGCCAGAGGCCTCGCCTTCGCGACACCAGAAAGCTTCAAGGCGATACCCGGAAGAGGCGCGGAGGGAGTCGTCGAGGGACGGATGGTTCAAGTCGTCAGTCCGGGCTCCCTGAGGGAGCGCGGCCTCGACCCGAAGGTCGACGCGGTGCGCCGCATCACCGAAGAAGGCAAGACCCTTGTCTACGTCCTCGTCGACGGCAGGCTGCAGGGGGCGATTGCCCTCGCCGACCTGATCCGGCCCGAATCGCGTGAGGCGCTCAGCACTCTTCGGCAGATGGGAATACGGACCATGATGCTGACCGGCGACTCCACAGCCGTCGCCCGATGGGTCGCCTCCGAGCTTGCTCTCGACGACTACTTCGCCGAGGTCCTTCCCGACGAAAAGGCGGCCAAGATTCGCGAAGTCAAAGCGCGCGGACTCCGGGTGGGCATGACAGGGGACGGCGTGAATGACGCCCCGGCTTTGACGGAAGCCGACGTCGGGATCGCGATCGGCGCCGGGACCGACGTGGCCATCGAGTCGGCGGACATCGTGCTCGTTCGCTCCGACCCCCGAGACGTCGCCTCGATCGTCGTCCTGGCGAAGGCCACTTACAGAAAGTTGGTTCAGAACCTGTGGTGGGCTGCCGGCTACAACGTCGTCGCGATCCCGCTCGCGGCCGGAGTGCTCGCCGCGAAAGGCGTGCTCTTATCTCCCGCGTTCGGCGCGGTGCTCATGTCCGTCTCGACCGTAGTCGTCGCCATCAACGCACAGTTGCTCAGGCGGTCACGCCTCGCCGTCTCCTCTCCTGCCCGATCCCTCACCCCCGCGTCAATTTCCGGTACGTCCGCAGGTGTCGGAGAGCCACCGCCGTCTGGCCGAGCTTCTCCGCCAGAGCCGCGGCGTTGAAGTGGGCGTCGGCGTTCTCGGGATCGATCTCCACGGCCTTCTCGTAGGCTTCGAGCGCCTGCTCGAGCCGGCCGAGGTCCTCCAGCGCCACGCCGAGGTTGAACGCAGCAATGGCGTCGTCGGGCCGCGAGGCAAGGGCGCGCCGATAGTGGGGCTCCGCGCCGGCGGCGTCCCCCGACTCGTGGAGAAGCCGCCCGAGGTTGACGTGGGCGTCGGCGTGGTCGGGATCGAGCTCCAGGGCCCGGGCATAGGCTTCTCGCGCCTCTTCGGGCGCGGCGGGATCGAGCTCGCAGGCCCATTCGTACCAGTCATCCGCCGTAAACTCTTCCCCCTCCACCTCCGCCTGCCGCGCCTGCCGGAAGGCGCGCCGGGCGAGCGGCGCGACCTTCCGCGCCAGCTCCGCGACGCCGAAGTCGAACAGGATCTGGCCGGACTCCGGCTGCCACCGCTTGGTGCCGTCCTCGACGACGATGCGGCTGCCTTCCATCGTGATCCGGACTCCCGTCAGCGCCCGGCCCTCCGGAAGCTGATCGCGCAGCCTCTGGAGCACGCGACGAATCCGGCGGGGAGGAACGCGCGCGGCCATCAGCCCCCTTGCCGCGCGCAGAAAAACGAGGTCCTCAAACGAAAACCGGAGCTCGCGGCGGGAACCCCGATCCGGAGAGAGGAAGCCGGCCCGGACGTAGCCCCGGACCCGAGCGTCCGACAGTCCGAGGATCTTGGCGACTTCCCGCGTGGAGTAGCCCCTCGGAGAGGATTGGCGATTGGCGATTGGCGATTGGTGATTTCTGGGGAGCTGACCCTTCACAAATCACAAATCTCAAATCACAAATCGCAAATCAAGACTTCCTTCCCCCCTCCGTGCGCATCTGGGCCACACGGCCGGGGGCGCGCTTGGCCGGCTTGCGCCCCGACGCCTCGGCCGCGGAAGACTTGGCGGCCGCAGCCGCCTTTCCAGGCTTCTTCGCCAGGCTCGCCTTGAGCGCTTCCATTAGATCGATGATCTGGCCGCCGCCGACCTCGGGCGGAGCGAAGGAGACCTCCTCCCCTTCGACTTTCTTCTGAATCAGGCCGAGGACTCGCTTCTTGACGTCGTCCTCGTAGGTCTCCGGCTGGAAGGCGTCCGTCGCGCGCTGCTCGACTAGAAGCTTAGCGAGATCGAGCTCCTTCGGGCTGACGTCCGCGCTCTCGATAGGGACTTCGGCGAACGGCCGGACCTCGTCGGCGTAGAGAAGCTGCTGCATCACGATCCCGCCGTCGGCCGGCCGCAGCATCACCAGATACTGCTTTCCGCGCGCGGCGTAGCGGGCGAGGGCGACGCGGCCGGTCTCCTGCATCACTTTCGACAGGAGGGCGTACGCCTTGGCGCCCCCCTTGTCGGGCCCGACGTAGTAGCTCCTGTCGAAGTAGACCGGGTCGACCTTCTCGATCGGAACGAACTCGACGACCTCGATTGACTGGGTGGACTGCTCCTCGAGCGCCTTCAATTCCTCCGGGGTGAACGTGACGTAACGGTCCTTCGAGAATTCGTATCCTTTGACCATCTGGTCGCGCGTAACGATCTCGTTGTCCTTGGTGCAGATGTACTGCTGCTTGAGCCTCGCGCTGTCCTTGGCGTGCAGCAGGTTGAAGGAGATCGCGGCCGAGGCGTTGGAGGCCGCGTAGAGCTTGACCGGTATGGAGACGAGTCCAAAAGAGATGGTCCCGGACGCTATCGACCGTGCGCTCATAGGTTTAGGCCGCTAACTGTAACATGGGCCGCCGGAGACAACGGTGCCGCTCGAAAAGTATCGCGAGAAGCGGTCGGCCGACCGGACCCCGGAGCCCTTCGGCGTCGGGGCGGCGGATCGGCCGCATCTCTTCGTGGTCCAAAAACATGCGGCCCGGCACCTGCACTACGACTTCCGGCTGGAGTGGGCTGGGGTCTTGAAGTCCTGGGCGGTTCCGCAGGGTCCCTCCGCCGATCCCTCCGAGAAGCGCCTCGCCGTGGAGGTCGAAGACCATCCGGTCGAATACGCCGACTTCGAGGGGATCATCCCGGCCGGCAACTACGGCGCAGGCGAGGTCATCGTGTGGGACCAGGGGCGGTGGACGCCGCTGGCCGACCCGGAGGAGGGGGAGCGCAAGGGGAAGCTCCTCTTCGAGCTTCAGGGCTACAAGCTGCGCGGCAAGTGGACGCTCGTCCGGATGAAGAAGAAGGGAAAGGAGGAGAGCAAGGAATGGCTCCTCATCAAGGAGCGCGATGCCTGGGCGAGGAAGGAACGAGAAGGCGGATTCCCACAGGAATCCATTCTCTCCGGGCTCACGCTCGAGGAGCTCGCCGAAGGCCCGCGCCGCGCAGGAGAGATCCGCAGCGAGCTCGAGCGCCGCGGCCTGCCGCGCCACCGGCTCGCCGCGTCCGAAGTCGGCCTGATGCTCGCCGAGGCGCGTTCGGCTCCCTTCACGAAGACCGGCTGGCTCTGGGAGCTGAAGTATGATGGCTACCGGGTGCTTGGCGAGCGGGAAGGAGCCCAAGCGCGGCTCCTCTATCGCCACGGCATGGACGCGACCGCGACGTTTCCGGAAGTGGCCCGGGCGCTGCGCGCGCTGCCTTTCGATTCCCTCCTCCTCGACGGCGAGATCGTCGTGCTCGACGAGAAAGCGCGCCCGAGCTTTTCACGACTGCAGAAGCGGGCGCTTCTCCAGCGGCGACCCGACATCGAGCGCGCATCCGTCGAGCTTCCCGCAACACTCTTTCTCTTCGATCTGCTTGCCTTCGACGGCTTCGACCTGCGGCCTCTGCCACTGGCGGACCGCAAGGCGCTCCTGCGGCGGATCCTGCCCAAGACCGGACCGCTGCGATTTGCGGATCACATCGAGGAACGCGGGGAAGACTTGCTGCGGGAGGTATCGGGGCTCGGCCTGGAGGGCATCGTCGGCAAGAAGGCCGACGCGCCCTACCGCGCGGGCCGCTCCCCCGACTGGATCAAGGTGCGCCTCGATCGTACGGGCGACTTCGCCGTCGTGGGCTTCACCGCGCCGAGTGGATCGCGCTCCGGCTTCGGCGCGCTGCACCTCGCGTACTGGAAAGAGGGGCGATTCATATACGCCGGCCGCGTCGGCGGCGGTTTCACCGAAAAGCTTCTCGGCGAGGCCCACGCGAAGCTGAAGGCGAAGGTCCGGGCTTCGCCCGTCTTCGATGGGCCCGCTCCCGCCGGCCGGGGGCACGCGTGGGTCGATCCCGAGCTCGTTTGCGAGGTCCGCTACAAGGAGTGGACGGGTGAAGGATTGCTGCGGCAGCCGACGTTTCTGCGCTTCCGCGAGGACAAACCGGTCGACGAGTACCTCCGCGGCGAAGAGATCGCCGAACTCCCCCAGCCGGCCGTTCGGGCACCTGCCGAAGAGTTAGCGGAGAAGATCGTTCCTCTATCTCATCTCGAGAAAGTCTTCTGGCCGGAGGAGGGATACACGAAGGGGGACCTGATCGAGTACTACCGCACGATCTCCCCGTGGCTTCTCCCATACCTGCACGACCGCCCGATCGTGATGACTCGTTATCCCGACGGCATCGCGGGCAAGTCCTTCTTTCAGAAGGACGCGCCCTCCTTCGCGCCGGGCTGGGTGCGGCTCGAGCGGATCTGGAGCGAGCACGCGGAGCGCGAGATCGACTACTTCGTGTGCGACGACCTGGAGACCCTTCTCTACGTCGTCAACCTCGGGTCGATTCCTCTGCACGTCTGGTCGAGCCGCGTGGCGTCGCTCGAGCGCCCCGACTGGTGCATCCTGGACCTGGATCCCAAGGGCGCGCCGTTTCGAGACGTGGTGAAGGTCGCGCAGACCATCCATGCGCTCTGCGGGGAGATCGGACTGCCGGATTTCGTCAAGACGAGCGGCGCGACGGGGTTGCACGTCCTCCTTCCGCTCGGCGGCCAGTGCACCTATGCCGAGTCCCGCGCGTTCGGAGAGATTCTGGCGAAGGTCGTCGAGCAGGAGCTTCCCGAGATCGCCACGACGAAGCGCATGATCGGCTCCCGCGGGGGAAAGGTCTACGTCGACTACCTGCAGAACGGGCACGGCCGCACGATCGCGGGCCCATTCTCAGCGCGCCCCCTCTCCGGCGCCACGGCCTCCGCGCCGCTCGAGTGGCGCGAAGTCAGCGCGAAGCTCGATCCGAAGAAGTTCACGATCCAGACGCTCCCGGCGCGCATGAAACGCCTGAAGGAGGACCCTGTCGCCCCAGTGCTCACACTCAAGCCGGACCTCCACGGGGCGCTCGCTCTCCTGACGGAGAGGCTCGCGAGTGGGGTCAGGTCTCCGAAAGTGTGACTTCGACCAAAGTCACACATTCACAGACCTGACCCCTTACTCCGACGCCGATCAGATCCCCGACGAGATTCGTCATCGACGCCAGCCGCGGCTGCGGAAGTTTCGGCCGACGAGGATGCCGCGGCGTTGGAGAGCCTCGAGCAATACCTCCGGAGTCGGAGGATGCATTCGCCGGAATCCTTCGGTCACCAGCCCGTAGAGGGAACGGAGAGCCTTGCCGGTAACCCACTCGAAGTAATACCGGCCGCCCCGGCGAAGCACCCTCGCCACCTCATCCAGTGCTCTCTCCCACTCGGGCACGAGATGGATCGCGCTAAAATCGAAAACGGCGTCGAAGGTCTCATCCGCCGCCGGAAGAGACGTGACGTCGCCAATCATCAACCCCGCCCGGTATTCCGGCCGGAAAAGGATGCGCCGGCGAGCCCGGGCAATCATCCGGACATCGAGGTCGAGAGCCACGACGCTCTCCGCGCCGAAGCGGCGGCGGAGCACCTCGATGCCGGCGCCCTGGCCGCAGCCGACCTCGAGCACACGCCCCGCGTCGACACGCCCACCCAGGCGCTCGAACCACTTCCCGACGTATTCCTGCTGAAGACGCCCGCGGGCCGGATTGTTCATGGCGGCGCGGCCCAGCCAGTTGAGCCTCATGGGAGATTAGTGATTTGCCTCAGCAGTTCGGCCGCCAGTCTCGGTCCCGCGCCTCCCTCCTCGTGCTTGAAGAAGACGTACACCTCGCTCCAGGGCTTTCCCCGGATGCGGTCGGCCCACGCCGCAATGTCCGCCTCGCCGTAGTCCTGCCGCCGCAGCCGCAGGTATCCCCACGCCGCGGTCATCTCGAACGGCGTCGAGAGATCCTCGTCCTCCGCGATGCAGAGCGCGGCGCCGCGCGAGCGCAGCGCCTCGAAGACCTCGTCGTCGAACCACGACTCGTGACGAAACTCGAAGGCCGAGCGGGAGGCCGGCGGCAGCAGAGCCAGAAAATCGGCCAGCCGCGGCAGGTCCCTCTTGAGGTTCGGCGGCAATTGGAAGAGAACCGGGCCGAGGCGATCGCCGAGAGTCGTGGCTACGCGGAAGAAATAGCCGACCTCTTCGCCCGCCTCCCTGAGCCGTTTCTGGTGCGTGATCCGCTGCGACGCCTTGAGCACGAAGCGGAAGCCGTCGGGCACCTGTTCGGCCCAGCCGGACAACAGCGAGGCCTTCGGCATGCGGTAGAAGGTGTTGTTGATCTCGACCGCGGGAAGCCGAGCGGCGTAGTAACGGAGCATCTCGGAGGCCGGTAGGTCTTCCGGGTAGAAGCTCCCCTTCCACTCCTTGTAGCTGTACCCGCTCGTCCCGGCCAGGACGCGCATGACCGCGGACTCTAACACGAGGATGATGTGCTACAATGTGCTACATGAGCCGGTCGAACCGCCGCGTCGGAGTGCGGGAGTTGCGACAGAACCTGAGCGTCTACCTTCGCCGCGTCCGGGCCGGACAGACGCTGGAAGTGACCGAGCGGGGCGAGCGTGTCGCTCTCCTCGTGCCGATGCCCGCCGCGGGCTCTGCACTCTCCCGACTGGTTTCGGCCGGTCTCGCCTCCTCCCCGGCGGGCGACCTGCTCGATTTGCCGCTCCCCTCCCGCCGGCGGCGCTCGAGACGGCTGGGCGCCGCGCTCGCCAGTACTCGCGAAGAGCGCCTTTGACTCTGAGCTCGAAGCTTCTGTATCTCGACTCCTCAGCGATCGTGAAGCTCGTCGCCTACGAGCCCGAGACCATCGCGTTGCTCTCCTATCTGGGCGCCCATCCGCAGCGGGTCTCCAGCGCTCTAGCGCGCGTCGAGACGCTGCGCGCCATCCGACGGGCGGGCGGCGGCCGTCCCGATCGCCGTCGAGCGGAAGAGGTTCTCTCGCGCATTGCGCTCATCCGGATCGACGAAGAGATCCTCGAGAAAGCCGCCGAGCTCGAGCCGCCGGATCTGCGCACCCTCGATGCCATCCATCTGGCGACGGCACTGACCATTCGACATGACCTGGCGGGTCTGATCAGCTATGACGAGCGCTTCTCGGCGGCGGCCACGTCCCTCGGGCTCACGACCGCATCACCCCGGTGAGCCCTTCCGTGACGGGCACTCCTCGCTTCGATCCGAAGCGTCGCCGCGCGGTGACTGCGGCTCTCGTGCTGGTGACCGCGCTCGCCTCCCTCGAGTCGACCGTCGTCTCGACCGCGATGCCGACGATCATCGGCGACCTCGGCGGACTGCCGCTCTACTCCTGGGTCTTCTCGATCTACCTGCTCACCTCGACCGTCATGATGCCGGTCTACGGACGTCTCGCCGACATCTACGGCCGGCGCCGCATCCTCCTCGTCGCGATCGCGGTGTTCCTCGCCGGAGCCGTCACCTGCGGCTTCTCGCGCTCGATGCCTCAACTCATCGCGGCTCGCGCGCTCCAGGGCCTGGGCGCGGCGGGCCTCGTTCCGGTCGCCCTGACCGTGGCCGGGGACCTCTATTCGCTGGAGCAGCGGGCGCGGATCCAGGGCCTCTTCTCCAGCGTCTGGGGATTCGCGAGCCTCGTGGGGCCGCTCATCGGCGCGTGGATGACGATCACGTTCGGCTGGCGATCGATCTTCACCATCAACGTGCCGCTCGGGATCATCGCGTTCGCGCTCGTCGGAACCCAGATGATCGAATCGAGGGCGAGGCTGCCGGATCCGCTCGACCTCGCTGGGGCGGCGAGTCTCGCCGCTGGCGTCACGGCGCTGCTCTTCGCCCTCCTTCATCGCGCCGGCGAGGGAGGAATGAGTCTTCCGTTCCGGGTCGTCCTGGTGGTGGCAGCCGCCGGATCGCTCGGCATCTTCGCGAGACTGCAGATGCGGCGCGAGCATCCCTTAATTCCGCCGCGCCTCTTGCGCCACGGGCGCACCGCTGCCCCGTATGTGAGCGGTGCGTTGCTGGGGACTGCGATCTACGGCGTCGACACCTTCGTGCCGCTCTTCGTTCAGGGGGCCCGCGGGGGCACCGCCGGCGCCGCCGGCGCGGTGATCACGCCGCTGGTGTTCTTCTGGGCGACCTCGGCGACGGTCGCCGCCCGCCTGATCGTGCGCTTCGGTTTTCGCCGCACGGCCCGTTGGGGCGCGTTTCTGATGCTGGCCGGACTGACGGGACTCGTCGCGGCGGCCTACCTCAACGCGTCGGTGCCCTGGATCTCGGCCGCCTGCGCGGTCGTCGGCGCGGGTCTTGGCCCTTCGTCGATGTCCCAGATCCTGGCGATCCAGAACGTCGTCGAGGAACGGGAGCGCGGCGTCGCGACGAGCCTGGTCCCCTTCTTCCGGACCATCGGCGGATCGCTCGGCGTCGGCGCGCTCGGGGGCTTGCTGGCCGCCGGCCTCGCGCGACGTCTCGGCGGCGCCGCGGAGACGGCAAGCCGTCTGCTCGCCTCGGGAGGCGAGCCCGCCAGGAGCGTGCCGGTCGATCCGGCTCTCTTCCGGCTCGCGATCGAGCGCTCGCTTCTTCCCGTTTTCGGGATCCTCGTCGTGCTCGCCGCCGTCAACGTGCTCGTGACCGAGGGCTTTCCGGAGAGCGCGGCCGGGGATACGGCTTCGCGGGACCTTTCGCTCTCCGCCGACTGAGCTCGGCATAGCCGTAGACCAGCGCGAGGCTGCGATAGGGCTTCCAGCGCTCGGCGAACCGGCGCATGTCGGTCTCCGTGGCTCTCGCGTGCCGGCCCAGAAGTCCCTGAGCCAGATACTTCACGACTCCCAGGTCCCCCGCGGGAAAGATGTCGGCACGCCCGAGCCCGCGCAGCAGAGCGATTTCGGCGGTCCAGCGGCCGACTCCCTTCACCTTGGTCAGCTGCTCGATCGCCTCCTCGTCCGGCAGCGCGGCAATGGCCGGCTCCGTGAGCTCGCCCTCCGCGAACGCGCGCGCGAGTCCCGAAATCGCGAGGGCTTTGGCTCGCGAGAGACGAAAATGCTGGAGTGACTCGCGAGTCTCCTCCGCGAGCGAGTCCGGACTGGGAAAGGCAACGAAGGTTTCGCGACCGACGCGGGCGCGCTGCCCGAACGCCTGGGCGAGCTCGCGCCGGATGTCGTAGGCGAATTTCAGATTCACCTGCTGGGAGAGGATCGCCGTGAGCGTCGCCTCCCAGAGCGACGGCAACCCCGCGACTCGCAGGCCTCGGAAGCCGCGGATGGGCGATGCGAGCACGGCATCGCCGCGGTGCGCGCGGTAGAACGGGACGACGTCCGCTGCGGCGCCGAGCGCGATCTCGACGACCCGGCGGGCCGCCTCGCGGGATGCCGGAGAGTCGGCTTGCCCACCCTCGAGCGTCACCTCCAGGATGGCGTGCGCCGGCGACCCCGCCTGCTCGACGGAGAGGAGAACGCCGCCGCGGCCGACTCCGAGAAGACGACGATAAACGCGCCCGTCGAAACGATCGACGACTTCGGGGAACCGCGTGTACCGCTCCGCCGTGAGTGCCAGGGAATACGGCCGTTTGGGAATGACGGAGAAGCGCAGAATCACCGCGCCGCCGGTTGAGCCGTCCGGCGAGCTCGTGGTGCTCCATCGCCGGAACCATATAGGGATCCTTCAGCCACAGCTCCGCCATCTCGTAGCACAGGACGGGCTCTCCGACCTCTGCCATTCCCGCCGCGACCCCCTGCCCGGGAGACCCGGGGAGGCGCTTCCCGCCGCGGCGGCGGCGTAGAGCGCGGCGGCGAGCGTCCCGCGGTTGGCCGGATGGGTCGTGCACCCGATCATCACCGATTCTCCTTCCGAAAGCCTCGGCCGGTGGCCGCCGACGACCGCGAATCATGCCACCTTTCCGAACGTCCGTTGACGCCGGGGCACGGCCGTAATAAGAAGTCGCGCTGATGGCGGAAGTGCGCTTCGAACACGTGGCCAAGCGCTACGACAAGGTGTCCGTCATCGAGGACCTGAATCTCGACATCGAGGATCACGAGTTCATGGTTCTGGTCGGCCCGTCCGGATGCGGCAAGTCGACCGCACTGCGAATGATCGCGGGTCTGGAGGAGATCTCGGAGGGAAAGATCGAGATCGGCGGGCGCGTCGTCAACGATCTTTCTCCGAAGGACCGCGACATCGCGATGGTCTTCCAGAACTATGCCCTCTATCCGCACATGACGATCCGGGAGAACCTCGGGTTCGGCTTGAACATCCGCAGGGTTCCGGAGCCGGAGATCCGCCGGCTCATCGCGGAGGCCGCGGGCATTCTCGAAATCTCGCACCTGCTCGACCGCAAGCCCAAGCAGCTCTCGGGAGGACAGCGCCAGCGCGTCGCCCTCGGTCGCGCCATCGTCCGGAAGCCGGCCGTCTACCTCTTCGACGAGCCGCTCTCCAACCTCGACGCGAAGCTACGCGTCCAGATGCGCGCCGAGATCAAGAAGCTGCAGCAACGGCTCGAGACGACGACCGTCTACGTCACGCACGATCAGGTCGAGGCGATGACGATGGGCTCTCGGATCGCCGTCATGAAGGAGGGAAAGATCCAGCAGGTCGGCACTCCCCTCCAGATCTACGACCGGCCCCGCAACCTCTTCGTCGCCAATTTCATCGGCACTCCGCCGATGAACCTCATCCCCGCGACGATCCGGGACGGCGGCGCGGCCATCGCGGCGTCGAAGATCACGCTTCCCGTGCCCTCTTCGCTTTCGGCGGTCACGGCCCGCGCCGACGGCCGAAGGGTCATCGTCGGCGTCCGTCCGGAGCACATCGTCGACGCCGCCATTCCGGCGCGCGGAGAAAGGGCCCGGCTGCCGGCGGAAGTGGATGTCACCGAGCCGCTCGGCGACGAGGTCATCGTGCACGCCCGCGTCGGAGGGGAGCTTCTGACCTTCAAGCTCGAGCCTCACAACACCCCGGAGGTCGGCCAGAGGCTCGAGATCGCCGTAGAGCTCGATCGCCTGCATCTTTTCGACGCCGAAACCGAAGAGCGTCTCGTCTGAAGGAAGGCCATCCATCGTGCCGCACATCGGGTCCATCCCGTGAGGAGTCAGCCATGAAAGAAGGCCGTCCCGCCGCGACGACCCTCGAGGCGCCGGCCGCCGAAGGATCCGAATGAACGTGCCGGGCCGTGATCCGGTGTGCGGAATGGCGATCGACCCAGGCAAGAGCCTCGCCGCCGAGCACGAGGGCCAGACCTATTACTTCTGCTCCGAATTCTGCCGCGCCTCCTTTCTCGTTAACCCCGCGCGCGTGCTCGCGGAGCCGCCGCCTCCCGACCCGGAGACAGATCCGGACTCGCGGCGCATCGCCTATTTCTCGATGGAAGTCGGGGTCGACTCGCGGATGCCGACCTACAGCGGCGGCCTGGGGGTGCTCGCGGGCGACACCCTGAAGTCTCTGGCGGACCTGCGGATCCAGGCGGTCGGCGTGACGCTGCTTTACCGAAAAGGCTACTTCCACCAGCGGCTCGACGCCGCCGGCAGCCAGTCGGAGTTGCCCGTGTCCTGGAATCCGGCCGATTTCGGCCGGCCGCTTCCCGCTCGCGTGGAGGTGGCGATCGAAGGCCGGACCGTCGCCGTTCGCGCCTGGCGATACGAGATCGTGGGCGCCAGCGGCCACGTCGTGCCGCTGTTTCTCCTCGACAGCAACCTCGAGCAGAACGCCGACCCGGATCGGTGGCTGACGGGCTTCCTCTACGGCGGCGACGACCGATACCGTCTCTCCCAGGAGATCGTCCTCGGAATCGGCGGCGTACGAATGCTCCGGGCCCTCGGCTACGCGGGCATCGAGAAGTTTCATATGAACGAGGGGCACGCGAGCCTTCTCGCCTTGGAGCTCCTGCGAGCAGAGCCGGACCCCAATGCCATCGCCCTCGACATCAACGAGGTCAAGAAGCGCTGCATCTTCACGACGCACACGCCCGTCCCCGCGGGCCACGACAAGTTCGGCTATAAGCTGGTCAAGGAAGTCCTCGGCGAGCCGCTTCCGCTCGAAGAGGTGCGCATGCTCGGCGGCAGGGACGAGCTCGACATGACCCTGCTGGCCCTGAATCTCTCCGGCTACGTCAACGGCGTGGCCAAGCGCCACAGCGAAGTCTCGCAGAAGATGTTCCCGGGCTATCCCATCGACACGATCACCAACGGTGTGCACTCCTTCACCTGGACCGCCGACAGCTTCCGCGCCCTCTACGACCGCCACGTTCCGGGCTGGCAGCGTGACCCCTTCTCGCTGCGGTACGCAATCCAGATCCCCGCCGAGGAGGTCTGGGGCGCCCACGCCGACGCCAAGACGAAGCTGCTCGAGGCGGTCGCCGAAAGAACGTCCCGGCGCCTCCCTCCGGATACGCTGACCATCGGGTTCGGAAGGCGAGCGACCACTTACAAGAGGCCCGATCTCGTGCTCTCCGATCCCGCCCGGCTCGTCGAGATCGCGAGGACGGCTGGAAGGCTGCAGCTTCTCTTCGCCGGCAAGGCACACCCCAAGGACGAGCCGGGCAAGGAGCTCATCCGCCGCCTGTTCCAGGCCACGGAGGAGCTCCACGACCAGGTCGCGATCGTGTATCTCGAGGACTACGACATGGACCTGGCTCGACTGCTGACGTCGGGAGTGGATCTCTGGCTCAACACCCCCCTTCGGCCGCTCGAGGCCTCGGGCACGTCGGGCATGAAGGCCGCCCACAACGGCGTGCCGAGCCTGTCGATTCTGGATGGCTGGTGGATCGAGGGACATATCGAAGGCTTCACCGGCTGGGCGATCGGGACCCAGACGGCGGAGGAGGGAGCAGAAACGCCGGCCATCGACGCCCGGGACGCGTCGGATCTCTACGGAAAGCTCTCCGACGTCATCCTTCCCCTCTACTACGGGAACCGCCCCGGTTGGATCGCCGTCATGCGGCGCACGATCGCCTTCAACGCCTCCTTCTTCAACACGCACCGGATGGTCCAGCAATATGCTGCCAACGCGTACGTCTGACAGACCGGCGGCGCTCGTTTTCCGCCGGAAATCCGTCGTAGGGGCGGTTACCGCCGGCGCTACGAAACCGTCACGGATGACTCGAAGGGGGGATGCGTGAGATTTCTCCTGCGCCTGCTCATCAACGCTGCGGCGCTCTGGGTCGCCGTCCAGCTCGTGCCGGGCATCACCTACCAGGGAGGCTGGGCCCCCTTCCTCGGCGTGGCGCTCGTCTTCGGATTCTTGAACGCCTTCGTCCGGCCCCTCCTGAAGCTGCTCACGCTCCCCATCATCTTCTTGACGCTCGGCCTCTTCGCCCTCGTCATCAACGGTCTCATGCTGTGGCTGACGAGCTATTTGTCGGCCGCCCTCGGCCTGCAGTTCCGAGTCGAGGGCTGCCTCGCCGCTTTTCTGGGAGCGCTCGTCGTTTCGATCGTCAGCGCGCTGCTCTCGATCTTCGTGGCCGAGCGCGAGATGGCGCGGTAGGGCGGGATATATAAGCGTTTACTTATATATCTAGTCGTGGTTCGCGAGTCATGACCCTCTCTTTTCAGCGTATCTCCCCGTCAACACCGCCATTCGCTTCAGGCGCGCGGCGTCCTCCGCGCGAAAGCCCCAGTCGGCCGCCCGCCAGGACCAGTTGCCCGCGGGCTCCGCGGGCGTGTTCATCCGGGCCTCGCTGGAAAGTCCGAGGACGTCCTGCATCGGGACGATGGCGCGGCGCGCGACCGAGGCGTATGCCGCACGGATTAGGTCCCAGTGGATCTCGCGGCCGTCGGAGCCGAGATAGTCCCAGACGCGCTCCCGTTCCTCGGGCTTCAAAGCCGCGTACCAGCCGCGCGCCGTATCGTTGTCGTGCGTACCGGTGTACACGACGGCGTTCTCGACGTGGCGGTGCGGAAGGTACTCGCTGTCCGGCTCGTAGAAGGCGAACTGGAGCACTTTCATCCCCGGAATGCCGAGCGCCGCGAGGAGATCGCGCACGTCGTCGGTGATGACGCCGAGATCCTCGGCCACGATGGGAAGTTCCCCCAGCGCCGCGCGCACCGCGTCGAAGAGCCTCCGGCCCGGTCCGGGCAGCCACTTTCCGTTCATGGCGGTCTTCTCCGAAGCGGGCACGGACCAGTACGCCGCGAACGCCCGAAAGTGATCGATCCGCAGCAGGTCGCACGTGCGTAGGTTGGCGCGGATCCGGGCGATCCACCAGTCGTATCCCCGTTTCTCCAGGCGCCCCCATCGATAGAGCGGATTGCCCCAGAGCTGTCCGGTCGCGCTGAAGTAGTCGGGCGGAACGCCCGAGACCGCGGTCGGGAGGCCTTCGGCGTCGAGGGTGAAGATGTCCGGATGGGCCCATACGTCGGCACTGTCGAGCGACACATAGATCGGAATGTCGCCCATGATGGAAATGCCGCGGCCGTTGGCGCCGCGTTTGAGCCGGTCCCACTGCTGGAAGAAGAGCCATTGCAGGTACGTCTGGTACGCGGTCTCGTCGGCAAGCTCGCGTGAGACCAGCCGGAGAGCGGCCTTCCGGCGAAGCCGGATGTCTCGATCCCACGACGGCCATGGGCGCTCCCCAAACCGCGTCCGGAGCGCGGCGAAGAGGGCCCAGTCACGCAGCCACGCGGCCTGCTCCGGCGCGCTGCAGAAGGCCTCGAGATCCTCCCTGCCGCCGCCGTCGGCGCTCGACGAGAAGCGCCGCCACGAGAGGCGCAGGAGCTTCTCCTTCCATGCGGCGGCGGCCGCGAACTCCACGCGCTCCCGGTGAAAGGCGGGAAGGTCCCCGAAATCCGAGGGGACGAGAAGCCCGTCGCGCAGAAGAAGCTCGGGAGAGATCAGAAGCGGATTGCCCGCGAAGGCCGAAGCCGCCCCGTATGGGGCCCCGCCGGCGCCCGTCGGTCCCAGCGGAAGGACCTGCCAGAGCGTCTGGCCGGCGGAGGCGGCCCAGTCCAGGAATCGATCGGCCTCCGGCCCCAGGTCGCCGACGCCGAAGGGGCCCGGCAGCGAGGTGAGATGGAGGAGGATCCCGGCCTGTCGAAGGGGTCTGTGGTCGGTGGTCTGTGGTCTGTGGTTGTGGTTGTCCACGCGAACTCCTTGGCCCGAACTACAAACCACAAACCAGAGACGACAAACTCCCCCAACTACTCCAACGGGGCGTATCGCGTCCCCGCCCGGCTTCGGTCGCTCGACCACCGCATCCGGCCGGTCTCGTTGGCGTGGGCGAGATCCGGGTGGAACGGCCGGAGCCGGATCGCGAAGCCCATGTTCTCCCCGGCCGGCTTTCGATGCGACCCTCGAAACATGGTCGACTCGCCGTCGCGCCCGACGGGCTCGAGCCGTACCGCGACACCGGACTCGAGCGACCCGTCCTCCTCGAGCGGTCCCTCGAAGAGCTCGACGGAGACCTCCGAGGGATCGAGCGTCGAAAGACACGCGCGTGCCGTGACCTCGAACGCGGCGCCCGGCGGGATTGCCGCCGGATCGGGCAGAATCGTCACGCCGTCGAAGCGCACGTCGGGCCACGCCGACGCCAACCGCTGCTTCCAGGCGACCAGACGCTTGAGCGGCATGCGATCGTCGTCCTTCAAGGCGAGCCGCCGCAGCGCTCCGGGAAGATAGCACTGCTCCAGGTACTCCGAGACCATGCGGTCGGAAGAGAACATGCGAGCGAGGGTGGAGCCGGCGACGATCATCCGATCGATCCATCGCTGCGGCAGTCCCGCCGCGTCGCGGTCGAAGAAGAGAGGCAGCACGCGTTGCTCGAGCACCTCGAAGAGGGACCGGACGATCTCGTCGTCGGGAGCGTGATCCCTCGGCTCGCCGACGGAAAACCCGGCCTCCGCATGCGGCGCCTCGTCCCACCAGCCGTCGAGGACCGAGAGATTGAGAACGCCGTTCGTGGCCGCCTTCATGCCCGAGGTCCCTGAGGCCTCGCGCGGCCGCTCGGGGGTGTTGAGCCAGACGTCGCAGCCCGAGACGAGAGCGCGCGCCAGCGCCATGTCGTAATCGGGCAGGAAGACGATCCGTCCTCTGTACTCCGGCGCCTCCGCGGCTCGCGCGACCATCCCGAGGAACTCCTTGCCGGCCTCGTCGCGCGGGTGGGCCTTTCCGGCAAACAGGATCTGCACGGGCCGGTCGATCTGATGGAGCAGATATTCGAGCCGCTTCGGATCCTTGAAGAGCAGCGTCGCCCGCTTGTAGGTCGTGAAGCGCCGCGCGAAGCCGATCGTCAAGGCCTGCGGATCGAGCGCACGACCCGCCTCCTCGACATCCTCGTCGCGGGCGCCCTGCCTGCGTTTCGCCTCGATGAGCCGTTCGCGGCAGACGGCGACCAAACGCGCGCGAAGCTCCTCGTGCCGGCGCCACAGAGAGCGGCGATCGACGGCCTCGGGCCACTCCGAGATCCCCGTGGCCGCGATCTCGGGGGCCGTCCAGGTCGGCCCATGGACGCCGTTGGTGATCGGATCGATGGGCAGCTCCGAGAGCGGCAGGTCGGGCGCCAATCCTCGCCAGAGCCTCCGCGACACCTTCGCATGGAGACGAGAGACGGCGTTCTGGTGAGTGGACAACCGCATCGCCAAAACCGCCATCGAGAACAATCCCCCCGGCTCGGGGCCGACCTCGCGGCCCAGATCGAAAAACTCATCGAACGTCAGGCCGAGACCTCCGACGTATCCTCCGAAGTACTTCGACAGGAGCTCTGGCGTGAAGACGTCGATGCCCGCGGGCACCGGTGTATGCGTCGTGAAGACGTTTCCGGCCGCCGCGACCTCCCGGGCCTCGGCGAAGGAGAGCCCTTCTTCCTGCATGAGATGGCGGATCTTCTCCAACGAAACGAAAGCGGCATGCCCCTCGTTGATGTGCCGGATCGTCGGCCACAGCCCGACCTTCTCGAGCGCGCGGGAACCGCCGATGCCGAGCACGATCTCTTGCTGCAGGCGCATCTCGTGGCCGCCGCCGTAGAGCCGCGCCGTCACATCCCGGTCGGCCGGCTCGTTGCCTTCGACATTCGAGTCGAGCAGCAGGAGCGGAACCCGGCCCACGCGCGCGAAGCGGATGAGAAGGCGCACGGTCCGCCCCGCCAGATCGACAGTCACGAGAGGGGGGGTTGCGTCGGGCGTCTCGGCGACGGAAAGGGGAAGGTCTTCGGGGTCCAGTTGCGGATAGATCTCGGCCTGACGTCGCTCGGGATCCAGGAGCTGCCGGAAATAGCCTTCCCGGTAGAAGAGACCCACGCCGACCAAGGGAAGTCCCAGGTCGCTCGAAGACTTCAAGTGATCCCCGGCCAGCACCCCGAGACCGCCGGCGTAGATCGGAAGGACCTCCGTCAAGCCGAACTCGGCCGAGAAGTATGCGATCCGTTCGCCCCGCGACGCCAGCTCCCGGGCCGCGGGGTGAGAAGGAACGGCGGCGTCCTCCTCGGCCAACCGCCGGGTCGCCTCCGCGAGCAGCGACTGGTAGCCGGCATCCTCGGCTGCCAGCCGCAGACGCTCCGCCGAGGCTTCCCGAAAGAGCGCCACCGGGTTGCCGTGGACGCGGCGCCAGGCTTCCGGATCCAGGATCTCGAAAAGGGATCGCAGCTCGGCGCGCCAGGTCCAGCGAAGGTCGTGGGAAAGTGCGAAAAGCGGAAGGAGGCTCTCGGAAACGCCGGAGACCCGGAGCGCCTTTTCGAGGACCGGTGTCAACTTGGGAAAAGGATAGCAGACCGCCTCGCGGACTTCATCGGATGCTATGTGACGACGCGCACCGAAAGCTTCTCTCCGAGCGCGAGGAATCGCCTCAACCATTCCGAAGAATCGGCGGCGCCCTTCTGAGCAGCCGTGCGGACGGCAGGCAGCGTCGTCTGCAGCATGTCGTAGTAGGTGTTCTGTGCCTTCCAGAAATCCACCTCGAACGGAAGTGAGCGCGCGAGCTCGACGAGACCCTCCAGCGTCTCGAGAAGCCGCAGGTCGTCGGGCTGAGCGCGCAGCGAATCGGAGAGGCGCTCGACGGATCGCTGCAGCGCCAGCCCGAGCCCATCCTCGTGGAGAGTGATGCCGACGTTCTTCGCCTCCTCCAGGATCGCGCGCATCTGCTCCACCTCGGGCTCCTCGGCTTCCAGCGCGCGATGCATTCGCGAATTCAGCGCGACCTCCGCCGCCATCTGGAAGCCCCGCGGCTGTCGGATGCCGTGGCTCGAGAGGAAGCGCATCAGCGGCGCGTGCTCCTCGTAGAGCCGCCAGTAGACCCCGTCCGTCTCGGCCAGCACGGACTTCAGAATCACACTCAAGACCCGACGCTGCTCGTCCCGGAAGAGCAGGCGCAGCGAGTAGACCTCCGAACCGAAGTGGCGGTCTACCATGCGGAGGATCTCGGTCAAGTCCGCGCGCTGGAACGCATCGCCGAGCTCCCGGGCGAGACGCTCGTAGTCTTCTTCCGAGGAGAACCGCCCGATACCGCCGCTCAAGTTGTGATCGCCGAGGTGCAGCACGCCGAAAACGACCCGCTCGGACTCTCCCGTGATCTCGGAGGTCACGCGCGCCCGCCCGAGCGCCAGCCGCGCGCGGCCACTCGTGAGGAGCCGGTAGTCCTCGCGGTCGATCTGGTAACAGTAGACGCGCTCCTCCTCTCCATACTCCGCGAAGAGCGAGCTCACGCCGTAGTGCGCGCCGACCTTCTCCAGGGAGACCGTCGCCATCCGTACCGACTGCTCGTAGATGCGACGGCCGTCCCCCGCCTCCGCGATGTTGCTGCGGGCCTTCTCCAACCGTTCGAGGAAACCCTCCTCCAGCGGATCGCCGAAGAGATCGCCGGAAAGCTGCAGCGCGCGCCCGGCGTACTGGATGATCTGCCGGGCCTCGATTCCGGCAATGTCGTCGAAGAACCAGCCGCAGCTGGTAAACATGAGCTGCGTGTGCCGCTGCAGTTCCAGAAGCTTGCGGGCGGTGATCCGTTCGGTCTCGGTCAGGGGATGGAGGGCGTGGCGGCCCAGAAAGGCGCCGACCTTTTCCGGCGAGCGGTCCAGGATGACCTCGATGTAGTCGTCGCGCGACGCCCAGGGATCGGCGAAGAGCTCGCCGGCCTTCTCCTCGTAGCGCGGGGCCAGCGTGTCGCGAAGCCAGTCCAGGGCTTCGCGTAGAGGGGCGCGCCAGGCCTGGCTCCATCCCGGATGCACTCCCGTCTGGCACCCGCAGTCCTCGCGCCACCGTCCCACTCCGTGGGCGCAGCTCCAGGAAGTGTTCTCGACGATCCGCACCTCGTGTGTCGGCGGGTGCTTCTCTAAGAACTCTCCATAGTTTGTGAGTCGGGCCTGCTGCTGCGTCTCGATGGTGTGGAGGGCGTAGGCGAGCGCCATGTCGCCGTGCCGGTGATGGTGCCCGTAGGTCTCGCCGTCGGTCGCGATGTGGACCAGCTGCGGCCAGTTTCGCTTGTCGGAGAAGGCTCCCTGAAGGCGGTCCGCGAGAAATTCCCCCTTCGACAGCAGGCGCTCGAAGGCGACCGCACGGGAGATCGGGCCGTCGTAGAAGAAGAGGTCGATCGAGCGTCCCGATGGGAGGGAGAGGCGGTAGGCGCGGGTCGTGTCGACGCCGCCGTCGCGGACGTCTTGCCATTCCCCCTCGCCGATCGCACGGACATGGCTCGCCTGGTGCGGCGCCAGAACCGTAAAACGGACCCCGAGGCCCGCGAAGACCTCGAGCGACTCTACGTCCACGGCGGTCTCCGGCAGCCACATTCCTTCGGGCTTTCGGCCGAAGCGATGCTCGAAGTCTCGGATCCCCCAGAGCGTCTGCGTCTCCTTGTCGCGCCGATGCGCGAGGGGAAGGATCATGTGGTTGTACGGCTGGGCCATGGCCGAGCCGTGGCCCGAGAAACGCGCCGCGCTCGCGCGATCGGCCGTGAGGACCGCGCCGTACACCTCGGGCTTCTTTTCCTCGAGCCAGGAGAGCAGCGTTGGACCGAAGTTGAAGCTCATCGAGGCATAGTTGTTGACGATCGAAACGATTCGGTTCTCTTCGTCGAGGATCCGCGTGTTGGCGTTGGGCGCATAGCACTCGGCCGTGATCCGCTCGTTCCAATCGTGGTACGGATAGGCCGATTCCTGGAACTCGATCGCCTCCAGCCAGGGGTTCTCGCGCGGCGGCTGATAGAAGTGGCCGTGGATAGAGACGTAGCGTTCCATCGGGATCCGTCGCCGAGAACCTACGCGCCGGCGACCGCCAGCTCGGCTTCCGGCTCCTCCTCGGCCTCCGGCTCCTCTTCCGCCTCGAGGACGATGAGGGCTTCGGCCTCTTCCACCGGGATCGGTTTAAAGAAGACGGCTCCGAGCGGCGGCAGGGCGAGAGAGAGGCTGTGCGGGCGGCCGTGCGCCGGAACGGCCGAGGCCTCCACCTTCCCCAGGTTGCCGACGCCGCTGCCGCCGTAGTCGACGGCATCGCTGTTGAGAGTCTCGGCCCAATCGCCTTCCCGGTCGACGCCGACCCGATACCCGTAGCGCGGCACCGGCGTGAAGTTGAAGACGGCGACGATGCGGTCCGCAGGAAGCGCCCCCCTCCGCTCCAGGGAAACGACGCTATTCTCGGCGTCGTTGCAATCGACCCACTCGAAGCCCCGCGGGTCGAAGTCCAGCTCGTGGAGCGCCGGCTCGGCCCGATACAGCTTGTTGACGTCTTGGATAAACCGCTTCAGGCCGGCGTGCCGCGGCTGCGCGAGGAGGTCCCAATCCAGGCTCGTGTCGTGGTTCCATTCGCGCCATTGCCCGATCTCGCCCCCCATGAAAAGCAGCTTCTTTCCGGGCTGCGCCCACATGTAGGCGAAGAGCAGGCGCAGGTTGGCGAACTTCTGCCACTCGTCCCCCGGCATCTTCGACAGCAACGAAGCCTTCAGATGCACGACCTCGTCGTGAGACAGCGGCAGGAGAAAATTCTCCGAGTACGCGTACATCCGCCGGAACGTCAGCTTCGTGTGGTGGTACTTGCGAAAGATCGGATCCATTCGCATGTATTTCAGGGTGTCGTTCATCCACCCCATGTCCCACTTCATCGAAAAGCCGAGGCCGCCGATGTAGGTCGGCCGCGAGACCATCGGCCAGGACGTCGATTCCTCGGCGATCGTGACGGCATCCGGGAAACTGCGGGCGACCTCGTCGTTGAACTTCCGCAGGAAGGCGATCGCCTCGAGGTTCTCGCGCCCGCCGAACTCGTTGGGGATCCATTCGCCGGCCTTCCGCGAAAAGTCGAGGTAGATCATCGAGGCGACCGCGTCCACGCGGAGGCCGTCGGCGTGGTACCGGTCCAGCCAGTAGATTCCGGAGGAGGAGAGGAAGCTCTGCACCTCATGCCGCCCGTAGTTGAAGACGCAACTTCCCCAGTCGGGCTGGAACCCCTTGCGCGGATCGGCGTGCTCGTAGAGGTGGGTGCCGTCGAAGTAGACCAGGCCATGCTCGTCGGAGGGGAAATGAGACGGAACCCAGTCGAGGATGACGCCGATCCCCTCCCGATGGAGCGTGTCGATGAGGAACATGAAGTCCTGAGGAGTTCCGAACCGTCCCGTCGGAGCGAAGTAGCCGGTTCCCTGATAGCCCCACGATCCGGCGAAAGGATGCTCCATGATCGGCATGAGCTCGACGTGCGTGAACCCCATCTCCTGGGCATACCGCGCGAGCTCCGGCGCCGCCTCGCGGTAGGTCAGCGGCCGGTTGTTCTCCTCGGGCACGCGGCGCCAGGAACCCAGATGCACTTCATAGATCGACATCGCCTCCGAGACGAAGGGTTTCTCCTTCCGGGTGTCGAGCCACGCGGCATCGTTCCACTCGTACTCGAGGTCCCAGACGACCGAGCCGGTCCGGGGCGGAACTTCCTGTCGGATCGCATAGGGATCCGCTTTGTCGACGCGATAGCCGTTGTGCCGGGAGAGGATGTGGTACTTGTACACGGCTCCCTTGCCGACGCCCGGAATGAAGCCTTCCCATATGCCCGACTGGCCGATCGGCGCGAGGGGGTGGCTCTCCTTGCTCCAACCGTTGAAGTCGCCCATGACGAAGACGGCAGCGGCGTTCGGCGCGAACACGGCGAAAGCGGTGCCCGCGGCGCCGCCCACCGCATGGAGATGCGAGCCGAGCTTCTCGTAGAGGCGAGCGTGGTTCCCCTCGTTGAAGAGGTAGAGATCGTCCGCCGTCAGAAGGGGGTGGCCGTAGCTTGCGGGCCCGGCGTGCGCAACGGCTCCCGTTTTCCTCTTCTCGATCAAGCAATTCCTCGTCTCGAGTTTACTATTCGTCGCAGCATGCACTGTTCCAGCCAGCAAACACGACGCCGATTTGAGACCTGAGACCTGAGACTCCATCCATGGACGGAACGGCGATCATCGTCTGCGACGGGCTCTTCCGGACCGCCAACGGAAAGACCGCACACGGTCTCGTCCGCGGAACGGATCGCTACCGCATCCTGGCGGTCATCGACGCCCCCACGGCCGGCCGGGACGCGGGCGAGGTCCTGGACGGAAGACGCCGCGGCATCGCCATCTTTGCGTCGATCGCGGAGATGCTCGCAGCGAGCCAGCAGAGGCCGGACTTCTGCATCGTGGGCGTCGCCACCTCGGGAGGCCGGGTCACGCCGGGCATCCGGGCGCTGATGTTCCAGGCGATCGAGGCGGGCATGTCCCTGGTCAACGGCCTGCACGAGTTTCTCTCCGACGATGACGGCCTCGCCGCCGCCGCCGCACGGCGAGGCGTCTCGATCCGCGACGTCCGCAAGACGGCGCGCCGCGCGGAGCTGCACTTCTGGAGCGGGAGGATCTTCTCGGTTAAAGCGCCGCGTCTGGCCGTGCTCGGCACCGACTGCGCGATCGGCAAGCGCACCACGGCGCGGTTTCTGCTGGAGGCCTGCCGCGGAGAGGGCATTCGGACCGAGCTCATCTTCACCGGACAGACCGGTTGGATGCAGGGCGCCCCCTTCGGCTTCATTCTCGACTCGGTTCCGAACGATTTCGTCTCCGGCGAGCTCGAGAACGCCGTCGTCGGCTGTTGGGAGAAGACACGGCCCGAGCTGATTCTCCTGGAAGGCCAATCGGCCCTTCGGAATCCCTCCGGCCCGTGCGGCTCGGAGCTCTTGCTATCGGGCGGCGCAGGAGGCGTCGTCTTGCAGCACGCGCCGGGACGCATCTATTACGAGGGCTTCGAGGATCTTGAGCTCCGGCTGCCCGCCCTCGCCGACGAGATCTCGCTCATACGCTCTTTCGGCGTGCGAACGCTTGGGGTCACGCTCAACGGCCAGGGGATCGCTCCGGAGGCGCTCCGGATCGAGCAGCGCCGCCTCCAGGACGCGCTCGGCATCCCGGTCGTCCGACCGCTCGAAGAGGGCGTCGGCGCGCTCATGCCCGTCATTCGGGAGTACGTCGCGCTCGGGACGGATCGATGAGGGTCCGCTCCGCCACGAGTCGACTCGAAGAGTTTCCGCTCACCCGGCCGTACGCGATCGCGCAACAGGAACCGATCGCCGCCGTGGGCAACGTCGTGGTCTCCATCGAGACGGAGAACGGCCTCGCGGGCCTCGGCGCCGCCTCTCCCGGCGAGCGCGTCACGGGCGAAACGCTCGAGGCCTGCCGGGCGGCGCTCTCTCCCGAGCGGCTCGACTGGCTCGAGGGCCGCGACGTCCGAACCCTTCCCCGGCTCTGCCGCGAGGCCCGCGAGCGCATCCCTGCCGCGCCGGCGGCCCGCGCCGCCGTGGACATGGCTCTCCATGACCTTCTTGCCCAGGTTCTGGGCGTGCCGCTCGTGGAAATGCTCGGCCGCGCTCACACGGAGCTGCCCACTTCCATCACGATCGGTATCAAGACTGTCGCGGAGACACTGGAAGAGGCCGAGGAGTACGTCGGGCGCGGTTTCTCGGTTCTGAAGGTGAAGATCGGCGACGCCCTCGAAGAAGACGTGGAGCGCCTCGTCCGCCTCCGCGAGCGCGTCGGCTCCGCGATCGCAATCCGGGTCGACGCGAACGTCGGTTATTCGATCGAAGAGACGGTCCGCTTCTTCGAGTGGACAGCCGGGCTCGAGATCGAGTTCGTCGAGCAGCCCATCCCGCGCGAGCAGTTCGACAACGTCCGCTCCCTCCCCGCAGACTGGCGGCGCCGGATCGCCGCCGACGAGAGCCTGCACGACGAGAACGACGCGCTGGCCCTTTGTGCCCCGGAGCCCGCCTGCGGGATCTACAACATCAAGCTGATGAAGTGCGGCGGGCTGGAGCCGGCGCGACGCATCGCGGCGATCGCCGAGACGGCGGGCGTGGCACTGATGTGGGGCTGCATGGACGAAACCCGCATCTCCATCGCGGCGGCCCTGCACGCCGCCTTCGCCTCCCCGGCCACGCGCTACCTCGACCTCGACGGCAGCCTCGATCTCGCCCGTGACGTCGTGGACGGAGGGTTCATTCTGGAAAACGGAATGATGCGCACCACCGACGCTCCGGGCCTCGGCCTGAAACTCATTTCGTAATTGGCTAAGGCGCCGGCGCTCTCGGCTTCAGCGCGCCCTGCTCGACCCAGTGCGCGAGAATGCGCCGGATCCGGTAGGAGTCGCTCGCCACCGCCTTCTCGCAGTCGAGGGGCGTCGCTCCCTGACTCACTCTTCCCCAGAGCGCCTGAAGAAACATTCCGTCCTTTTCGGCCGGATGGGGCGTCGGTTTGGTCGCGGACGGCTCGAGGAGAGTCGAATCGGGAGCCAGCGCGGCGGCCTCCTGAAACTCGTCGTAGCGGCGCATGGCTTCGAAGGTGAGCGGCAGGATCTCGCGAAGCGCCGCAGGCGGTTTCGAGGGCTCCCCTTTCACGAAGGCAAACTGGCCGGGCGAGGGCCTTTCGAAGAGCTGGTAGAACGCCTCTTCGCCGCGGAGGTTCCCCCTCCGACACTCCTGCAGCTTTCCTTCACGCAGCACGAGCGTCGCGAATACGTCGCCCCCCTTCGCCTCCCGAATCGTGAGCGTGCCCGAGGCCGCGGAGGCCGCAAGGCTTTGCAGAAGCGCCGGAAGGCCGAAGACATCCAGGTCTCCCTGCAGGCTCGCCGAGGGACCTTCCGCCGGTGCCGCGGCCTCCCCCGAGCCCGGCGGTCTGTCGAATCCCGCGAGCACACGCGAGGCCGCCTTTGCCGCTTCCTGTCCCCGCAATCGCGACACGATCTCCTCGAGCGCCCGCCGCACCGATGGAGACGGGGTGCCCGCGAGCGCATCGATCACGGCGACGAGGTTCTGTTCTTTTTGCCGCAGCGTCACGCCGAGGAGCTTGAACGGAAGGTTCGCCTTCAGCAGGCCGAGGAGCCGGTCGACGGTCTCGGGATCCTCGGAGAGATTCTGGCCGCCGAGCTCGGCCAAGCGCGCCATCGTGTCGCCCAGCTGCAATTGCTTCTTCCCGGCATGCTCGATGAGAGCTTCCCGCGCCCGAGTCGAGGGAAACCGCGCGATCGTCGCCGCGATACGATCGAGCAGCGCGCGCATGTCCCGGGCCTCATAGGGGGCCTCATCGGGCTTCCCGAGCATTTCTTCGAGACCCGACAGGAGCTGGATGAGTCCCTCTTCCGTCTTCTCGTCTTTGTACTGGCTCAGGGCGGCGATCGCCTCTTTCAAAACCACCAGCGGCAGGCCGAGTTGAGCGTGTCGCAGGAAGACATCGGCCTCGTCCTCGAAGGATGCTTCGGCGCTGCGCGGGATGCGCCGCAACACGTAGAGAAGATTCCGACGGAAGAACCACTCCTCTTCTCCCACCGCGGTCGACAACGGGCGGCTGAGCTGTTCATGAGCGGCAGCCCGCGCCGGAGCGCCGTGGACCTCCAGCAGAAGGAGGATCAGGCGCCGCCGGTCTCGCTTTTGTTCCCGCTGGAGGTCCTCGAGAAGGCCCTCGGGCGTCAGCGAGGTGAAGAACCGCAGGACCTTTCGCAGAAGCTCGTGCTGATCCGGTTTTTCCGCGAACTTCCTCAACTGCTCCGCCTCGAGCGTCTCCCCAAGCCGCCGCCGCACGATCTCGGCGCTTCCGGTGTCGACCTTTTTCTCGGCGACCAGACGCTCGGCCAGCTCCAGCATGGCGACGGCCTGCGGCAGCGATCCCTCGTTGAATCGTTCGACGACCGCCTTGACCATCTCCTGGAAACGCCGCGCGCCTTCGACGGGATCTTCCGCCTCGGTGATGATGCGCCGCATCGCGCCGAGCGCCCCGGTCTCCGCCATGCCCGCCGCGCCGGCCGATGCGGAGGCCGGAACGACCCAACCCGGCAGGCTCTGAGCGAGCGCGCGAAAGAGGTTGTCGGTTCCCGCTTCGAAGCCCATGCTCTTCAACCGTCCGAGATAATTCTCGAGCTCCTTGCCGGAGTGGGAGCTGCGCGCCGCGAAGGCGAGCGCCTCGGTCGCGATCGGATTCGCCGGAGACGTCGATCGACCACCTAAAACTCCCTGCGCCTCCAGCCGCTCCAGAAGGAGCGAGAAACGGCGAAGGTTCCGAAGAGCTTCGGCCGAGGTTCCCGCGTCCTCTCCCGCCGCAGTTCGGAAGTCCTCGGTGGGAACGGAGGCGGCCCTCGTCCCCTCCGCGGTGGATGCCTGTCGGAACATCGTCTGCACCGGCGAGCTGGTCACCGGTGTTTCGCCCAGACGCGACAGGTTTTCCTTCAGCGTCTCGCGGTCCTCCTCGGGGCACAGGCCGAGAACGATCGGCGTGAGCTGCTCGAAGTACGCCTCCAGCGCCTGTCGCGGAACCAGGTTGAACTCCCCCATCATGTGAATCTTTTTCAAGGCGTGAAAGAGATAATCGGAAACGGGGACGGAGCGACCCGAGACGCTCCGATACTGCGCCCCCGTCCACGCGCGAATCGCCGAGGCGACCGCCTCGGGCGGATACCTGAGAAGAAGCTGGATCGAATCCGCGACGATCAGGGGCGCAACGCTGTCGGACAGATACTGTTGAAGTTCCAGGAGCGCTTCCTGGAGCTCCACGGTCGGCGGCATCCCCGTCATGGGTTTGGCGGCTTACCTCGCGTCTGTCGCTAGGTTAACCCAAAAAGGCTCGGAAGAACTCGCCGCGCCCATGCGGGGCGGATCGCCTGCCTCCCCCCTGGCCCTGAGAGGGCGGGCGGCCGGCTCGGTTTGCGGCAAGATTCTTGAAAGAGCACTGGTTCCGTGACGAGACTCGCCCGGCGACTATTTCTGCTCCTCCTTTGCGCGGCCGGAACCTGGGGGGCGTCCGCCTGCACGATCATCAACAACGTCATCGGCTCCGAAAAACGCGACGTCTACAAGCTCGATCATGACTTCACTGCCGAGGATCCCGCCTTCCGCCGGTCGGCCGAAGCGATGGGAAATCCGATGGTCGGGGGGAACGAGGCCATCATTCTGAAGAATGGCGATCAGATCTTCCCCGCGATGACCCGCGACATCCGCGAAGCAAAGCGGACGGTCAATCTGGAAACCTACATCTTCCAACCCGATGAAGCCGGACACCAGTTCGCCGACGCGATGATCGCGGCGGCGAAGAACGGGGTCGAGGTTCGTCTCTTGATCGACTCATGGGGAAGCAAGCTCGGAGGCCTCGCCAAGCCGCTCGAGAACGCCGGCGTCAAGGTGCGCAAGTATCGACCGTTGCGGCTCTTCTCGATCTACAAGGTCGGCAGGCGCACACACCGCAAGATCCTCGTGGTTGATGGACGGATCGCCTATACCGGCGGGCTCGGCATCGACAAGCGCTGGCTCGGCAATGCGCGCAACACCCAGGAATGGCGCGATACGCAGGTGCGCGTGGAAGGCCCCGTCGTCGCGCAGATGCAGGCGATCTTCAGCGAGGACTGGACGTACACGACCGGCGAGATCCTGACGGGAGACCGTTTCTATCCGAAGATCGCGGCGGCGAGCTCCGTCCTCGCACAGGCCATAAAGGCTTCGCGCGGCGACTCCTCATCCCTCGCGAAGATGCTCTACTACATCGCGATCAAATCGGCCAGAGAGAGCATCCACATCACCAATGCCTACTTCCTTCCGGACAGACAGGTCCTCGAGGCATTGGTAAAGGCCGTGGGCCGGGGGGTCGACGTACAGATCATCGTGCCGGGCCGGCACATCGATCTGCCCATGGTGCGCTCCGCTTCGTGGCGTCGTTACGGAGAGCTATTGAAGGGAGGCGTCAAGATCTACGAGTACACGCCGACGATGATCCACAACAAGACGATGGTCGTCGACCATATCTATTCGACGATCGGGTCGATCAATTTCGATGCGCGCTCGATGAACGTGAATGCGGAGGAGAGCCTCGCCTTCTACGACCGCCCTCTCGCTCGCAAGATGGAGGCGATGTTCGAGGAGGACAAGGCCCGGTGCGAAGAAATCACCTACGACGTCTGGGACCACCGGGGACTGCACAAGCGGCTTGCCGAACTGGTGTTCTGGATCTGGGAACCGTATTACTGAAGGCCTTCGCGCTCGCACCGCGGCGCGAGAAGCAGGAGAGGCAAATGGCACAATGCGAAGTCTGCGGCAATTCCTACGACAAGGCGTTCGAGGTGCGCCTCGCTGGAGTCACGCACGTCTTCGACTCCTTCGAGTGCGCGATCCACGCCCTGGCGCCGACCTGTCGCCACTGCGGCTGCCGAATCGTGGGACACGGAATCGAGAAGGAGGGCGCGTTCTACTGCTGCGCGAACTGTTCGACGGCGGAAGGCGCTCGAGGAGCCCGCGACCGGCTGGACTGAGGCCCGGATTCGCGGAGTCCTCTCGGGTCGGTAGCCGGCGGCGAGCCTGCCTGGCTGAGGCTCCGCTCGAGGGAAGGGAGTTTCAGACGGTTCGCCGCGTATCGGTGAACAGGTGGACGATGAACGAAATGACCGCGAGCACGATGAGCAGATGAATCAATCCGCCGGCGACGTGAAACGCGAATAGGCTCAGTGCCCAGGCGATCAGGAGTATCAGTCCGATAGCGAGAAGCATTCTCACCTCCCACGTTCATCATTAAGCAGGATCCGTGCCCAAGGCCGCCATGCTCGACACGGGCCCGCGAGGGAGCGCCGCCCGCTGGCGGAGAACCCGGCTTGACGTCGCCGCCGACTAGAGCAGCGCGAGCGCCGAGACGCGGCTCTCCCGTTCGCCTGAGCCATGGTGCACTCCTTCGGCGACTTGTCGGGGCGCCAGCGCAAGAACTTCGTGCCGTGGCGAAAGCGGCCCTGGGAAAAGTGGTCGTACTGAACCTCGACGACGAGCCGGGGGACTAAGGGCTTCCACTCGCCGCTACGCTCACTCGACCAGCGGCTGGGACCGCCCGGCGCTTTTCCCGTAAATCCCGGCGGTTTTCGCAGCGCCACGAGCTTCGGCGTCAGCTCCCGCCGCTGGTCCGCTCTGAGGCTCGAGCAGAAGCCGACGTGGTCGAGCCTGTCTCCGTCGTTGTAGAGGCCGAGAAGCAGCGAGCCGACCACGCGGGCCTTTGCGGCGTACCGGAAACCGCCGACGACACAGTCGGCCGTGCGGAGAAACTTGATCTTCTGCATTCCCGTGCGGTCGCCGGAGCGGTACTCCAAGTCTCGCCGCTTGTGACGCCGTCGAGCGCCCCGCCCGCGGAACGAAGCCATCGACGCGCCGTCCTCAACTCGGCCGCCGTCGGAGAGAGCCGGAGAGTCGCGTTCTCGCCGAAGTGCCCGAATGGCCCGTACGACTTCCGGAAAGTAGCGCGCCAGCGGCTGACCCGCCTTCGACTGCAGCTCGACGCGATCCCCGTCTCGGAACGCGAGGCATCGGAGCCGTCCCACTTCGGCTCGTACCGCCACTCGCTCCCCTCGGGGATCTCTCCGACCAGAAGAGCCAACATCGGCGGGAAAGGAGGCTCGATCGGAAGCGTCATCGCGGCGCAGAAGCCTGCGGGATCGGCGCCTCTCACAAGAACTTCTCCAGCCGGAAGCGGCCCCGTGTCGCGAGCAGCGGTTTCCAGAGATCCCCGAGTCGGCGGATCCGCGCCGGAACGTTGTCCATGCGAAAGTCGTCGATGCGAATCCCACGCTCGATCTCCTTCCAGGTCACGGGTGTGGAGACCGTCGCGCGGGGCTTCGGACGGACCGAGTAAAGGGAAGCGAGGGTTCGCCCCCAGGCGTTCTGGTTGTAATCGACCAGCACGCGGCCGGCCGGCCTCTTGGCGACGCGGTACTCCGCGGTCACGAGCTTCGGGTCGCGCGCCTCCATGGCCCGGGCGAATTTCTTGGCGAAAGTCCAGGCCTGCTTCTGCGTGGGTCCCCGCACGATCGGCACGTAGACGTGGATTCCCTTCGATCCCGTCGTCTTGACGTAGTTCGGCATCTCCAGCGCATCGAGGCTTTCCCGCACCAGGCAGGCCGCCTCCAGAACCCTTCCGAACGTCGCGCCGGGAACCGGATCCAGGTCGAAATGGAGGTAGTCCGGGCGGTCCACGTCGTCGCAGCGCGCGTACCACTGATTCAGGTCGATGCATCCGAGGTTGACGACCCAGAGAAGGGAGGCGAGGTCCTGAACGATCGGGAAGTCGATCACGTTCCCGGACGCGTGCGCGATCGAGCAGGTCTCGATCCACTCGGGGCGTGGCGAGGGAGCCCGCTTCATGAAGAAGAACTCCCCAGCGGCGCCGTTGGGGTAGCGTTTCATGACCATCGCCCGGTCCCGTAGGTGCGGGATGAGGACCGGCGAGACATCCGCGTAGTACTGCAGAAGATCCCCCTTCGTCCGCCCGAGCTCCGGCCAGAAGAGCTTGTTCACGTTGGTCAGACGGACCGTCCGGGACCCGATCGCCAGTTCGACGTCTTCGGCCCGGCGCGGGATGACGATCCGGCCAGGCGGCGCTCCCGCCGGTGAAGCGCGCCCGCCGCCGCGCCGTGAAGGATGCCGCTCCCGTGTCGCGGCCTGGCTCAATGGCTCGCCTCCGCGGGGCGCCGCGGGATCGGCGGCAGCTTCGGAGGCCGCGGCCCGTGCCGCACCGCGCCCTGGACGGAACGGTAGGAGAGCTCCCTTCCTTCGCGGGCACAACGTAGAAGGAGGCCACCCCGGCTCATGTCTCCCCGCCCGACGAACTCGCCGGGAAACAGAAGGCGCGGTCCAAGGATCTCGAGAAGCACGTCGACGTACTTGCCGGTCGCGATGCTTCCGAGCAGAACGATCTCCGAATTCGGACCCGCCCGCTTCGCGAGCAACCGGACGTCGCGTGCGAGAGGCCGCCGATAGCGCGAGTCCGCCACGTCGATGGCGACGCGCGCGAAGCGGCGCAGATCCGAGAGCCTCACCGGCGCTTCCGCCGGCCTCAGGCCGGCGTTGGGCGTGATGACGAGAGCGCCGGGGATCTCGCCGGGAGGCTGCGCGAACCGGCGCGCATAAGCGAGCTTGCCCCGGAAGTAGAGACCCGAAAGGAACGCGAACACATCGCCGAGCGGAGCGCCTTCTTCTCCGCGCAACCGGCGGGCGAGATCGAAACTGGCCCGTTCGCGCAAGATAAGCCCCGCGCGGCGGCCCGAGCAGCTCGCCGGCGAGAGAAGAAAGATTCTGTTCGGCACCGCGGAAGGATACGCAAGAAGCAAGCCACGCGTTGCGTC
>DASXTI010000107.1:0-2066 GCA_036505535.1 Thermoanaerobaculia bacterium
CTTCGGGGCAATCCTCTACGAAATGCTGTCGGGACAGCGCGCGTTCCACGCGGCGACATCGGCCGACACGATCACGGCGATTCTGATGAAGGAGCCGCCGGATCTGACGCAGACGAACAAGGAAATCCCTCCGGGGCTGGAGCGCATTGTTCGCCATTGTCTGGAAAAGAACCCGGAAGAGCGATTCGAGTCGGCCCGCGATGTTGCGTTCGACCTCGAAGCGCTGTCGGGGATCTCGGCGCCAGCAGCATTCCCGGGGGCGGTCGCTGCGGCCACTCGGAGACCGAGGCTCCTCCCGATTCTCGTCCCCCTGGCACTGCTCGTTGTCGCCGCAGGGGGCGTCTTCACGGGTCGGCGAATGGGCCGTCACGATCTGCCGTCCTTTCATCAACTCACCTTCCGCCGCGGAGAAATCGTGTCGGCCCGCTTTGCGCCCGACGGCCGGACGATCCTCTATTCCGCGGCCTGGGAGGGAGGTCCGATGGAGGTTTTCTCGGGCAGTGTGGAAGCTCCAGAGTTCCGACCGTTCGGGCTCGCCGGATCCGAGATGCTGTCGGTCTCGCACTCGGGTGAGCTTGCGATCTCGCTGCGCCGGCGCCGCGCCGCGGGCTTCATCCGTACCGGCACGCTCGCGCGCGTCAGCGCCGCAGGGGGAGCGTCGCCGCGAGAGGTCCTCGAAGAAGTCCAGTGGGCGGATTGGGCGCCGGACGGTCAAAGCCAGGCGGTCGTTCGGGATGTCGGGCCATTGAATCGGCTCGAATATCCAATCGGCACGGTGCTGTACCAAACGAGTGGCTGGATCAGCCACCCGCGCGTTTCGCCGCGCGGCGACCGGATCGCTTTCATCGACCACCCGGTCAAGAATGACGATGGCGGAACCGTCACTGTCGTCGATCGCCGCGGCAATCGGAGGGCCGTCTCGCGGCCATTCGGGAGCGCGCAGGGATTGGCCTGGTTGCCCTCGGGCGGCGACATCTGGTTCACCGCCGGGCTCGCCAACCGGGATCTCTATTCGGTCACATTCTCGGGTCGCGAAACCATTCGCGCGCGCGTCGCCGGTTCTCTGACGTTGCACGACATCTCGGCCGACAGGCGGGCTCTGATCGTGCGTGAGACGGTGCGCATCGGGACGCTCGGTCTCTTTCCCGGCGCGGACAAAGAGCGCGAGCTGACCTGGCTCGACTGGTCGCTGGCGCGGGATCTTTCCCCGGACGGCAGAACGCTCCTCATCTCGGAGGGCGGAGAAGGGGGGGGCGCCGGATACTCCGTCTACCTTCGACAGACGGATGGATCGCCGCCGATCCGACTCGGTGAAGGAGGCGCCGAGAGTCTCTCGCCCGATGGCAAGTGGGTGCTGGCAATCGTCCATCCCACCTCCGACGCCCAGCTCGTGGCCTACCCGACCGGCGCAGGAGAGATTCGGAAGATTCCGCGCGACGGCTTGAACGTGCAGGTTGCGGCCTGGACGCCGGATGGAAAGCAGATCGTCTTCTCGGCGAACGAGCCCGAGCACGGCATCCGGATCTACGTGCGCGATTTCGCCGGGGGAAAACCCCGGCCGGTGAGTCCGGAGGGCTACTCGATGTTCCGTCGCACTGTCTCTCCCGATGGACGATTCGTCGCTGCGACCGGTCCGGACCAGAAGATTTATCTCTATCCGCTGGCGGGCGGCGAGCCGACGCCGATCCCGGGCTCCGCGACCGGAGACATTCCCTCCCGGTGGACTTCCGACGGTCGTGCTGTCTTCGTCTATCGCCGCGACCAGATGCCTACGAAGCTGATACGGATCGACATCGCAACCGGCCGCAGGGAGCTCTGGAAAGAGTTGGTTCCCGCAGATTCGGCCGGTGTCACCGAAGTCGCGTCGGTGATCCCGACCTCCGACGGACGCTCTTATGTCTATTCCTACATCCGGCAGCTCTCGGACCTCTACCTCGTGGAGGGGGTGGAGTGACGCTTCGTTCCGGTAGCCGTCTCGGTCCCTACGAGATCGTCTCGCCGCTTGGCGCCGGCGGGATGGGGGAGGTTTACCGAGCAAAAGATCCGCGGCTCGGTCGGGAGGTCGC
>DASXTI010000108.1:0-59006 GCA_036505535.1 Thermoanaerobaculia bacterium
GGAGAACGGCCACCGCCTCGCGCGGCAGCATCGGGCTCGCGGCGCGAAGGGAAAAAATCAGAGGTAAGAGAAAGGCCATGCCGGCGAGCGCCAGAGCCGCGAGGCCGCCGCCGAACGATTCCGGAAGCAGGCTCGGCGCCACCCAGCCCCTTGCCAGGAACCACTCGGACCCCGTCGCGGCCGGCCACGGAAGGTCGTAAGGGAAATAGGGGAAGCTCGCGGTCAGCAGGAAATGATTCGCGATCGAAAACACGGCGGCGGCCGCAAAGAGGCCGCGCGAGAGCGGCGTCGCGAGCGCCCTCCCAACCGCCATCGCCGGAAACAAGAGGGCAGGAAGAAGATACCGGCTCCCGAGGCACCAGCCGCCGTGCCAGTTCGGATACCCCGTCATGACGAGGAAGTAGAGCGCCGTCGCCCCGGCGGCCAGGAGGAAGTCGGACCGTTCCTCGCCCGAGCGCCACCATTCCCAGAACCCCGGCACGCACCAGAGAAGAAACGGCGAAAAAACGAAGACCCCGCGCGCGGGATGGAAGAGGTATGCGATCGCGATTCGAAGGCTCGGAGGGCCGAAGCCGAAAACGCCCGTGCGGATCAAGCGCGCGAACTCCGGCGACGCCTCGCGCGCCGAGGAGAGCGTCCAGGGGGATCCGAAACAGATCGCGTTGTAGAAGAGAAGAAGAGCGACGGGAACCGCCGCGGCCGCGGCGAAGGCCGAAACCTTCTTGAGGCGCTCGGCTCCGGCCGCCGCCCGCAGCGCGAGCAGAAGCGTCATGGGCGCGACGTTGTACTCGGAGATCAGCGCCCAGCCCGCCAGAAGGCCGGCTCCCGCCACCCGACTCCACCGCCGGTGTGCCCCGGGGTTCTCCGCGAGTCGCAGCAGGTCCCAGGAGAGGAAGAGCAGCGATGCCGTCCAGGCGTGCGAGAAAAACGTGCGGGCGTAGAAGAGAAACGGGGTCCCCAGAGCGATCGCGAGGGTCACCAGAGGGGCAACGGCGGCGCCCTTCCGCAACGCTTTCAATCGGAGCGCAAAGCGCCGGAGCGCGATCGCGCTGACCAGCGAAACCGTCAGCAGCCGGACGAAATAGAAGATCGCATCCGACGTCCCGGACCGAGGCTCCGGCAGCACGAGGCGCAGGAGGGAGTAGACCGGATACGCGGCGAACGCGAGACCGGGCGCCTTGTTCGAATAGAGGCGTCCGGCGAATTCCGCCTTGTCCTGCTGATCGCCCAGCACGGCGATCGCCTGGTCGATCGAGAAAGTCTTCCACTCCTTCATCGCCACGACGGTCTGAAAATGAGAGAACTCGTTCGGATTGGAAAACGGCGGGAAGACGCCGGTGAAGAAGACCGTCAGAAACCCGAAAGCGAGAAGGACGGAGACCCTGGCGCGCCGCGCGGCGTCCGGGGAGTTGCTCATGCGCTGCGCCGCCGCGTCGTATCGGTTTCGCGCATCGGGCCGTCTCGTCATGATCTCACGAAGGTAGACTCATCTCAATGTCTCGCCGGCGGCGCGACCTGGTCTTCGGCCTCGCGGTCATCGTTCTCTTTTCTCTTCCGCTGCTGCCGGAGATCATCGGCACGCGTCGTCTCGTCTTCCGCGACGCGCAGGTGACCCACTGGCCCTGGCGTCGCGTGGCGGTCGATTCTCTCCGTTCGGGAGAAGTCCCTTTCATCAACGCCACGGCGTCGGGCGGCGAACCGCTGCTCGCGAATCCCAACGCGGTGCTTCTCTATCCTTCTCTTCTGCTCGAAACCGTTCTGCAGCCGGCGACGGCGTTCAATCTCCACTATCTCCTGCACATCCTGTGGGCCTTCTTCGGCGCGCGCCGGCTGGCGCGGATGCTCCGGCTGGCGGAGGGACCCGCGTTCCTCGCCGGCGTGGTCTTCGCCTTCTCGGGAATGATGCTCTCGTACGGATCGGCCTTCATGAACTCCGTCGCGGCGGCGGCCTGGCTTCCCTGGTGCGCGGCCGCGGCGCTCGGAGTATCGCGCGCGCGAAACATCCGGGACATTCTTCGCGCGGCGGCCGCCACCGGAATCGCTCTGGGACTGCAGCTGCTTGCCGGCGAGCCCGCCCTCTCTCTTCTCACGCTCCTCTTTTCCGGAGGGCTGGCGATCGCGGACGTGCTCGCGGCGCCGCGCGCCGAGCGGCAGGGGAGCATCTTCGCATTCTTTCTCGGAGGGGCGGCCGCAGGCCTTCTGGCCCTCGCGATCGCCGCGCCGCTGCTGCTGCCGCTCAGAGCCGTCTTTCCCCTGACGTACCGCGGCCAGCATCTCTATTCGGAGCGCGGGTTTGGAGCTGCCGCCTTCCTTCCATGGAGAGCTCTCGAGTGGCTCCTCCCGCGCCTCGGCGGCGATCCCGGCGTGCTCGGCGGTGGGGCGAACTGGCTGCGCTCGGCCTCCTCCGAGGATCTCGTGTATATCTGGTGCGTCACCTTCGGAGTGGTGCCGCTCCTGGCCATTCTTCTCGCGGCTCTCCGGAGGCCGTTCTGGAACAGCCGGTCCGGGTCCCTCATGGCGGGGGCGCTGGTGACGCTTCTCTTCTCGGTCGGATTCGCGCTCCCGCTCTATCGGCTCCTCTTCGCGGTCGGCTTCTTGCGGCGCCTGCGATATCCGATCAAGTTCTATCTGCTCACCACGCTCTGCGTGGCGCTCCTGGCGGGCCTCGCGGCGGAGAGCCTGGGGCGACGCCGCGCCGGTCGCCGAGAGGTCATCGCCATGGCGGCGCTCGTCACCGTCTTCGCGGCAATCTGGATCCTCGCCGCGCCGGGAAGCCTTCTCGACCGCAGCGCCGAACCGATCGTTCGCGGAATCGCCAACGATCCGGCGGCCTTTCTGGCGACCTTTCGCGGGCTCGTCCGCGGTGACGCGGCAATCGGTGCGCTCACGGTTCTTCTCGTCGCCCTGCTGCTGCGCGCCCGAGGATTGTTTCCCGAACTCGGTTACGCTCTGGGCTTCCTGACGCTGCTTTTTTCTTTCGGGTGGGGACTGCCGCTCTTCGTGTCCGCGCCGGATAAGGACCTCGCGCGTCCTCCGGCACTGCTTCGGGAAGTCCATGGCCCGGGACGGCTGTACGTCTCACCCAAGCTTCCCCGTTTTGAAACGAGGGCGCTGCAGCCCGCGGGCGGGCTGCTCCGCTTCGCCAAGGTGTCTCGCGTTCTCGTCGAGCAGCTTGTATCCGCGACGGGCGCGCCGTTTGGAGCCCGCTACATTCTCGAAGGCGACCCCGACGGTTCCTACGGGTTCTACAACCGCCTCGTCGGCGAGGCGGCGACCGCTTCGGCGCCAGCCGAGCGCGATCGCCTGCTCATTCTCTTCGGAGCGCGATGGGTGCTGGCCGAAGAGGGCGAAGACCATCCGCTGTTTCGCTCGGTGACGGGCCTGGAAGTCGCCGGACGGCGTCTCATGCTCTTCGAAATCCCCCATCCCGTTCCGGAGCTGCGTTGGGCGGGCCGCGCCTTTCGCCGAAGCTCGCTGTCGGGCACGCTCGAGCTCCTGCGATCGGAGCGCTTCGATCCCTATCGGGACGTGGCGCTCCCGGGGAAGGTGAATGCGGATCCTTCCGAGCCCTTCGCCGCAGCGCGTGTGAGCGGCGACCGTGTCACGGCGGATTCCGCCATTGCCTCGATCGAGGCCGCGGGACCCGGTTTTCTGGTGTTTTCCCGCACATTCTTTCCTGCCTGGCGCGCCCGCCTCGACGGACAAGATGTCCGGACGCTCATCGCGAATGCCCGCGACCTGGCGGTGGCGGTCCCGGCGGGGCACCACCGCGTCGAGCTCGCCTACGAGCGGGCTCCGTTCCGGCGCGGCATCGCGATCCAGGCCGCGGCCTTTTTCGTGGCGCTCGCCGCGGCGACGCTAGGGAAGGGGAAGGCTCTCCGGCAGAAGCCCCAGGTGCACAAGCAGTTGGAGATAGATGTCGGGACGGCATCCGTTGAGCGGTATGACGCCCCACGCGTAATAGACCGCGAGAGCCGCGAAGACCGGGAACATCCAGCGGAATGGCCGTGACGCGATCAGCTCGCGGTACGCCACGATCAGCGCGAAGGGAGCGATGACGAGGAAGTATCGGCTCCAGTCCTCCGTCGATACGCAGACGAGGAGGGCGTACTGCAACGCGCTGTAGACGAACGGTACGGGAAACTCGGTGATGCGCGAGATCCCGACCAGATAGAGGAGCGCCAGGAGGATATGGAACTCGACCTGGTGATAGAGACCTTTCTGGAAGAGCACGGGGAAGAAGCCGAAGGGGCGAAACGCGGCGAGCTTCGCGCCGTGCGGCGCCAGATAGGCGAAGAAATCGCCCGACTTCACGGCGCAGAAGAGGCAATAGCCGAAGACGCCCGCCGGAATCAAGGCGAGCCAGGTAAGAGAGCGGTACTGGCGCCGCCGCAGCAGCACGATCCCGTAGGCCGGCGCGAAGATGAGCCCCGGGACGCGCGTTAGGGCGGCGAGGGCCGCCAGAAAGCACGCCCAACCCACGCGCGATTTTTCGAAGCAGAGCATCGATGCGAGCGCGAGCGCCAGATACAGCGCCTCGGTGGCCCCGGTCGACCGATAGAGAAGCCATCGCGGCGGCAGGAAGAGAAAGACGAGCGCCAGGAATTCCGGCGCCGGCAGTCTCCAGACGTCTCGGACCAGCCGGTAGAACAGGAGCACAGCTGCGATCGACGCCAGCACGGAGACCACCAGAAGCGCTGGCTGATAGCCGATAACCGAGAGGGCCCGAACGCACAGCGGATAGAGGGGCAGGTGCGTCAAGAAATAGCTCGGTCGATAGACATAGGCGAGCAGGGGGTTGTCGGGCCGAACGTCGTAGAGTGTCCGCGCGACCGTCAGATAATTAGGGCCGTCCCAGAAACGATAGACCGTCGTCATGTCGCGCAGAAAAGGGAGGTAGACCAGAAAAGATCCTCCGACGGAAGCGAGCACGAGCCAGATCTCCGGCCGCACTCGAACGGAAGCTTTTTCGGTCAAGCTCGACACAGCATATCCGCTCTGTCTCAGTCCGAGAGCCATCCCGTCGCCACGAATCCGCCGCGACCCGGAAGCCTCGTCTTCGCGATATCGCGCACCGGGATCGAATCCCGGCGCCCCAGCGCCTCGCGGGCGAGATCCGAGAGCAAGACGAACTCGACGCCGTCGGAGAGCCAGTCGTCGAGGATCTGCGCGAAGAGGCGAGCCTTCGAACGGCCTTCGACCTCGGCGTGAATCGTGTGAACGTCGCTGCCGCGCGGTGCCCGCCGGAAAAACGCCCGCTGATCCTCATCGGTCCGAAGCTCGCGCCACGCGAGGGTCTCGTCGAGGGTGGGGAGGGTGGTCGGTATTTCGAGCGTGCGGAACACGCGCCCGTTCGCCTTCGGAAAGAAGGCCTCTCCGCCGCGCGTGTCGGAGGCGTGCAGGAGCGCGCGTTCTTCCTGCGCCTCGAGCGAGCGCGCGTTGACGGTCCAGCCCGGAGCGGCGCTGGAGCGCGCGGGCACGCCGAAGACACGAATGTATTCGGCATGGGCTCGGCCATACTCGGCGCGGACCTGCTCGGCCGTCATCTCGTCGAGTCGGTCGTGCCAGCCGATGTGATCCCATCCGTGCACGCCGGTCTCGTGGCCGGCCTTCGCGGCGGCGCGCATCTCCGAGGCGCAGCGCTCGCCGATCATCGGCGCCGGCAGGAGCGTCCCGTACAGCGCCGTCCGAAGGCCGTAGAGGGAAGCGGCCCGCGAGCGGACCATCTTGCTCAGGAATCCCTTTCGCGTGAAGATCCGCCGAACGGCGACGCCCGACCGGTCGGGACCGAGCGTGAAGAAGAAGGTCGCGAGAATCCCACGCGCCGCAAAGAGCTCGACGAGACGCGGGACTCCGTCGCGGGTACCCTCGTAGGTGTCGCAGTCGACCTTGAGGGCAATACGACGAGATTGATGATTGGCGATTGACGATTGGCGATTGAAGACGAGGGACACGACCTAGCTAATCGACAGTCAACAATCGGCAATCGGCAATCGGCAATCGGCAATTCGTGTCATCGAGTCGGCCGACGGTTTCTCAGATAGAAGTCGAGCGTCCGCCGAATCCCGTCATCCAGAGTCACCTTCGGCTCCCAGCCCAGGATCTGACGCGCCCGGCGAATCGAGGGCACGCGCGTCAAGATGTCCTGGTATCCATCGCCGTAATACTCGCCCGCCGATACCTCGATGATGCGAGCCCGCCTTCCGAGCTCCTCGAATCCGGGGTACGAGCCGACCGCCGCGATCATTCGCTCGGCGAGCTCGCGAATCGAAAGGTCGTTGGCGGGATTGCCGATATTGAAGACCCCGCCGTCAGCGACCCCGCCCCGGTTCTCGAGGATCGCCATGAGCGCGTCGATCCCGTCGGAAATGTAGGTGAAGGAACGCCGCTGCGTTCCGCCGTCGACGAGCTTGATCGGCGTGCCATAGAGGATGTTGTGCAGGAACTGTGTCAGCACGCGGCTGGAGCCTTCCTTCGGCGAGTCGATGTCGTCTAAGTGCGGCCCGAACCAGTTGAAGGGGCGGAAGAGGGAGAACTGAAGCCCCTGCGCGCCGTAAGCCCAGATGACGCGGTCTAAGAGTTGCTTGCTGCACGAGTAGATCCACCTCTGCTTGTGAATCGGCCCGTAGACCATCGGCGAGGAGTCCTCGTCGAACTCTTCGTCGGGGCACATGCCGTAGACCTCCGAAGTGGACGGAAAGACGACGCGCTTTCGGTAGCGGACGGCCTGCTTGACGATTCGGAGGTTCTCCTCGAAGTCGAGCTCGAAGACGGCGAGCGGCTCGGTCACGTAGGCCGCCGGCGTGGCGATCGCGACGAGCGGCAGAACCACGTCGCATTTCTTGACCTGATACTCGATCCACTCCTTGTTGATGGCGATGTCCCCCTCCAGGTACGTGAAGCGCGGGTTGTCGAGAAAGGGGGCGATCTTGTCCGATCCGATGTCCAAGCCCGAGACGTGCCAGTCGGTCGTCTGAAGAATGCGCTCGGTCAAGGCATTGCCGATGAATCCGTTGACGCCGAGGATCAAGACCCGCATCATCGCGCCTTCTCCGCCAGGAATCGAACCCCGTCGACTTCTTCGTCCCCCTCCGCCTGGAGGCGAAGAAGCTCGACATAGCGGTCATCGCCGCACGCGACGAAGAGCCGCCCGTCTTCGCTCCGCACCTGACCCGGAAAGTTGTCGTGCGCCGCCAGGCCCGGCAGCCGGGTGCGCCAGACGTAGGTCTTGCCGCCGAAAAGGTCCGTGAAGGCGCCGGGATAGGGGTGGGTCACCGCCCGCACGAGGTCGTGAACCTCCTTGGCCGGGCGGCTCCAGTCGATCCGGCCATCCTCCGGGCGCCGGCGGCCGAACCGCGTGGCCGCCTTTTCGTCCTGCGGCGTGATCCGCGCCGTCCCGTTCTTCAACGCCTCGATCGAGCGCGCGAGGATCGTGACGGCCGCGGCCGTGACGCGCTTTTGGACGTCGAGGGCCGTATCGACCGTCCCGATCGGCACGGCCTCCTGGTCGACGATGCCTCCCGTGTCCGCCTTGGCCGTCATCGCGTGGAGCGTGGCGCCCGTCTTCGTCTCCCCCTTCAGCACCGCCCAGTTGACCGGGGCGCGGCCGCGGAACTTCGGCAGAAGCGACCCGTGCACGTTATAGGCGCCCCGGCGCGGCAGATCGAGCATCTCTCGAGGAAGAAGCTTGCGGTAGTAGAAGGAGAGCAGCAGATCCGGCGCCGCCGCCTGGAGCGAGGCCAGGGCCTCCGGCGCTGCCGGGTCCTCGATGATGAAAGGCTCGATGCCGTGAGCGCGCGCCAGCTCCGCCACGCTCGGATACCAGAGCGTCTCGCCCGGTGGATCGCGATGCGTCCCGACGAAGGCGACCCTCTCGCCTGAGTCGAGCAAGAACTTCAGGCACGCATGTCCGGTATCCGAGTACGCGAAGACGGCGATGCGGGTCATGGGAGTCGAGAGTCGACAGTCGACACTCGAGAGCGGGAATCGGCCGGCGACTCCTCGGCGCCGAGCCCGTAGACCCGGCGGACGCGGAAACGGGGGCGGCCGCGAACCTGCTGGTAGATGCGCCCGACGTACTCACCCACGATCCCGAGCCCGGCCATCGCGATCCCCAACAGCGTGAAGAGGATCGCGAAAAGAGTGAAGACCCCCTCCACCTCCGCGCCGACGATCAGCCGGCGGACGAAGAGGAAGATACCGAAGGCGATCCCGCCGAAGGCAATGATGGTCCCGAGCAGGCCAAACACCTGGAGCGGCACCAGCGAGAAGCCGGTCATCAGGTCGAAGTTCAGCCGAACGAGCCGATAGAGCGAGTATGCGGAGGCGCCATGCTGCCGCGGCGCGTGCGCGACCGCGATCTCGGTCGGCCGCCGGGCGAAGCTCTGCGCGAGCGCGGGGATGAAGGTCGAGGACTCGTCGCAACGGTTGATCTCCTCCACCACGTTCCGCGAGTAGGCGCGGAGCATGCAGCCGAAGTCGGTGATCTTCATCCGCGTAATCGCAACCGTGACGCGGTTGACCGCGAGCGAGGCGATTCGGCGTCCGAAGGAGTCCTGCCGCTCGAGCCGGACGCCTCCGACGACGTCGTAGCCCTCGTCGATCTTCGCCAGCAGTTTCGGAATTTCCTCGGGCGGATTCTGCAGATCGGCGTCGAGCGTGACGATCACGTCCCCGGAGACGCGCTCGAAGGCCGCCAGGATCGCCTGATGCTGGCCGAAGTTGCGGGAGAGCTCGAGCACGCGGATGGAGTCGGGGTGCTCGGCAGTGGCGTTCTTCAGGATCTCGAGGGACCGATCGCGGCTTCCATCGTCGACGAAGACGATCTCGTAACGGTGGCCCGACGCCTCCATGACCGCCGTCAAGCGCCGCAGGAGCTCGGGAAGGTTTCCCTCCTCGTTGTACACGGGGACGACGATCGAAACCTTCACCGCGCAAACTCCGCCAGCACTTCGCGCACGGCCTCGATGGCGTCGTCCTGTTCCCCGTCGGTCAAGCCCGGGAAGAGCGGCAGCGAGACGATCCGTTCCGACACGAAGTGCGCTTCCGGATAGTCCTCCGGCCGCCAGCCGAAACGGCGCGCGTAATAGGTGAGCTCTTGCGCCGCGGTGTAGTGCAGACCCGTTCCGATGTTGCGGCTCTTCAACTCCGCCATGAATCGGTCGCGAGAAATTGTCAGCCGGTCCACATCGATGAGCGGCGTGTAGAGGTGCCATGCATGGCGCGACGGATAGGGCACGCGCTGCGGGAGGATCAGGCCCGTCACGCCCCGGAGCCCCTCGTCGTAACGGGAGGCAAGTCTTGCCCGCTCGGCGATGAATCCATCGAGCCGCGGAAGCTGCCAGAGGCCGAGAGCGGCCTGAATGTCCGTCATGTTGTACTTGAAGCCGGGGGTCGCGACGTCGTACCGCGGAGATCCCTCCCGGCCGAAGCGCTTCCATGCCTCCCTGTCCATTCCATGGAACTTCAAGATCGAAGCCTGCTCGAAGACTCTCTCGTCATCGGTCACGATCATTCCGCCTTCCCCCGTCGTGATGTTCTTGTTGGGGTGAAACGAGAAGACGGCGGTCGTCGCGAAGGAGCCGATCTTTCTTCCCTTGTACTCGGTCCCCACGGCGTGCGCGGCGTCCTCCAGGACCGGAATGCCGTGGGAATCGGCCAGCTCGAGCAGCGGATCGAGATCCACGGGCTGCCCGACGTAGTGGACCGGGACGATCGCCCTGGTGCGCTTCGTGATGGCGCTCTCGATCAACTCCAGGCGGATGTGGAGCGTCGCGGCGTCGATGTCGGCCAGCACGGGCGTCGCGCCGCAGTGCACGATCGTGTTGAGCGTGGCCACGAAGGTCATCGGCGTCGTGATCACCTCGTCGCCGGGGGAAACCCCGAGGGCCAGCAGAGCCACGTGAAGGCCGCCCGTGGCCGAGGAGACCGGGACGGCAAAGCGCCCGCCGACATAGTCGAGGAAGTCCGCCGCGAACCTCTCGGTCTTCGGTCCCGTCGTGATCCATCCGGAACGCAGGGTGTCGACGACTTCGCGAATCTCGTCCTCGCCGAGGCTCGGCTTTGCGAACGGCAGAAAGGCGGTGCGCATCGAGCGCGGAGAGTCTAATGGACAATTGCCGATTGTCGATTGGCGATTGATTGAGAAAAGCCTTCAATCTTCAATCGTCAATCTTCAATGTTCCTCTCCCTTCTTCTTCCAACCGATCCCGCCCGCGAACCCCCAGCTTCTCTTTGGGCTCCAGATGCCCGAGCCCGGCCGCTCGGCGGTGATCTCGAACCGCAGAACATCCCGTCGGTAGTCGTAGGGAGCGCCGTCCCGCGCGTGCACCGCGGCGTCGAGGGAATAGATCCCGGGCGCGAGATCCAGCGCCTCGGTGGCGAGCGTCACGCGCGCGTCGCCGGCGAGGCGCTTGGAACGGAAGCCTTCGAGGAACGTGTTCGTCCCGAAGACCACCGCTCCGGAGACGGTCGCGATTTGAAACCCGAACACGAAGTCCGCCAGAGGCTCCGCCGCGCGCACGACCATCTCGAATGTCGCGGGCTCGCCGGACTTCACCCGGCCCGTCGGACGGCCCTCGGAATCGAGGACGCGCACCAGCTCGATCGACGCCGCGCCGGAGCCGATTCGACCTCCGGCACCCGGCTCGAGTATTCGGCGCTCCCCTTCCTCGGCGGCCACGCTCTCACGGTACCGCGCCACGACCTCCCCCGCCGGGCCATCCGCCGCCAAACGGCCCCGCGCGAGCCAGAGGGCGCGGCGGCAGCGATCGGAGACGAGAGCCAAATCGTGCGAGACGAAGACGAGCGTCTTGCCCGCGCGCTCGAACTCCGAGAACTTCTCGAGGGCCCGGTGGGCGAACGCCTCATCGCCGACCGCGAGCACCTCGTCGACGAGAAAGACGTCGGGGTCGCTGTGAATGGCGATCGCGAATCCGAGCCGGACGGCCATCCCCGAGGAATACGTCTTGACCGGCGCGTCGAGGAATTCGGCGACACCCGCGAAGGCAACGATGTCGTCGAAACGCCGCATGATCTCCTTCTTCGTCAAGCCGAGCAGAAGTCCGGTGATCTCGATGTTCTCGCGGCCCGAGATCTCGGGGTGAAAGCCCGCGCCGAGCTCCAGCAGCGCGGCCAGGCGACCGCGAACCGAGACGGCTCCCCTCGTCGGCCGCACGATCCCCGCCAACAGCTTCAGAAGCGTCGACTTGCCGGAGCCGTTCGAGCCGACGACCCCCAGCGTCTCTCCGGCGGAGACCTCGAAGGAGACATCCTGCAGGGCCACGACGCCGCCTTCTCGGGACGCCCGCCGCAGGGAGAGCAGCGCCGACTTCAGCGTCCCGTGAGGGCGCCGGCCGTACCGGCGGTAGATCTTCGCCGCGTCGCGAACTCGGATCGCCGGCTCCTCCGCGGTCATGCTTCCTCCGCCAGGGAATCCCGGAGGCGCTCGAAGACGCCGCATCCGAGGATCAGGGCGACAGCAGTCGTGCCGAGCATCCAGAGCCATTCCGAGGCCGGTACCGGCCGGAAGAAGAAGAGCGAGTCCTGGATGCCCAGGAAGAAGCTCGCGAGCGGGTTGCCGCGCAGGAGCGGGCGGAAACGCGCCGGCACGGCCTGGATCGGATAGAGCACGGGCGTTACGAAAAAGAGGAGGGTCAAGAGATTCCCGACGATGTCCCGGACGTCGCCGAAGTGCACGGCGAGGGCCGAGAGAGCCAGGGCCGCGCCGAAGACGGTCAGGACCAGCAGAGTCAGAACGATCGGGAAAGCGAGCACGGCGGCATTGGGCCGGACTCCGCCGCGCAGAGCCGAAAAGAGAATCGCGGCGGCCAGCACCGGCAGGGCCAGAAGCAGATGGGTCAGGCGCGCGCCGACGGCGGCCGCCGGGAACACCTCGGCCGATACGGTCGTCTTGCGCAGGAGAGGGCCGTTGACCCGGAACGTCTCGGTCGCGTCGAGCAGAGCCGACGAGACGAACCCCCACACGAGGACGCCGCCGAAGAGAAAGAGGGCGTAAGGGCGAACGTCCGCGCGCGGCGCGAAGACCAGACGAAACACGGTCGCGTAAACGAGCAGCAGGAGGAGCGGATTCAGAAACGACCAGAGGAAACCGAGCGCGCCGCCGCGATAGCGGGCGGACAGCTCACGGCGAACCAGTGCGACGATCAGGGCGCGCTGCGCGACGGCGCGTGAGAGCGGCGCAAGGAAGGCCGAGGTTTCAAGTTTCAACTTTCAAGTCTCACGACATATAAGTCAATGCTTATATGTTGTGCTTCCGCGGCTCGGGCCGGCCGAATTCCAACTCTGAATTCTCCATTCTCAATTCCCAATTCTCAATTTCGACATATTCTCCCATCGTGCCGTCCGACGCATCCCCGGCTCCGGCCGTCTCTTGCCGCGGGCTGCGGAAAATCTATGCGGGCGCCGAGCCGGTCGTCGCGCTCGACGGAGTGGACCTGGAGGTCGTCGGCGGCGAGTTTTTGGCCTTGGTCGGCGCGTCCGGCAGTGGGAAGTCGACTCTCCTTCACCTCCTCGGGGGCATCGACCGCCCGACCGCCGGCCAGATCCGGGTCGCCGGACGCGAGATCGGTCGTCTGTCGGAGAACGAGCTCGTTCTCTATCGCCGCCGGGAGGTCGGAATGGTGTTCCAGTTCTTCAATCTGCTGGCTCACCTGACCGTTCTCGAGAATGTCGAGCTGCCCCGCCGGCTCGACGGCCACGCCGACGCCGCGGCCTCCGCCCGGCGCCTCCTCGAGCGCGTCGGGCTCCTGCGCCGCGCGGGAGCCCATCCCTACGAGCTGTCGGGCGGGGAAATGCAGCGCGTCGCGATCGCTCGGGCTCTGGTCACCGGTGCCCGTCTCCTCCTCGCCGACGAGCCGACCGGCAATCTCGACAGCCGCAACGGCGAGATCGTGCTCGAGCTGCTCGACGAGATCCGCCGCGAGCGTGGGGTCACGCTTCTTCTCGCGACCCATTCCTCCGCAGCGGCATCGCATGCGGACCGGACGGCCATGGTGAAGGATGGGAAGGTCTCTGGTTCGTCGTCCCTAGTTTCTGGCGGCACCAAACCAGGAACCCGAAACCCGAAACCAGAAACCTCGTGAACGGATTTCCTCTCATCTTCCGCGCGCTCATCGTGGGGCCCGCCCGCCGTCATCCGGTCCGCGTCCTGCTGCCGATCATCGGGGTCGCGATCGGGGTCGCGGCGGTGGCGGCGATCCATCACGCCAACCGCAGCGTCTCCGCGTCCTTCCGGGACGCGGCCTCGGCCGTTTCCGGACGGAGCGACTTCGTCGTCACCGGTGTGGCGGGCGTGCCGGTGGCGGATCTGGCGGCACTCTCATTTCTCTGGCCCCTCGGAGCCTTCGCGCCGGCCGTGACGGGGACGGCCGTGATCGACGACGGAACAAGGGAAGTCGCCCAGATTCTCGGGATCGACTACGGCGGCGACGCGGCCATCCGCGATATTCGCGTCGTCTCGCCAGAGAATCGCAGCGAGCAGGCACGGCTCCTTGCCGGCCACGCGGTGTTCGTCCCCTCGCCCTTCGCCGCCCGGCATCATCTCTCGTCCGGTTCCCCTCTTCGGATCGTTGCCGGTGGGGTGCGTCGGAGCGTGACCGTCGCCGGCCTGCTCGAGCTCTCCGGCCTGGCTCAGGCCGCGGGAGGCGATATCCTGGTCACGGACATCTTCACCGCGCAGGCGCTTCTCGGCAAGAGGGGCCTCGTGGATCGCGTCGACATCGTTCTTCACCCGGGGGTCTCGCGGAAAGAAACAGCGCGCGAGATCGCCAAGCGGCTCCCCGCCGGACTGTCGCTCGAGCCGCCTGGCCGCGCCGCCACGACGGCCGATCGAATGGTGCGCGCCTTTCGCTTCAACTTGAACGCGCTGGGATCCCTGACGCTGCTCGTCGGCATCTTCTTGATCGCCAACGCCGTCTCGATCGCCGTCCTGCGGCGGCGCCCCGAGATCGCGACACTGCGCGCCATCGGCGCCTCCCCCGCCGGCATCTTCGTGGCCTTTCTCGCCGAGGGCCTCTTCATCGGTCTGGCGGGGACATGCATCGGGGAGATCCTCGGGCTCTTCGTTTCGCGGGCGGCGCTGAAGGCGGTCGCGGGCACGGTTTCGAGCGTGTATCTGCCCACCGCTCGCATCACGGGAACGGGCTATACCGGCGCCTTCTCGCTCTCCGCCGCAGTCGGCATCGCCGCTTCGCTTCTCGCGACACTCCTGCCGGCATTCGAAGCGACCGCGGTCGCTCCATCGCCCGCCATGCGTCCGGGATCCATCGAGGGGATCGCGAACCGGCGCCTCGGTTTTCGCACGGGACTCGCCGCGGCGGCGCTCGCCGCCGCCCTGGCCTTCTCCCGCGCGCGGCCGGTCGACGGTTTTCCTCTCTTCGGATTCGCCGCCGTGGGGCTCGTCGTCGTGGCGCTCGCCCTCGCGGCCCCGCTGCTCGTCAGCCTGGCCGCGGCCCTTCCCGGCCGTCTCGTCAGCCGCCTCTTCGGCGCGGAGGGCCGCCTCGCGACCGGCTTCTTCCGCGGCGGGCTCGTACGCAACGGCATCGCCGTCACGGCTCTGGCCATGGCGCTCGGCATGACGCTCGCGATGATCGTCACGGTGGCCTCGATCCGCGAGACCGTTCACCTCTGGGTCGAGTCGACGCTCCGCTCGGACCTCTGGATCAAAGCCGATGCCGGAGGGCGTTCCGGCATCGTCGGCGATTTGCCGCCCGAGATCGTTCCCTTCTTGGCGGCCGTCGAAGGCGTCGAGGCCGTGGATCCATTTCGCGCCCGCGAAGCGATCGATGCCGCCGGCCATCCGTTCACGCTCGGCTCGGGCGATTTCCGCGTCGTGGCGAGAGTCGGAGGCCTCCCTCTCTTGGACGGCCGGGATTCCCGCGCCGTCGCGGTAGCGGCACGGGAGCGCGGTGAGGTTCTCGTCTCCGAGCCTTACGCCCGCCGTTTCGACGCCCGTTCCGGAGGCACGGTGGTGCTCGCGACGCCGAGTGGTCCGCGCGCGTTCCGCGTCGCGGGGATCTACCGCGACTACTCGAACGACCGCGGCACGGTCGTCATGGATCGAGCGCTCTACCTTTCGCTCTTCGGCGACGCGCGAGTGACCAGCGCGGCGGTCCTGGCGCAGCCGGGAACGGACGCGAACGACCTGCGGCGCCGTATTCTCTCCGCATCGGAGGGCCGGTACGCCCTGACGATCTCGACCAACCGCGAGCTGCGAAGGGAGGCGCTCGCCATCTTCGATCGAACCTTCGCCGTGACGCGATCGCTCGAGGCAATCGCCATCGCCGTGGCCATACTGGGGATCGCCAACGCGCTCGTCGCCTCGGCAGTCGAACGCCGCCGTTCCTTCGGCCTCTTGAGAGCCATCGGGGCCTCCGGGAACCAGATCCGACGGGCGACGACGCTCGAAGCGATGCTGATCGGGGCAACCGGAACGCTGGCCTCGATCGCCGCCGGCACGGCCTTCGCCTGGCTGCTGCTGTGCGTCATCAATCCGCAGTCGTTCGGTTGGACCGTCGCGCTCCGGGTGCCTCCCACCACGCTGACCGGCGCCGTGGCCCTCGTTCTGGCGGCGTCGTTTCTCGCCGGGATCGTGCCGGGCTCGATCGCGGCGGCCGTGGATCCGGCCGCGGCGCTGCAGGAAGAATAAGAAGGAATTGCCGATTGCCGATTGCCGATTGCCGATTACGGTAAGAGGATGACTTCGGCGACCCAATCGTCAATCATCAATCGCCAATCATCAATCGTGGCTTGATTACCATGGCCCTCCTTCGAGCATTTCTCTTATTCCTCTCCGCCCTCTCCTTCCCCCACGACCATGGCTCGCATCCGGACGCCGCGATCGAGTGGTGGTACTACACGGGGCATCTTGCCGGCGAAGGAGGCCGCGCGTACGGATTCCAGCTCACCTTCTTCCGCGTCCGGGAGCTCCATCTCGCGCACCTTGCCTGGTCCGACATTTCCCGCCGACAGTTCCACTACGAGGAGAAGGCCCACCTCGGTCTGCCGGGTATCGCCGGAGCCGCCGAGGAGCGCTTGGACGTCTTCAACGAGGATTGGTTCGCGCGCGAGGATAAGGAGGTCGTGCGGCTTCACGGGAGAGGCGGCGCCGGCGAGCTGGAGCTGATGCTCCGGCCGTCGAAGGCTCCCGTTCTGAATGGTCCGGCGGGGATTTCCCGAAAGGGCCCCGGAGCCGATGACTATTCCCACTACGTCTCGATCACGCGGCTCTCCGCGGCCGGGACGATCACACGCGGCAACCGCCGCGAGACGGTCTCGGGCACGGCATGGTTCGATCACGAGTGGGGACCCGGCGCGCTTCCCGCGGGCGCAACCGGATGGGACTGGTTCGCGCTGCAGCTCGATGACGGATCGGAACTGATGCTCTATCGAATGCGGCTGCAGGGAGGCAACGCGTCCCCGTTTTCCGCCGGCACGTTCGTTCCGGCCGGTCGCGACGCACCGCTACCGATCGCCTGGAGCGACGTCCGTCTCGAAGCGAAGTCGACCTGGACCTCGCCGCGCTCGAAGGCAACCTATCCGGCGGTCTGGTCGCTGTCGGTCGCCTCGATCGGGCTCGAAGCGACGATCCGCCCGCTGCTCGAGGACCAGGAGCTTGCGACGACGCGTTCGACCGGAGTCACGTACTGGGAAGGTGCGTGCCGCGTGGAGGGAAAGATGAGCGGCCGCGCGATCGGCGGCCGCGCCTACGTCGAGATGACGGGCTACGCCGGACGGGACGTGCCCGGCTTCGCCAAGCCGTGAGCGGTTTGGGTGGTGCGGCCGCTAAGGAATCGGCGTCGGCAGCGGCTCGGTTTCGACGGAAGGGGAAGAGCCGCTCGCCCTGCTGCGGTAACGGCGCGTCCCCTTCTCCTTCGTTTCGATCGTGACCAGGAAGTTGGCCGCCTGGTCGAGGCGCCGGTACACGTACGGGAAGTCGATGTCGTAGTACGTCCGGTCTCCCTTGTTGAGATATCCCCACTTGGTGCCGTTCGAGCCGGCGGCGACGACGTTGCCCTCCGCGTCGAAGACGACGACGGCGACACCGACCTCCGAATCCACATCCCCGTTGTTGTCGAGACGAATCCGGACCTTCGCGCTCGACTTTCGGATGGGGGTGCCCTTCAGGGTTCTCCCGGTATCCCACTCCACGTGACTCACGACGACCTTTCCGGCCGTGACCTCGACGTCCTGCTGGCCGTTGACCGGCTGCCACGGGAACTTTCGGGTCGCCACCTCGGCGAATGCGGACACGGCGAGACCCGCCGCCAAGAGGACCGCCGTGAAAAGCCTCCGAGCTCTCATTCCCACCTCCACGAATAGAAACGCCACATGACGCCGTCGCCGGACGTCCCGGCGCGGAGTCTCTCGGAGTGTAGCAGGGACCACCGCCTTGGCACGCCGAGAGAAGCGATGCGTCTCGAAATTTATGATTTCTGATTTGTGAACGGGGCGGCAGCGTGACTTCCTCGTCCCAATCACAAATCACAGATCTCCAATCACAAAGCCTTCGCCAATCGGCTCTTGCGGTATCCGTAGAGGAAATAGATCACGAGACCGATCACGAGCCACACGCCGAAGCGGATCCAGGTCGGCGTCGGAAGGCCGCGCATCAGGTAGATGCAGACCGCGATGCCGGCGAGCGGCACGAACGGCACGAACGGCGTGCGAAAGACTCGCCTTCGGTCCGGGTCGCGGTAACGAAGGACCATGATCCCTACGCACACCAGGACGAAGGCGAAGAGCGTTCCAATGTTGGTCAGCTCGACGAAGACGTCCAGGTTCGCGAAGGCGGCGAGCGCGCCGACTCCCACGCCGATCCAGATCGTCGTGACGTGGGGCGTCCGGTATCTCGAGTGGATCTTCGCGAACGAGGGGGACAGCAGGCCGTCGCGCGCCATCGAGAAGAAAATCCGCGCCTGCCCGTACTGGAAGACGAGCAGGACCGCGGTCGTCGCGACGACCGCCCCGAAGGCCACGATCCCGGCGGCCCAGTTCATTCCGAGGAGCGAAAAGGCCCGGGCGAGCGGCTCCGAAGAGCCCTTGATCTGTTCCAGCGGCACCATGCCCGTCAGAACGAGCGAGGTGGCGATGTAGAGAATCGTGCAGATTCCGAGCGAGCCGATCATGCCGATTGGCATGTCCTTCTGCGGGTTGCGGCACTCCTCGGCGGCCGTCGAGACGGCGTCGAAGCCGATGTAGGCGAAGAAAATCAGCGCCGCGCCCGTCTGGATACCCGCCCAGCCGTGCGGAGAGAAGGGATGCCAGTTGGCGGGCTTGACGTAGAAGGCGCCGACCACGATGAAGAACACGAGGATGATGAGCTTCAGCACGACCATCGAGGTGTTGAACCGCGCCGACTCCTTGATCCCGATCACGAGAACCCAGGTCACCAGCGCCGTGATCGCGGCCGCGGGGAGGTTGCAGACGATCGGGATGCCGAACACGTGCGGCGCGGAGTCCATGAATCCGGACGTCTTCATGGCCGTCGCGAGGTCCGTGGTGAGCCACGGCGGGATGACGAGCCCGAAGCCCTTCAGCAGCTCCACGAAGTAGCCGGACCAGGAGACCGCGACGGCGACGTTTCCCATCGCGTACTCGATGATCAGGTCCCAGCCGATGATCCAGGCGATGAACTCGCCCAGCGTCGCGTAGGAGTAAGTGTAGGCGCTGCCCGAGATGGGGACGAGCGAGGCGAACTCGGCGTAACAGAGCGCGCAGAAACCGCAGCCGACCGCCGTGATGACGATCGAGATCACCAGCGCCGGACCGGCTCCCGAGTGGCTGGCGCCCCCCGCGGCCGCCGAGCCGATGACCGCAAAGATTCCGGCGCCGATGATGGCCCCGATGCCGAGCGCGATCAGCTCGATCGGCCCGAGCGCCCGCTTCATCTGGTGCTCGGGCTCTTCGGCGTCGGCTAAGATTCGGTCGAGCGACTTCGTGCGAAACAGGGGGTTGCTCATGCGAAATTGGGGCGCAGGATACCAGAGGGGTTCGGCGTCTCCGCGCCGCTGCCCCTCAGATCCGCTGCGGAAGATCGCGGAGGGTCCGAATCCTCTCGGGCACGGTGGGATGAAGATCGTTCCGATCCAGAAGCAGCGCCTCGAGGCCCGCGGCGCGCGCTCCTTCGTAGTCTTCCCGAAGCGAATCCCCGACGTGAAGGGCGTCCGCCGCGGCAACCCCGAGACGCTCGCACGTGCGGCGGAAGATCTCGGGCTCCGGTTTTCCAGTCCCTTCGATGGCCGAGACCGATACGGTATGGAAAAACGCCGATAATCCGCGAAGCTCGAGAAGACGGGGCAGGAAGGAATCCCAGTTCGACACGACCGCCAGCCGCAGTCCGCGGCCGGCGAGCGCATCGAGAGTCGGGATCACGTCGGGATAGATCGCCCACGACGACGACTCTCGGAAGTGCCGCACGAGGCGCCCGAAGGCCTCTTCCGAGAGCGGCCCGCCGTCGAGAAGCCGCCGGACCCGCCGGAGGAAGTCTCGCCAGAATTTCGGCTCGCCGCGTACCCCTCCGTAGCGGTCGCGGGGCTTCTCGGCCTGGACCTCGATCCATGTCTTGGCCAGCGCATCGCGCAGTTGTTCGTGAGAAAAGCGAGCGCCATCATCTGCAAAGACGCGCGCATAGACCTCCTCGATGGGAGGGTCGGTGTAGAGAAGCGTCGCGCCGGCGTCGAAGAGAACGGCGCGAATCCGGCGCTCGCCCGCCGAACTAGCGGACACGGGCGGAATCCAGCAGAGCGACGATCGCTCGAACGCTGTCGAAGTCGTTCGCGTCGAACCCGCGCTCGGCGAAGTCGATCCCGAAGTCCTGCTCGAGAGCGACGACGAGCTCGAGGAGGTCGATCGAGGCGAGTCGGCCGCTCACCACCAGCGAGTCGGCGTCGGCGAACGGGGCCGAATCGCCCCGCGCCGCCAGGAGCGCCCGTACCTTCTCTCGGATCCTCGCCGCGCGGTCCACTTGTCCGCCTAGCCTATTGCGAACAGATGCAGCAGGAATCGAAAATGCTCCGACAGCGGATGGGACCGGCCCACTTCGTCGAAGATGCTGAGCAGGCAGTAGAAGAGAACGACCGCGGCGGGCGTCAGGACCCGGCCCCGGAAACCGCGCGGCGGCGGCCTCGGCGCGCGGCGGGCGCGGATCTGCGAGACCGCGATGCCCATCGCCAGGACGACCGTGTAAAACGCGTACACCTGAAACCCCGCGACGGCCCTCCAAAGGCCCAGCTGCACGATGAACTGCGGATTCCTCAAGAAGTGAAACTCCATGTTTCCGAAGCCGGCGGCCACGAACGTCGCCGCGACGATCCGGGCGTTCGTATGGCGCTTGAAGACGCGGACGAACGTCGGATAGAAGAAGAAGTCGACGAGCATCTCCTTGAAGTAGAAGAAGTAGCGATTCCAGAAGTCGGCGATGCTCCGGGCCTGCAGCGGCCGCCACGTGTTTCGAAGCGCGGCGAACCCCGCCATCCGCACGCACGCGATGACCACGCCTCCGTCGAACGTCAGCGTGAGCAACCGTTCGAGGAAGTACGCGACGAGCGTCGCCCAGCAGACGAGGCTGCCGAACGGTCTCCGCTCGATGCTCTTCGCGAGCGCGTGCGCGAAGGTCGGCAGATGAAGGCCGGTGAGCGTCCAACCCGCCAGGCTCCCGAGCTTGCGCACGATGCGCGCGGAGACGGTCGTGTCGTCGACGCCGTGCACGAGGAGCCAGAAGAGCGAGAGGGTCGCCCGCATGATCAACGCCCAGACGAGCAGCTTGATCGCCTTCAACTGAACGACCGCCAGGTCCGAATCGGTCTTCGCCTCGATCCTCCTCCAGTACGCCGCCCCCTTCGCGAACGGAACCTGGTGCGCCCGCGTGGCCGCCCAGAACGGGGACCAGGTGCCGACCTGGAGGAGAACGGGGTCGCGGTCGGCGGCGTGGCGGTCGAGCAGCGTGTAGCCGAAATACCAGAGATAACCGCAGAGGGTGGCCGCGAAGGCCCACGCCACGACCCGAGCCGTACCGGCGAGAGGCGCGCACGACGCCCAGAGGAGAAGCGTGCCGCAGGCGAGGTGCAGCAGCAGGATGGGCCGCCTCGCCAGGCGGGAGCGATGCCATCGAAAGGCGACCGCCGCGACGACGCCGAGGAGCGCGATCGTCGCGAGCAGCACGAGCTGGTGGGTTCGGAAGACGTCGAGCGTGCCGGCCACGCCCTCCTGGCGAGCCACCAGCAGCAAGAGCGCCGTTCGATCGAGCACCGGATGCACCGCCGTCCAAGCGAGGACTCCGATCGTCAGGACGAGGCGGCGCCGCCGGGGGAGCAGGCTGGTGGCGGCCAGGATGGCGGCCGCGTGATACGGCCACGGAAACCGCGCCAGCACGAGAAGCGCGGTGAAGGCGGCGAGGAGCACGAGCCGGCCGCGAAGGGTCGCGACGAAGGCGACGAGTCCGGGGCGTCGCTCGAGCGCCGGGACGAGACGCATCAGCTCCGGCCGGGCGCGCTCTTTTCGAGTCGCCGCGCGAGCGCCGCGCGATCGATCTTGCCGGTCGCGCCGAGCGGCAGCGACTCGACGTGCTCGACGCGGCTGGGGACCATGTAGGCCGGGACCCGTCGGCGCATCCCCTCGGCGATCTCCCGAGACGATCGCGTCGTGCCGGAGACGAAGGCGACGATGCCCCTGGCGGAACCCTCCTCGAGCGGCCAGGCGACGGCGGCCACGAGGTCGCACCCGCAGACGGCGCGCAGATGTGCCTCGACGTCCTCGAGCTCGATGCGGTTCCCGAGAACCTTGACCTGATGATCCATCCGGCCGAGATGATGGAAAGCGCCGCCGAGATCGCGATAGGCGAGGTCCCCCGTGCGATACCAGGTCCGGCCGCCGATCGTCGGAAAGCGCGCGGACGTTTGAGCGGGGTCTCCGAGGTATCCACGGGCGAGCTGCGGGCCGGACAGGACGAGCTCCCCCTCATCCCCGGCGGGCAGGAAGCGCAGCTCGCCGTCGACGATCGCCGCCTCCGTTCCCCGGAACGGAGCGCCGATCGCGACCGTGGCCCGGCCTCGGGTGATCGGCGAGGAGTCGCAGAAGCGCTGGCCGAGACAGACGACGGTCGCCTCGGTCGGGCCGTAGAGGTTGTCGACGACGCTCACGGGCGCCGCCGCCTGCCATTCGGCGGCGCTCGCGACCGTCAGGGGCTCGCCGACGAAAAGCGAGTAGCGGAGGAGGGGGAACGCGCCCGGAGGGAGCATCTTCATGCTTCGCATACAGGCGATCGTCGAGGGCACGGAGACCCAGACCGACAGTCGCCTCTCTCGAATGAAGCGGGCGGGACCCATCCGCTGCGTCTCCGGTACGACGCACAGGCAAGCGCCCGCGCCCCACGCGAGCAAGAGGCCCAGCAGTGAGAGGTCGAACGTGAGCTCGGAGCTTTGAGCGACGCGGTCGTCTCTCCCGATTCGATACCGCTCCTCGAGGCACGAGCGAAAGTGCACGAGGTTGGCCGCGGACACCATCACCCCCTTGGGAATTCCGGTCGTTCCCGAGGTGAACATCACGTACGCGAGCTCGTCGTCTCCGACGGGCTCCGGCGCGGAGACCTCCTCAAGCGGGGGGAGATCGTCGCGGGCGGCCGCCGCCGCCCGGCCCGGCGCATCGAGCCCGGCCGGCGCGCGCGCGTGTCCGAGCGCAAGGATCCGCTCCGGACAGCGCGCGATGAGGTCGGGGCCGAGAAGACCGGCCGCCGCCTCATCGAGGATCAACGCGTCGGCGGAGAGGATCTCGAGCGCGCTCGCCAGCCGCTGCCCAGGTGTCCTGGGGCTGAGCGGGATCCAGGCAGCACCCGTCCACCACGCGGCGAGCATCCCCGCGTAGGCCTCGACACTGCCCGAGGCGAAGACGACGACTCGACTCGGAGGCCGCGCCGCCAGTCGCAGCCAGCGCGCGGCACGACCCGCGAGCCCGGCGAGCTCCGAGTACGTGATCTCCAATCCCGCGACCCACAGCGCCAGCCGGTCGGGATTGTCCCGGGCCTGCCGAGCGAACGGAAGGGCAGGGTTCAGGCTCATGGGGCCGCGAAGCACGGTCGGCCGGTCGCCCGAATCATATCGGCCGTGCCTCAGTGACCGGACGAGAGCTTGAACCGTGAGACCCTGAAGTGGCTCTCCTCAGCAGACCAGGTTGTTCTCGCGCATCACGCCGTCGAGAGCTCGGTTCAGCGCGTCGCAGCAGCGCCGCGCGGCCGCAAGGGCCCTCTCGCGCTCCTCCGTCGAATCGGCGACCCGGCCGAGGGCATCTCGCTCGACCTGGCGGTGCCAGACATCGGCGACCTCGTGCACCGTGAAAAAGCGGGTAGCGTCCTCTTCGCGGATCCCGTAGAAGGTGGCAAGACCCTCGCGCTTGTTCTTGGAGACCTCCGGGATTTGCGATTCATATGCATAGAGAGCCGCGAGCCCCTCCGCCACCGATCCCTCGCGCGTGGAGCGCCGGAACTCGGCGATGGCCTCGGCGACTTCGGGCGTGCGCGGCGATGGCCTCAAGTCCGATTCGGATGCGCCGAGGGCCTGTGCGAAGCGCCGCCAGAGCGCGGGGTGATTCTCCGTGCCGCGCTCCTCTTCGACGAGATTCTCGAGGAGCTCATGCCGCAGGGCCGCGTCCTCGCAGCCGGAGTGGACGCCCGATACATACGTCGGAAACGCGGCCACGTGCGGATAGTAGGAAATCGCGTACTCGCGAAGGTTCTCGAGCGTCAGTCTGCCTTGCGTCCAGAGCTGATAGAAGGGGTGCTTCAGGAGATGCTTCTCGGCGATCAGGGCGTCTAAGGCGGTCAGGAACTCTTCGCGCGTCATGCCAACCTCCGAATCGGGTTTCTGGTTACTGGTTCCTCGTTTCTGGTGCGCAGAGTCTAACGCGAAACCACAAACACCAGACTACGAACTACAGACTACAGACTACAACTACGGCATCACCTGGCCGCCGTCGATGACGATCGCCTGACCCGTGACCGAGCGCGCGTCGCCCGAGGCAAGATAGGCGGCCAGGCCGGCAACCTCTTCCGGCTCGAGGACCCGGTTGAGCGGCGCCATGCGAGCCGCCGACTGGCGGCCCTCCTCTTCGCCCCCGAGGGAGCGAAAGCCCTCCCTCGCCATCTCGGTTTCGACCCAGCCGGGGCAGATCGCATTGACCGTGATCTGGCGAGGGGCGAGCTCCCACGCGAGGCTGCGGGTCAAGCCGATGACGCCGTGCTTGGAGGCGCAATAGGCGGCCTGGCCGGGCACGCCGAAACGGCCCAGTACCGAGGAGAGGTTGATGACGCGCCCTCCCTCCGGCAGAAACGGCGACGCCTCCCGGGTGACTCGGAAGACCGCCGTGAGGTTGGTTGCAATGATCGCGTCCCAGCCCGCGTCTTCCGGATCGTCGAGCGGCGTGGGCCCCCCCAGCCCCGCGTTGTTGACGAGGATGTCGAGCCGTCCCCACCGCGCCACGGCGAGCGCGATCGCCGCAGCGACCGAGCCCCGGTCCGTCACGTCGCAGGCGACCGCGACGGCTTCCTCACCCTGGCCCCGAATCTCGGCCGCATGGCGCTCGCAGGAATCACGATCGCGCGCCGCCAGCACGACCCTCGCCCCCTCCGCGCCGAATCGCCGCGCGATCGCCTCCCCGATCCCGCGCGATGCGCCTGTGACGAAGGCGACCTTGCCGGAAAGACGGCGCAAGGAACTCATCGAAGGCTACGGACGCGAGGGCAGGACGCCCGGCTGGGACGGGCGCCGCGCCGTGGAAACCTCCGGGGGAAGTGGAAAGTGAACGTTCTCCTCGACGGTCGCGACCTCTTCGATCTCGACGGCGCCGTGGGCGCGCAGTGCGCGCACGATCTCCGCGACCAGAAAATCCGGCGCCGACGCGCCGGAGGTGATGCCGACCGTCTCGACTCCCGCCAGCCAGGAAGGGTCGATTCCGGCGACATCGTCGACGAGATAGGCCCGCGAGCCGGCCAGCTCGGCTTCTTCTACCAGGCGATTCGAATTGGAGGAATTCCGCGAGCCGACGACGACGATGACGGGCACGCGCCGGGCCAGCGCCCGGACGGCGACCTGCCGGTTCTGCGTCGCGTAACAGATGTCGTCCTTGGCCGGAACGTGAATCGCTGGAAAGCGCCGCCGAAGAGTTTCGATGATCGGGCGCGTGTCCTCCATCGAGAGCGTTGTCTGCGTGATGTATGCCACGCGCAGGGGATCGGAGACGACCACGCTCTCCGCATCGGCCACCGAGGACACCAGTCGGATTCGCGACGCCGCTTCGCCCGTCGTCCCCTCCACTTCTTCGTGGCCGGCGTGACCGACGAGGAGAATCTCATAGCCCATGCGCGCGAAGCGGATCGCCTCGAGGTGGACCTTGGTCACCAGAGGACAGGTCGCATCGATGACGCGAAGCCGCCGCGCCGCCGCCGACGCCCGCACTTCCGGTGAAACGCCGTGGGCCGAGAAGACGACCGTCGCGCCGTCCGGGACCTCGTCGAGCTCCTGAACGAAACGCACACCCCGGGCTTCGAAATCGCGTACGACGTGCCGGTTATGGACGATCTCGCGCCGCACGTAGACCGGTGCGTCGAAACAGTCGATCGCGAGATCGACGATCTCGATCGCTCGGACCACGCCCGCACAGAATCCGCGCGGTGAGGCGAGGAGAATTCGCCGGATCGAAGTGCTCGTGCCCTCCGGATTCATCATCGCGACGGCGATCTTATCGCCGCGCCGGCGTCTCCCGGCTCGCGGTCCGGCCCTCGGCTTCCCGGATTCGCGCGTCGCGGCGGAAGAGCGAGCGCTCCAGACCGCACTCGCCGCAGTAGGGCTCGCCGGGCTCGGCGTCGCGGAGGCATCCCTCGTTGCGGCAGCGGGGAGCCGATTCCTCGGAAGCGATCATGGTCTTTCCCCCTCTTGCCCGCCGGGCGTAAGCAGGTAGTGGAGCAGCTCCCTTTCGCAGCGCGCCCGGTAGGTGTCGAATGTCGATTCTGAATCTTTCTCTGCAAGCCACTGCATCATCAACCCGTCGAACATCGCGCGCATCGTCGATCCCGCTTCCTTCGGATCGCGGAGGACGAACACGCCCTGCCGCATTCCCTCCTCGACGATCCCCCCGTCGATCTCCCGGCATCCCGCGTAGAAGCGCTCGTTGACCTCGCGAAACGCCTCGCGCCGGGCGGCCAGGCCGCAGAAATCGACAAATGCGCGGAAGAACGCCCGGTTCTTCGAGGGGGACGGGAAGATCAGGGCAACCAGTGCCCGAACCTTCGCGACCGGGGCCTCCTCCGCCGCGACCGCCTCGCGCATACGCGCGTGGATCGAATCGATGAGCCAGCCGAAGAGCTCCCGAAAGAGATCCTCCTTGGAGTCGAAGTAATAGAGGGTGACCCCCTTGGAGACTCCGGCCCGCTGGGCGATGTCATCGAGGGTCACCTCCGAGAAGCCGTGCTCGGCGACCTCGCGGAAGGCGGCCTTCAGCAGGGCGAGTCGGCGCTCGGGTTCGCTGGAACCTGCAAGTCTTGTCATACAATCGACATTAACCGACCGGTCAGTCAGTTGTCAATACCAGTCTGGTCATCGCGAAGCGTCAACCCCGGAGTCCGATTGGCCGTATCGTGCCCGGGCGAGCGTCAGGGGGAAAATCGCCGCAATGCCAAAGGAGGCCGCAATTGAAAACCGCCCTCGTCTCCTTGATCGGTCTTCTCGCGAGCGTCTCTGCGTTTTCACAGTCCAAGAGCCCGAATCCTCCAAACGATCCGCCGGAGACGGTGATCGTGACCTATCGCGCCAAGCCCGGCAGCGAGGACGCGCTCGAGAAGGTCATTCGGAAGCACTGGGCAACGGTGCGGAGGCTAAAGCTCGTGACGGAAGACGTCCACCTGCTCTATCGCGGTGAAGACGAACCGGGCAAGACGTTCTTCGTGAACGTCTTCACCTGGAAGAATCACGACGCGCCGGACAACGCCCCTCCGGAGGTCGAGGCGGTCTGGGCGGAGATGCAGCCGCTGGTCGAAGCTCGCGGCGGCCATCGCGGGATCGAGCATCCGGAGGTCAAGGCCGTGCCGCTTTCCGACTGAGCGGAGGCGCCATCCTGCCGCCCCGGCTCGGGCCGGCGGTGACTTAGACTGGGGACGTGCAGATCCGAATTCTCCACTTCGCTTCTTTCCGGGACGCCGTCGGGCGAGACGCGGACGTGCGGGAGCTGTCCGAGGGCACTCGGGTCCGTGACCTGTGGGCCTCGCTCGGGCATGAGGTGCCGCTCTTCGCCCGCTTTCGAGCCATGCCGCCGGCGGCGGTCAATCGGGAGTACGTCTCCGGCGAGACTGTTCTCCAGGACGGAGACGAGGTGGCGTTTCTGCCGCCCGTCGCGGGAGGATGAAAAGATTGCCGATTGACGATTGGCGATTGGCGATTGAACCGAGAATGTTCGTTCTGGATGCCAATCCTCAATCGACAATCATCAATCATCAATGTCCTACCTGACCTCCTCCCCGATCGACGTCGCCTCTCTGCTTCTCGAAGCCCGCGACAGCGATGGCGCGCTCTGCCTCTTTCTGGGAGTCGTGCGCAACGAAAACGAGGGGCGCCCCACGACGGGGATCCAGTACGAGGCATACGGATCCATGGCCGAGACCGAGATGGAACGCATCGCGCGACTTCTGGCGACGGAATTCCCGGACGTCGAGCTTCGAATGCAGCATCGCGTAGGGCGTCTGTCGGTTGGCGAGGCGTCGGTGGCCGTCGTCGCACTATCGCCCCATCGCAGCGAAGCATTCGCCGCTTGCCGCGCGGCGATCGACAGGATCAAGACCACGGTGCCAATCTGGAAAAAGGAGTTCCACCCAGACGGCTCCTCGCACTGGGTGGACCCGACGAAAAAGTAGGTTTCTGGTCTCGGGTTCCTGGTTCCAGGCTCGAAAACAATCCCAACGAGAAACGAGAAACCAGGAACCAGAAACCCGCTCATCCGCCAGAATAGCCACGATGTCTCTGGCCAAAGTCATCGCCCCCGACATCGAAGAACTGATTCGCGAGAGTCCGCAGGAGCTTCCCGCGGCCGTGGCGAATATTCATCCGGCCGATCTCGCGGAACTGCTCGACGATCTTCCACGCGAGGACCGCCTCGTCCTCTTCGAAGCGCTGCCGCCCGAACAGGGCGCCGCGGTCCTTTCGGAGCTGAAAGGCGAGACGCTTCGGCTCATCCTTCACCGCGTCTCGCCCGGGAAACTCGGCGCCGAGCTCGACAGCCTACCCGCGGACGAGGTCACGTTCCTGCTCGAGCATCTCACGCAGCGCCAGCGCGAGGCGGTGCTCGAAAAAATGTCGCCGCGCGACGCGGCGGACGTCGAACGGCTTCTCCGCTACCCGCCGCGAACGGCCGGCCGCCTGATGACTCAAAAGTTCGCAACCATCCGCTCCGAGTGGAGCGCCGCGGAAACGCTGGACCATCTGAAACGCATCGATCCGGAGGTCGAGACCGTTCAGAGCCTCTATGCCGTCGACGACGCGGGACGTTTGGTTGGCTACGTGTCCCTGCGGCAGCTCTTCCCCGCTCCGGCGGAGAAGAAGATCGCCGACATGATGGAGCGGCGGCTCTTGACCGTGCACACCGACGCGTCGCAGGAGGAGGTCGCGCGCCTGGTCTCGAAGTACGACATCCACGCGATCCCCGTCGTCGACGCCGGAAATCGTTTGCTCGGCATCATCACCGTGGACGACGTCATCGACATCCTGATCGAGGAACAGACCGAGGACGTGCTGCACTTGGGCGGAGTATCCGCGACGGAGGAGTCCGTCGAGCAGGGATACTTCGCGACCAAGCCATTTCGCAACGTCCGGCTGCGTTTCAACTGGCTGCTGCTGATGTTCGTGACGGAAACCTTCACGGGAACGGTTCTCCGGCACTACGAGGGGGAGCTCGCCAAAGTGGTGGCGCTCTCCTTCTTCATACCGCTTTTGATCGGCACGGGGGGAAACTCCGGCTCGCAGACCGTCACCACGATCGTTCGGGGACTCGCCGTAGGGCAGATCCGGCTTCGCGACTTTGCGCGCGTGCTGGCGCGGGAAGGAGGAAGCGGTCTCGTTCTAGGCCTGTTGTTGGGCGCGGTGGGTTTCGGCCGGGCCCTGCTCTGGGGCTCGACCATTCCGCTCGCAATGACCGTGGGGGTGAGCATTCTCGCGATCTGTGCCTGGGCCAACACCGTCGGCTCGATGATCCCAATGCTCGCCACGATGTTCAAGATCGATCCGACCGTCATGTCCGCGCCATTGATCGCGACCCTGGTGGATGCGACGGGATTGATCATCTACTTCACGATCGCGAAGAGTTTTCTGGGACTGTGAGAAGTCGACAGCCGACAGTCGACAGTTGACAGTCGAGCCAAACCGTGGCCGGCTTGACTCTAGACTGTTGACTGTTGACTGTCGACTCGATTCTCACCGGCTCTTCGCCGGCCCGGTCACCACGGGCTGGAACCGGTCGTTGTCGGGACCGAAGTGCTCGACGAGGTAGGCCACGAGGGGGTCCTTCTTCCCTTCCGGCACCGAGGCGCCCCAGCCGATCATCTTGTTGACCGAAGCGGTCCACTGTTTTTCGTTCAGCCGCTGCTGACGGACGATGTCGGCCGAATGGCAGTTGAGGCAGGCCTGGTCCGCGACGGATTTCATCGCGCCGCGGGGAAACGGAGCAAGCCGCGTCCCGAGGGCCGGGAGGCCCTGCGCCCGCGGAGACTTGGCCGAAGATTGGCCGAGAAGCAACACCGTCGTGGCCCATAAGGCCGCCACGACGGCGGTTCGGAGGGTGCGGCTCAAGCCGCCACCTCGATCTCGACGGAGTGCCAGGCGTTGTAGAGGTAGCCGCTCTGATTCCAAACGGCCTCTTTCGGCTGCACGCCGCCGCGGCTGTCGGTCGCCCGCGCCGAGAGCGTCACCTTCCCCGCCTCCTTCGGCTCGTAACGAAACGACCAGAGGCGCCAGGCGTAAGGATCGTGATCGCTTCCGAGCTCGGCTTCTCGCCAGCTCGCTCCACCGTCGTCGGAGACCTCGACCTTCGCGATGTCCGGCACGCCCGAGAATGCGAACCCAGAGACGGTGATCGGCGAACCGGCTCGCGCGCGCGCCGGGGCCTCGGTGATGTTCGATTTGACGAAGAGCTCGGTGACCGGATCCATCTCCTCCGGCTTGAATGCGACGCCGGGGTCTCCGGCCTTCTTCGGGAACCGGTAGGCCACGTCCATGTAGAAGCCCTTCTGCGGTTCGGCTCGCACGCTCAAGCGCTCGAGCCACTTCATCCAGTGATCGCCCGCCCAGCCCGGAACGATCAAACGGGCGGGAGCGCCGTGCAGCGCCGGCAGGGGCGCGCCGTTCATCTCGTAGGCGATCAGGCCGTCTTCCCGGATCTTTTCCAGCTCGACGCTCCGGTGAAACGGAGGAACCTTGAGCGGCGGAGCGTCGGTGCCGAAAGTGTGGAGATGCCGCGCACTCCCCTTCAGCCCCGCCTTCTCCAGCACGTCTCTCACGCGCACCCCCGTCCAGCGCGCGTTGCCCACGGCCCCATAGCGCCATTGCACCCCGGGGACGATCGGCCGGTGCAGCGCCCGGCCGTTGCCCGCGCACTGCAGGACGCACGTCGCGCTCGACTTCGGCATCCGCTTCAAATCGGCGAGCGAGAGTCGGAGAGCACTCTCGACCTCGCCATCGACGGTGAGCATCCAGCGCTTCGGATCGGGGAACACGGGGTTCCAGTGATGCCGCACGAAGAAGAGATCGTTGGGTGTGATGTAGGTCGTCAGCGCGTCGAGCGGCGTCTCCGCGTCGATCGGGTAGCCGTTCATCTGCAGCAGACGCCGCCGGGAACCGGGAAGCGAGATGGCCGCCGCCGCTCCCGCCGCGGCGAAGAGGAATCCTCTCCGGCTCATCCCGCTCGACGGCCTCCCGGATTCCAGCCGATCTTTCACGAGTGGAAGTCTACAACCGGCACCATTCCTGATAGGATCGCGCGCTCTGGAAGATCTCGGAGGAGGCCAAATGAGCACGCCAGCCAAACCGCGTGACTGGACGAGCCCACAGCTCGATAACCCCGTCATTCAATACCGCGCCGACAACGGCATCGCGGTCATCGAGATGGACGACCCCCCTGCCAATACCTACACCTACGCGATGATGCGGCAGCTCGATGAAGCGATCCTTCGAGCCCGGTTCGACGATGGCGTCCACGTCGTCGTGCTGCGCGGCAAAGGGGACCGCTTCTTCTCGGCCGGAGCCAACATCGGGATGCTCAATGCGGTCACGCCGGACTTCAAGTACTTCTTCTGCCTGCACGCCAACGAGACGCTCCTGCGCCTGGAGCACACGCCCAAGCTCGTGATTGCCGCGTTGAACGGCCATACGGTAGGCGGGGGGCTCGAGATCGCGATGGCCGCGGATCTGCGCATCGCCCGCAAGGACGCGGGCAAGATCGGTCTGCCGGAGGTGACCCTGGGCGTGCTTCCGGGCACCGGCGGGACCGCGCGCCTCGCGAAGATGATCGGCAAGTCGAAGGCGATCGAGCTCATGGTCACCGGCAACACCTTCTCCTTCGAGGAGGCGCTCGATCTCGGCATCGTCAACCAGGTCATCGAGGCGACACCCGATGAGTGGTGGGAGCAGGTCATGGACTATGCCCGCCAGTTCGTGCCGCCGAACAAGGCTTCGAAGGCGGTGGGGCGAATCAAGCGCTCGGTCCAGACGGGATGGGACCTGCCGACCGAGTCCGCGCTTGCGGTCGAGAGGGAGCTCCAACAGCTCCTCTTCCAGAGCGACGACGCCAAGGAAGGAATCGCCGCCAATCAGGAGAAGCGGGTGCCGAAGTTCAAGGGGAAGTAGTGGAGAATTGCCGATTGGCGATTGACGATTGGCGATTGGCGATTCGTCATTAGGGCCTCGCCCCCCAATCTTCAATCGGCAATCGACAATCGACAATCTTCTATGCCCACCGAAGCATCTTCCGCGGCGATGCCGACACTTCAGACCGACCTCTTCATCAACGGCTCCTTCGTCCCGTCCTCTTCCGGTAAGCGCTTCCCCACCACCAACCCCGCGACCGGCGAGACGATCGCCGAGGTCGCCGAAGCCGGCAAAGACGATCTCGACCTAGCGGTCGCGGCGGCGCGGCAGACCCTCGAGTCCGGCCCCTGGCCTTCGATGAAGCCGCGGCAACGCGGGCGGATTCTGATCCGTGCGGCGGACCTGCTGCTTTCGCGCGCGGAGGACTTCGGGCGTGTCGAAACGCTGGATAACGGCAAGCCCGTTTTCGAGGCGGCCAAGATCGACATGCCAGCCGCGGCCGAGTGTCTCGCGTACTTCGGCGAGTACGCGGACAAGCTCTACGGGGACACGTTCCCCGGCCGCAAGGACGCCTTTCTGATGACGCTGCGAGAGCCGGTCGGTGTCGTCGGCGCGATCACGCCGTGGAATTTCCCGCTGCTGCAGGCCATGTGGAAGATCGCCCCAGCGCTCGCGCTGGGCAACACCGTCGTGCTGAAGCCCGCGTCCGTCACGCCGCTGACCTCGCTCCTCTTCGCCGAGCTCCTCGCCGAGGCGGGCCTGCCGCCCGGCGCCTTCAACGTCGTGCCGGGGCCCGGGGCGGTCATCGGCCAGGCGATGGCGGAGCATTCCGGCATCGACAAGATCTCCTTCACCGGCGAGACGGAGACGGGCAAGTCGATCCTGCGCACCGCCGCCGGGACCGTCAAGCGCGTCTCGATGGAGCTCGGCGGCAAGTCCCCCAACGTCGTGTTCGCCGATGCCGACCTCGACGCCGCCGCAAAGGGAGCGATCAACGCGATCTTCTACGGCAAGGGGGAGCTCTGCTCGGCCGGATCGCGTCTGCTCGTCGAAGAATCGATCCACGACGCGCTGATCGAGAAGGTCGTCGATCGGGCGAAGAAGATGACCCCGGGCGATCCGCTCGACCCGAAGACGCGTCTGGGCTCCCTCGTTTCCGAGACCCAGCGCGACAAGGTCGCCCGCTACGTCGAGAGCGGCAAGAAGGAGGGGGCCAGGCTCGTCGCGGGCGGCAACCGCGCCGCCGTCGGCGGCAAGGGCGCCTTCTTCGAAGCGACGGTCTTCGACGGCGTTACACCGACGATGACGATCGCGCGCGAGGAGATCTTCGGGCCTGTGCTCGCGACACTCAGCTTCAAGGACGAGAATGAAGCGGTCGCGGTCGGCAACTCGACGATTTACGGTCTGGCCGCTGCCGTCTGGTCGCGCGACATCAAGAAGGCGCTGCGCGCGGCCAAGGCCTTGAAGGCCGGAACCGTCTGGATCAACGCGTACAACTATTACGACCCGGGCCTGCCTTTCGGCGGGTACAAGGAGTCGGGCTTCGGCCGCGAGCGCGGTCACTATGCTCTCGAGGAATACACCCAGGTCAAGAGTATCTGGATCGACCTGACCTAGTTTCGAGTTCCAAGTCTCGAGTTCCGAGTTCAGAGTTTCGTAGGGGAGGGAAACGGATGTTGCCTCTCGGTCTCGCCCTATCGACGCTCCTCGCGCTGCCCAACGCGTCGGCCTCGCCGGCCCCGTCGGTGGATGCCGTCTTCGACTCGTTGAATCGGCTTCGTCACTTTCATGATGCGGCGATTTCGCCCGATGGCAGGCGCGCCGCCTGGTCTGAGAAAGGTCGCGACAAACAGGGACAGGAGGAGCTCGGCGCGATCTCGGTCGCGGACGTGCCCGAAGGGAAAACGCGAAAGTTGACGGCGGCCAGGGACGGACGCCCGCACCGCGAGCACGGCGCGGTCTTCTCCCCCGACGGAAAGCAGATCGCCTTTCTGTCCGACGCGTCAAAGCCACGCCAGCTGCAAGTCTGGATCGCGCCGGCCTCGGGCGGGACTCCGAGACAGCTCACGCACGTCAGGGGTCAGGTCTCCGATCCGCGCTGGTCGCCCGACGGTCGAGAGATCGCTTTTCTCTTCGTCGAAGGATCCGAGCAGGAGCCCGGCGCCCTGGTCCCTTACAAGCCCGACTCCGGGGTCGTCGAGGAGACCGTCGAGGAACAGCGAATAGCGGTTGCAGACGTCGCCACCGGACGCATGCGCATCGTGTCGCCGGCCAACCTGTACGTCTACGACTACGACTGGTCTCCCGACGGGGGATCCTTCGCCGCGGAGGCGGCGGTGGGATCGGGTACGAACAATTACTGGATGGCGGAGCTCTACGTCGTCCCATCGGGCCCGGGAGCGACCCGGTCGGTCTGGAAGCCTCCCTTGCAGATCGCCTGCCCGCGCCTCTCGCCCGACGGAAAGTCGATCGCCGTGATCCACGGAATCATGAGCGACGAGGGATCGACGGGGGGCGACATCTGGGTCGTCCCTCTGGTGGCCGGTTCTCCGAAGAACCTGACCTCTGGCATGAAGGCCTCGGCGAGAGCGCTCTTCTGGCGGTCTCCGGCGGAGATCCTCTTCACCGGCTTCGTCGACGGGCAGGAGAGCATCGCCGCGCTGGATCCCGACGGCGGGACGATCCGGCCTCTCTGGTCCGACGCCGCGGCCATTCACAGCTTCTCGGTCGCGCGTGAAGGCACGGTCTCGGTCGCGATTCGCGACTCGTTTCGAGAGCCCCCCGAAGTCTGGGCCGGCTCGATCGGCGACTGGAGGCCGTTGACGCACGTCAATTCGAAGGCGACCACCTGGTGGGGCGAGGGGAAGACCCTCCATTGGCAGAGCGACGGAATGACCATCCAGGGGTGGCTGCTCTATCCGAAGGACTTCGATCCGCTCAAGCGCTACCCGATGATCGTATCGGTTCACGGCGGTCCGTCCTCCGCGTACTCGCCCGGCTGGCCTTCGCGCTGGAACGGCACGCTGCCGTCGCAGGGGTACTTCGTCTTCTTGCCCAACCCGCGTGGCAGTTACGGTTTCGGCGAGACGTTCACCCAGGGCAACGTCAAGGACTTCGGCCACGGCGACCTGCGCGACATCCTTTCCGGTGTGGACGCGGTCCTCAAGGTGGCGCCCGTCGACGGCAACCGCCTCGGCATCACCGGCTGGAGCTACGGCGGTTACATGACGATGTGGGCCGTGACGCAGACGAGGCGTTTCGCCGCGGCGGTCGCCGGCGCCGGCATCGCGAGCTGGCAGAGCTATTACGGCCAGAACAAGATCGATACGTGGATGCTCCCCTTCTTCGGCGCGTCCGTGTATGACGACGAGCTCGTCTACCGAAAATCTTCGCCGATCGCGTTCATTCGGAACGCGAAGACGCCGACGCTCGTCCTACACGGCGACCGCGATTCCGAGGTGCCCACGCCGCAGGGCTACGAGTTCTGGCACGCTCTGAAGACTCTGGGCGTGCCGACGGAGCTGGTGATCTACACCGACGAAGGGCACGCGATCCGCAAGCTGGAACATCAGCGCGACATCCTCAGGCGCAGCGTCGCGTGGTTCGATAAGTATCTGAGGTAACAGGTAAAATTGGTTTATCGTGCTAGCTTTGCGGCGGACTCACGCCCGCCATCGTTGCAGTTATAGCGTGGACGCTATACGATGCGGGTTCGACTATCGAAAGAGGCGAAACAAGAGTTGGACTCGCTTTCTGCATTAGACCGCAATGTGGGAATCGCTCTCGACGCCATCGATGCCAACGAGTTCGAAGGCCAAGAAGGATTCTCGATCAAACGCATCGGCGGAATGTTTCGGAAGGGCATTCGCCTGTACCGTATGAAATACGAAAAGTACTTTTCCGGAATTAGGGTCTTGTTCTTCTCAATTCCACGAGGAGATTGCGTGTTCGTCACCGGCATCCATGCTCGAAGCGACCTCGGCGTCGGCCGGGATTACAACTTTTCTAGGGAACCCTTTGCAAGAGCAGTGAGATATTGGGGAATGAAAGAGCGTCTATGTTGAAAACCACGGTTCCGCCCTCAATCCAAGGCGTGGGTCTCGCTGAGCCGACAGGGGCTCCGGTGGAACTTGTAGTAGAGCCGGACGCGAGGCTGCTGTCTCATGAAGTCAAGGCTTCTATTCAGAATCAATACTTCGTGGCAGCAGAGGAAGGGAAGATTTCGAAAATCAGGGCTTGGAGAATCATGCGAGGCATGGATCAAGGAGCGCTCGCCGCTCGAGCCGGTATGACCCAGCCAGAAATCTCCCGGGCAGAACGTGTCGGTCAGACGCCACGAATGAAGGGTGAAACTCTGAAAAGAATAGCCGACGCGCTGCAAGTGCGGATCGATGAGCTGTTCTGAGAATGATGGTACACGGAGAACCAGACGGAACGATTCTGTTCGAATCGCTCGTTCTCTGCGACGACATACGTCACGAGAACACTGGGAAACTCCTCTTCGTCGGCGTGTATTCCGACGTCATCCAGGTCGGGAAGTTGCCCTTTCAGCTCCGATCGCTCGGCCTAGCGATCCGAGCGAAGGTCTTCTCCACTGGCCGCTATACTTTTTCCGTAACGGTCTCGGACCCTCAGGGAAACAACCTGCTCGAAGCGAGCGGTGAACTCAACTACGAGGGCGAGGCGGGCCGGACGGTCTGGTTGCCGTTGGTCATGGCGCCAGCCCTATTGCCGTCCGAAGGACCTTATGGAATTCGCGTCCTCCTAGGTGAGGGATCACCCATCCGCGAGACATTCATCGTGCGCAAAGCCGCGGTTCCCGCGGTCCAATTGACTCAAGTCAAACCAAACTGATTCGCCAACCATTTCTTTCAGACCCGTTTCTTCGGAACGCTTAGAGAACAATCGTGTTTGACTCCCGCATCCTCGCCGGGCGCTCGATTCTGGTCACCGGCGGAGGCTCCGGCCTCGGACTCGCGATGGCGAAGGCGTTCGCATCCCATGGCGCGAGGGTGACGATCGCCGGACGCAACCGCGAACGTCTCGAAGACGCGTCGAGGGAGATCGCGGAGGAAGTTCGCGAGGGGGGCGAGGTGGACTCCTTCGCCGCCGACGTCCGCGATCCCGCCGAGATCGAGAGGCTCATCGCCCACGCCGTTTCGCGCTTCGGCGGCATCGATGGCCTCGTCAACAATGCGGCGGGCAACTTCCTCGCGCGTTCCGAAGAGCTGACTCCCAATGGATTCGACGCGATCGTGCGGACAGTGCTCTATGGCTCCGTGAACTGCACGCTCGCCGTCGGGCGGCACCTGCTCGCGCGCAAGGCCCCGGGCTCGATCGTCTCGATCCTGGCGACATACGTCTGGAGCGGCACGGCCTATGCGCTCCCATCCGCCTGCGCCAAGGCGGGAGTCCTCGCCATGACACGCTCGCTCGCCGTCGAGTGGGGGCATGCGGGGATCCGCTTGAACGCCATCGCCCCGGGCCCGATCCCGACGGAGGGCGCCTTCTCGCGGCTGATGGTCGGTCCCGGCGCGGAGGACAACGCGCTCGACCGCATTCCTCTGGGACGCTTCGGCCGCAAAGAGGAGATCGCCAACCTGGCTATATTTCTTCTCTCGGATCTCTGCCCCTATCAGACCGGCGACTGCGTCACGATGGACGGCGGCGAGTGGATCGCGGGAGCGGGCGAGTTCAGCGACTACCGGAAACTGCCGTGGGAGAGCCTCAAGGCGGCCTTCGACGCGCTGAAACCCCGGAGGGGCTGATCAGGGAGTGAGCCCGGTCAAGGGCTTCTGTTGGTGGGAGTGCCACTATCGGCGGGTCAGCCCCGGGTCGAGCAGCGAAGATCGGAAGTTGCGCCATTTCGTCTCGGGGTGTATGCGTTCAGCGATTTGGGCGGCAGTCGACTGGGACACGACCGCTGAGGCGAGAGAGCCCGCACCGGCACCCGCACCTGGGACCACGGAACCGCCACCCAAAAGGAGGATTCGACGATGCACTCCATTCTGAGGATACTCGCGCGAGCTCTCGTCGTCGCCCTGACCCTGGCGATCCTGGGGCCAACCCGGCCGGTGCGGTCCGACGAGACCTGCCAGTCCCCGTACCTGACGATGATCACCTCCCAGGAGGATTTCGTCTACGTCTGGACTCTCGGAAAACAGGGAGTTGGTGACGGCTCCGACAAGCTGGTCTCGATCGACGCGCGCCCCGGCTCGAAGACCTTCGGCAAAGTGATTCACAAGGTCTCCGTCGGAGGGCGGCACGAGGCGCATCACGGCGGATTCACCGACGACCGGCGTTACTTCTGGGCCGGGGGGCTGGACACCAGCAAGATCTTCATCTTCGACGTCCACACCGACCCTGCCAAGCCGCGCCTATACAAGACGATCAGCGACTTCGTGTCCAAGTCGGGCGGAGCCGTGGGGCCGCACACCCACTACGCGCTGCCGGGGAGGATGCTGATCGCCGCGCTGTCGAACGACAAGGACCACGGCGGCCGCACGGCGCTGGTGGAGTACAGCAACAAAGGCGATTACCTCGCGACCTATTGGATCCCCACGAGCGAAAAGCCCGGAGGCGCGAAGGTCGAAAAGATCGCTGACGGCTATGGATACGACGTGCGCGTGCTGCCACGGCGAAACGTGATGCTCACTTCCTCCTTCACCGGCTGGATCAATTACATGATGGATTTCGGCAAGATGCTGCAGGACAAGGAGGCGATGAAGCGCTTCGGGCAGACGGTGACGGTCTGGGACCTTCACGCTCGCAAGCCGAAGAAGGTGCTGCAGGTCCCGGGTGCCCCGCTGGAGATCCGCTTCGCGCTGCAGCCGGAACACAACTACGCCTTCACGACCGCCGCCCTGACCTCGAAAATCTGGCTCATCTACGAAGATGAGGGGGGTGAGTGGCAGGCCAAGGAGGTCGCCGACATCGGCGACCCGACGAAGATTCCTCTGCCGGTGGATACAAGCATCGGCGTCGACGACAAGTCCCTCTGGGTCACGACGTTCATGGACGGAAAGGCCCGCCGCTTCGACATCAGCGATCCGTTTCACCCCAAGCAGATATACGAGGAGACGATCGGCTCGCAGCTCAACATGGTTTCCCAGAGCTGGGACGGCAAGCGCGTTTACTTCACCTCGTCGCTGCTGTCCAACTGGGACAAGAAGGGGGAGCAGGACCAGCAGTTCTTGAAGGCCTACGCGTGGGATGGCCAGAAGCTCAACCCGCGGTTCACGGTCGATTTCTACGCGGAGCAGCTCGGTCGGCCGCATCTGATGCGGTTCGGGGCATACGCGCTCTACGGGGGCGGGCAGACGGGAGCCGCCGAGAAGGCCGTCGCGAAGAAGATGCCCTGACCATGGGCGCCATGAGACCCGAACCCTTCTTCACCGCTCCCGGACGGGGAGAGAAGGGTGTGGCGCTCATCGCGACTCTGGCTCTCTTGGCGGCCGGCTGCTCGAAGCCGGCCACACAGAAACCTCGGGCCGCCTCGCAGGGCGCGCCTCCCGGGCTCGAGTACTTGCCACCGCAGCCCGGCAGCTACTCCTTGCCGCCGATTCAGGCGGCATCCGATGGAACGGTGCTCGATGAGAGCGGTCGGCGACGCCGCCTGTTCGACTACCTCGGCGACCGGTACGTGCTCTTGAGCTTCATCTACACCCGGTGCACGGCGGCGAAGGGCTGTCCGCTGGCCACCGCCGTCTTCCAGATGCTGCGAAACCGGCTGGAAGAGGAGCCCATGGTGGCCGGCAGGGTACGCCTGGTCACGCTGAGCTTCGACCCGGAGCGCGATACTCCCGAAACCATGTACCGCTATGCCAGCAGCGTCGGCGTGAAGAGTCACGGGCAGACGGAGACCTGGACCTTCTTAACGACACCCTCCCGGGGCGATCTCGAGCCGATCCTCGACGGCTACGGCCAGTACGTGGTTCGTGAGCTCGACGCCGACGGCCGGTTCACGGGCGATCGTTCGCACGTGCTGAAGGTTTTCCTGATCGACCGCGAGCGGCGCGTTCGTCAGATCTACAGCTCGGCTTTCCTGCATCCGGCGCTCGTGATCAACGACGTGAAGACCCTGATGATGGAGGACGCCGGAGGTTGAGCGGAGGCCTCTCAGACGACATTCTCGGAAGAGTCCGCCGTGAGCCCCCGCGAGGCCCCGCGGAAAATCAAGTCGGCCTCCAAGACCCGAGACATGAGACAGAAGGCTCTCAGGCGAACGCCTCGGCGAGGAGCTGCTCGAGCTCGCGCTTGTGGACGGCGGCGTTGCCGGTCGCGGGCGAAGGAGAAGCGGCGCGGCCGACATAGGAGAGCGAGATTCCGGCCGGCAGGAGGTCCGCGGCACGCTCGCGGACGAAGCTCCATGGCCCCATGTTCTTCGGCTCCTCCTGGACCCAGACCGCCTGGCGCAGGCGCGGGTACCCGGCCAGGATTCCCTTCAGCGACTCCTGCGGGAAGGGGTAGAGCTGCTCGAGGCGCACGACCGCCGCGCGGAATTCGCCCCGTTTCTCCCTCTCGCCGCGCAGGTCGTAGTAGACCTTGCCCGAGCAGAAGAGGACCCGCTCGACCAATCCCCGGTCGGCGACCTCGGGATCGTCGAGGCAGACGCGGAAACCTCCCGAGACGAGCGCCTCGAGCGGCGACAACGAAGCCGGCAGCCGCAGTAGGCTCTTCGGCGTGAAGAGAATCAGGGGCTTGGCCTGGGGCTGGCGCATCTGCCGGCGCAGCAGATGGAAGTATTGGGCCGGGGTCGTGACGTTGCAGACCTGCATGTTGCCCTCGGCGCAGAGCTGCAGATAGCGCTCGATGCGCGCGCTCGAGTGCTCGGGGCCCTGACCCTCCGACCCGTGCGGGAGCAGCATCCCGATGCGGGTCGTCTGGCGCCACTTGTCCTCGGCCGATGCCACGAACTGATCGATGATGACCTGCGCGCCGTTGGCGAAGTCGCCGAACTGGGCCTCCCAGAGCACGAGCGCCTCCGGCCACTCGACGCTGTACCCGTAATCGAACCCCAGGACCGAGACCTCCGAGAGCGGGCTATCACACGACTCGAAGGGCCCCTGCTTGGGATCGAGGGTCGCGAGCGGCGTCCACGTCTCCCCCGTCGCCGTGTCGTAAAAGACGGCGTGCCGCTGCGAGAAGGTCCCGCGGCTGGAGTCCTGGCCGCTGATACGGATCGGCGTCCCTTCCAGCAGCAGCGATCCGAAGGCGAGGGCCTCGGCCGTTCCCCAGTCGAGCGGCAGGGCGCCTTCGGCCATCTTGGCGCGGCGGGCGAGCTGCTGGACCATCTTCGGATTGATGCGGAACCCTGCGGGGACCGTCGTGAGCACGCGGCCGATCCGGCTGACGACTTCGCGGGACACGCCCGTCTCGATCTCGACGACTTCACCGTCGCCGCGGGGGACGGGAGGCTCGGATCCGCCGGCCCGACGCCCTGCTTCTTTCGCGGCGGAGAGCGCTTCCTCATAGACGGCCAGTTGCCGCGCCTCCATCTCCGCGGCTTCCGGTTCCGTCAGGACTCCCTCTCGGATGAGTCGCCGCGCGTAGAGGGTGCGCACGCCGGGATGGGCCTCGATCGCCCGGTACATGACTGGCTGCGTGTACGTCGGCTCGTCCCCCTCGTTGTGCCCGTGGCGCCGGAAACCGATCAGATCGATGACCACGTCCTTGTGAAACTCCTGCCGGTAGTCGAGCGCGATCTCGAGCACGCGGTAAGCCGCCTCCGGATCGTCGGCGTTGACGTGGAAGATGGGGATCTGGTTGATCTTCGCGACGTCGGTCGAATACATGGAGGAGCGCCCCTTCGACGGCGGCGTCGTGAAGCCGATCTGGTTGTTGATGACGACGTGCACGGTTCCGCCCGTTCGGTAGCCGGGAAGCTGCGCGAGATTCAAAACCTCGGCAACCATTCCCTGGCCCGCGAACGCCGCGTCGCCGTGGAGAAGGACCGGCAAAACGCGCTTCCACGCGGCGGGTCCGCGACCGCCGAGCTTCTCCTGCTTGGCCCGCACGACCCCCTCGACGACCGGGTCGACCGCCTCCAGATGGGAGGGGTTCGCGGGAACCTCGAGCACGATGTCGCATCCGCTCTCGGTCTTGCGCACCGTTCGCGCACCCTGGTGGTACTTGACGTCCCCCTCGTCGGCGGGAAAGTCCGGATGGACGGTGCCCTCGAAGCCCGCGAAGATGCGCTCGGCCGAATTGCCGACGACGTTGGCGAGGATGTTGAGCCGCCCGCGGTGCGACATGCCGAGAGCGATCTCGTCGATGCCGCGGACGGCGGCGCCCTCGACCAACCGATCCAGCAAAGGGATCGCCGTATCGACCCCCTCGACCGAGTAGCGGCGCTGGCCGAGGAACCGGGTGCCGAGGAACCGCTCGAACCCCTCGGCGGCGATCAATTTCGCAAGGAGCTTCTTGCGGAGCTCCGCCGGAAGCGGATCGGGTAGCGTGGCGGCCGCGATGTGCTCGCGGATCCAGTACTTCTCCGTCGGGCTCGAGATGTGCCGGTACTCCGTCCCGATCTTGCCGCAGTAGACGCGCCGCATCACGCCGATGATCTGGCGAAGCGGCATCCGCTCGCCGCCTTTGAGGCCGCCGGTCCAGAACTCGCGGTCGAGGTCCCAGATGGTCAGGCCGTAGGTCTCCAGGTCGAGCTCGGGGTGGTGCGGGATTTCCCGCGAGCGAAGCGGGTCGGTGTCGGCGATCAAGTGGCCGCGTACTCGATAGGCGTTGATCAACTCGAGCACTCGGGCCTGCTTGGCGACTTCTTCGGTGTGCCCGTCTCCAAAAAGAGGAGGGTTCTTGTCGAGCTCCCACTTCAGCGGCCTGTACGGGATGCCGAGATCGGCGAAGACCCTCTCATAGAAGTCGTGGCCGCCTAAGAGCAGCTCCTCGACGCGCGCCAGAAAGGCGCCGGACTCGGCCCCCTGAATGATCCGGTGGTCGTAGGTCGAGGTGAACGTGACGACCTTACTGATTGCCAGGCGCGAAAGGGTCTGAAGCGCCATCGCCCGAAACTGCGCCGGATACTCGATGGCGCCCGTCGCGACGATGACGCCCTGACCGGGCATCAGCCGAGGCACCGAGGCCGTCGTCCCGAGCGTCCCTGGGTTCGTCAGCGAGATGGTCGTGCCCTCGAAGTCGGAGACCTTCAGCTTGCCCGACCGCGCGCGCGAGACGACGTCGTCCGCCGCCGCGGCGAACTCGGCGAAGGACATCCTCTCGACCCCCTTCACGTTCGGGACGAGGAGAGTCCGCGATCCATCCCCCTTGGTCACGTCCACGGCGAGCCCGAAGCGGATTTCTTCGCGGTGAACGCGCGCGGGCTCCGCCCCCGAGTCGTCGAAGGCGTCGTTCAAACGGGGGAAAGCCTTGAGGGCCTCGATGACCGCCCAGGAGATCAGGTGCGTGAAGGAAACCTTGGATTCGTCGTTGCCGGACCGATGCTCGTTGATCAGGCGACGATTCTCATCCAGCAGCTTGATGGGAATTTGCCGCTGCGTCGTCGCCGTCGGGACGCTGAGACTGGACTCCATGTTCTCCGCGACGCGGGCGGCCGCCCCGCGAATCGGCAGACGCTCTCCCGAAAGGGGGGGCACGAAAGAAGCCGCCGGACGCGCCGCCGGGCCCCGGACAGGCTCCGGCTCGGGCTCGCCGAAGCGCTCCTGAAAGTAGCGGCGCCACTCGTCGTCCACGGAGGACGGGTCGGCCCGGTACCGGGCGAGAAGATCGGCCACGTAGCTGGCGTTCCCGCCAAACTCGGCGGCGAGCTCCTCGGAGAGATCGACGTCGGCGGAGCGACGAGACATGGGACCGGGATTCTAGTTCTTTTGCAACGGGCAGCGCAGGTTTACGATTGTAGGGGCGGAGGCGGCCCTTGTGGCCGCCCGTCCGCGGAGCGGGAGGGGGCCAAGCCCTCCCCTACGACGACGGAGATTCAGGGTCTGACATGTACCTATTGGCCGTTCCCCCAACCCAGCGTCAGCGGTTTCCAGGTCTCGGCCGCGTCGAGGCTGACGAAGATCCCGGCGTCGGTCCCGGCGTAGATCCGCGACGGCGAGGTCGGATCGATGGCGAGAGTCGTGACGAACGAATTCGTGAGCCCCGTGACGGCCGCCATCCAGCTCGCCCCCCTGTCGGAGCTCTTCACCACGCCGCTCGCGGTTCCCGCGTACAGAGTCGACGGGGTGAACGGGTCGACGGCCAGAGCCAGAACGAACGTGCTCCGCATACCGCTCGACGCCTTCGACCAGCTCGTTCCTCCGTTGCTGCTCTTGAACAGTCCGTCGGATGTTCCCGCGTAGACCGTTTCCGGCTGGCTCGGATCGATGGCCAGCGCGAGCACGATCGGACTGGCGAGACTTCCGACGTCGATCCTTGATCCCTGGCGATAGCTGCGGTTCCGGAAGGCCGAGCCGCTCGCCAGCGTCCACGTCCTAGCGCCGTCCGTGCTCCTGAACACGCCGCCGCCGTTGGTGCCGGCGTACAGCGTCGACGGAGAGCGGGTATCCAGGGCAAGCGACGTGACGAGCAGGTTGGAGAGTCCGCTGACCGAAGCCGTCCAGGTCGCGCCGCCGTCGGTGCTCTTGAAGACGCCGTTGCCCGTCCCGGCATAGATCGTCGATGCGGAGGCGGGGTCCATTACCAGACAATCGACGAACACGGCCGTAAGACCCTTCTGGAGCATCCACTTTCCAGTCGCCTGACGCGGAGGACGCAAAGCGTAGATGCCGACACCGGTCCCCAGGTGCACGGTCGGAGGAACGGTGCGCTCGAGGACCACCGCGCCGACGCTGACGGCGCTCAGCTCCGGGCGGAAAGGACTCCAGCTGGCCCCGCGGTCCGAGCTCTTGAACACACCGCCGCCGGTGCCGGCATAGATTGTCCCCGGCGCGAGCGGGTCGACCGCGAGAGAGAGAACGAAGCGCGCGTAGGGGCCGACTCGTCCTTCCGGATCGACGCTGGGATCGTCGGATTCCCCCTTCGGCTCTTGGAGAGCGCGGAGAGGAACGAGCGACACCGCAACGATAGCGGCGAGGGATACCGCGCGAATCGAGGAGCGCCGGCGATTCATGGAGGGCGTCATTCTATCGCCGCATTGCATTCGCTACCTGATAGGATCCCCGGAACTGATTGAGAGAACGTCGGGAGTCTCTGCGGCGCCCCCCCTTTCCGGGACGAGAGGCACTTTCTCAAAGACGAGCCAGCATGGCCAGGCGGGGCCTCGCAGGAACGCTCTCTCTTCTGCTGCTCGCGGCACCCCTTCGGGCCTCCGCCCTCGAAACCGAGTCCGCGGAACGATTCGTCCGTCTCGCCCTCCGATGCATCGACCGCGAGTTCCCCAACAAGCCGGAGCAGGTCATCGACGACGTCGCCGACATCCGCGCGCCGAGGGAATTCCATCCTTCGTTCTTCGGCTGCTACGACTGGCATTCCTCGGTCCATGGCCACTGGATGCTGGCGCGTCTGCTGCGCCTGCATCCCGACTTGCCATCGGCTTCAGAAATTCGCACGCAGCTGGACGCGCACTTCTCCCGTGAAGCGATCGACGCCGAAGCCCGCTACCTCGACGGAAAGAACGCCCGCGCCTTCGAGCGGCCGTACGGCTGGGCGTGGACGCTGCGACTCGCCGCGGAGCTCGAGGGCTGGGACGATCCGCAGGCTCGCGGATGGCGCGGACGCCTCGAGCCGCTGGCCAACGCCGTCGTTGCGCGATTCGAGGATTATCTGCCCAAGCTCACGCACCCCATCCGCACGGGAGTTCATCCCAATACGGCCTTCGCGCTCGCCGAGGCGCTGGACTACGCCCGCGCGACGGGCAAGAGAGATTTCGAAAAGATCCTGATCTCGCGCGCGAGCTTCTACTACGGGCAGGACCGCGCCTGCCCGCTGACCTACGAGCCCTCCGGAGAGGATTTCTTCTCGCCATGTCTCGCCGAAGCGGATCTGATGCGTCGCGCCTTGGCGCCCCGGGAGTACGGACGATGGCTGCGTCGATTCTTTCCCCGGCTGTCGCGACGCCGGTCATTGCCTCTATTGCCGGCGAGGGTGACGGATCCGACCGATCCGAAGCTCGTGCACTTGGACGGGCTCAATCTTTCCCGCAGCTGGATGCTCGGCGGGATTGCGCACGGACTCGCGCCTTCCGACCCGCGGCGCCAGTCTTTGTTCAAGGCCGCGAGCGCGCATCGGGCGGCGGGCCTCGCGCGGGTCTCTTCCGGGAACTACGAAGGAGAGCACTGGCTCGCGTCGTTCGCGGTGTACTTGCTGACCGAAACGGGAAGATGATCTTCGATTTTAGATTTTAGATTTTGGATTTTGGATTTTAGATTTCGGGTTGAAGCCCGATTCGAATCTAAAATCTGAAATCCAAAATCCAAAATTACCTTCTCCTCGCCACCCTCTCCCTCACGGCCTGCACCTCGGGATGCTGGAATCCGAGCAATTCGGCGATTCTGCGGGCGAGCTGATTCTCGACGGCCGTGAGGGTTCCGTCCGCGTAGACGACGCCCCAGATCACCTCGATCAATCGCAGCCGCTGCTCGCGCGAGAACCTCTCCCCGATCAAACGCGTGAACTGATAAAGGTCCACGCTTTCGCGCCGTTCCTCTTCGGCCAGGCGCACGACCTCCTCGACATCCTCCGGAGGCACGCCCAGGTCTTCTCGCACCGCGCGCAGGATGCGCTCGCGTTCCTCTTCGGCGAAGACATCGTCGGCATGCGCGATCTCCAGCAGCAGCGCACAGGCGGCGATCGCGACGGGGTCGGGCCGCCGGGCCTCCTCGGGAGCCGACAGCTTCGAGAGAAAGAAGTGACGAATCCCCTGGATACTCATGGGGCGAGTCTAACGCTCGTTTCCCGGGCAGCATTTTCAGCCCGAGCCCCGAAACCTTTTTCCCCCGGCGTGCGTATTGGGCGGTAGAGGTTAATGATGAATCGCCGCGAGTTCGAGACACTTCTTCTCACGCTGGAATCCACCCCGGCCATTCTGGCCCGCGCGGCGGCGGTCCTGTCGCCCGATCAGGCACGCGTGCGCCCCGCCGCCGGGGGATTCTCGTTCGTCGAGAACGTATGGCACTTAGCCGACCTCGAGCGCGAAGGCTACGGCGTGCGCATCCGGCGGCTCCTCCAGGAAGAGGAGCCGGCCCTCTTGAACTTCGACGGTGACCGCATCGCCCGCGAGCGCGGGTACCAGGAGCGCGACGTCGAACGAGGCCTCGCCCTGTTCCAGAGAGCCCGGACCCAGAACCTGGAGATCCTCCGAACGCTCTCCGCGGCGGACTGGAAACGCTCCGGCGCGCAGGAGGGAGTCGGGCGCGTCACAATGGCAGACATCCCGCGGATGATGGTCGAGCATGATCTCGGACACGGCCAGGAAATCGCCGGCCTGATCGCCTCTATCCAGGGAAACGCGCCTTCCGAAGGCGAAGGCACGCACCCGAGCTCCGCGGTCGCCTAGGGCCATCCGCCCATCTCGGCGGAGACTCAATCGCGCTTTCGAGTTCCTCTCGAGGAAGGGAAAATCTTGTCGTATTCCTCGCGGACCACCGAGTAGCACTCGCAGGAGACTTTCCGAAGGCCCTCCTCGTCGCTGATCTTGACGCGCCCGCGCGTGTAGCTGATCAGGCCCATATCGTGGAGCCCCGAGGCGGCTTCCGTCACCCCCGCTCGCCGCACACCGAGCATCTGCGACAAGAACTCCTGAGTGAGGGGAAACTCCGCCTCTCCCACCTGGTCCTGGGTCATCAGCAGCCAGCGGGCACAGCGCTGCTTCAGATTGTGCAGGCGATTGCAGGCCGCCGACTGCGCGGCCTGGACGAGGAAGGCGCCCGTGTAGCGTAAGAGAATCCGATGGAGCGCCGATCCGGGTGGGACCCTTTGAAGGAAGTCCGCCGATGCCATGCGCGTCGCTTCGCCGGGGATCTGGACGAAGCCCTCGGCGGGCGAAGTCTGGCCGTTGAGCATGACCGGCAGACCCGCCATCCCTTCCCGTCCGATCACGCCGACCTCCACCGAGGAACCGTCCTGCATCGTCGAGACGACCGAGATCATGGCGTTCTCGGGAAAATAGACGAACGGAATGCGTCGCCCGGGCGCCCAGATGATCTCTTTCCGCCTGAGCTGGACGGTCTCGAAGGCCGGAGCCAGCTTTCGATGCTCTTGCGCAGAGACCGATCCGAGCAAAGAGTTTCGATAGACCTTGAGGGATTTCGAGGGACCCATGGGCTCCTTTAAAGAAAGGAGCCCGTGGCCGACGGGTTGCCTTCTTTGACGCGATCATCCCCTCTTTTCGAAACGGCTGGTGTACGGCACCGTACACACGAACTGTTCTCCGGCGTACAGACACGAGGGCGCTTCGGGTTTATAGACGAGGCAATACCGATGGAAACTCCGAACGGCGAGCGCATCGTTCCGTGCCGGGCTCACTTCGAGGACTTCGGAGGGGGCGTCTGGCGGATCGAGATCGTGCTCTCTCCTGGCCGGCTCGCATTCATTTCCATACGCGACGAGCTCGCCGGCCTGAACGGATCGCCGGTGGAGTGCCGGGTCTCGGAGACAAAACAAGACGCGACGTTATGGGCGAAGTTCTTGGACCGGCAGGGACGCGTTCTCTTCGAAAGGAAGATCTACGCTCCCGGCGCGAGTCTCTCGGGCACGCAGCTTCGCCCTGCCGGCGCCACCGGCTCTTAAGCACGCGGCGCGGCGACCCGGAAAGCCTCCGGAATTCGCGAAACGAGGGACCCGATTCGCGCGGCTCGCACCCCCCGGCAATGAACGCGGAAGGCGGCCGCGCGATCCTACGATTGGGTGCGTAGTGCCGCGTTCCGACGCCGGCGGCCTTTGATCCACTCCCTGGTGAACGCGATGATCCCGGGCAGGATCGAAAGGAAAACGACGACGACGATGACCACCTCGATGTGCTCCTTGACGCCCGGAATGTGGCCGAGGAAAAAACCGATGAGCGTCATCGACAGGACCCACAGCGCGCCGCCGAAGACGTTGAAGGCCAGGAAGCGGCGGTACGACATCTGCCCCATGCCGGCTACGATCGGTGCGAAGGTTCGGACGATCGGCATGAATCGGGCGAGCACGATCGTCTTGCCGCCATGCTTCTCGTAGAAGTCATGGGCGCGACGCAGGTGCGCGGGGTTGAAGAAGAGGGACCGGGGACGAGTAAAGAGCGCGGGCCCCGTCTTGCGGCCGAACCAGTAGCCCACGGTGTCGCCCAGAATCGCCGCCGCGATGAGGACGACGTTCAAGTGAACGATGTTGAGCTGCCGGGTGCCGGCGAAGACACCCGCCGTCACGAGAAGCGAGTCCCCCGGCAGGAAGAAGCCGATCAGGAGTCCCGTCTCGGCGAAGACGATGATCGTCATGGCCGTCAGCCCGCCGACGCGAACGAGCATTTCGACGTCGGTGAGCTGATGGAAGATGTATTTGAACCACTCCATCGGGATGCGGGGAATCGTAACAGGTCGGGTAGGATTTGAGCGATGCCGGACTATACCGACGAGCACGCCCGGTCCGGACTCGACGCGCAGCTTCCGGGAATCGAGACCTGGCTGAACTACTATCCGGACTACGAGATCTCCGTCGAGATCCCGGAGTACAACGCCATCTGTCCCAAGACGGGATTGCCCGATTTCGGGCACATCACGATTCGGTACGTCCCGGACCGGCTCTGTCTGGAGCTGAAGTCGCTGAAGCTCTACATCGTCGCCTATCGGAACGTCGGCATCTTCTACGAGAACGCCGTCAACCGGATCCTCGAGGACTGCGTCGCCGCGTGCCGCCCGAAGACGATGACCGTCACCGGAAGGTTCTCATCGCGCGGAGGAATCTCCTCGATCGTCGAGGCGCGGTACCCCAGAGAGTAGGTTCCAGGTTCCAGGTTTCAGGATCCAGGAATCAGGGTGGTGAAGAGCGACTTGGAGCCTGGAACTTGGAACTTGGAACGCCTCCCGCAGAAAGCAGGTTCCAGGTTTCAGGATCCAGGAATCAGGATGGTGAAGAGCGACTTGGAACCTGGAACCTGGAACTTGGAACGCCTCCCGTGAACTCCGCCATGAGCGCCTCCCGGATCATCCGCGCCACGGGTCCAGCCCTGCCATTTCCGATCGGCCGTCCCTCGACGGCGACGAGGGAGTGCGTCCAGAGGGTCGTCGACGCCAGGAAGAGCTCCTGGGCCGCGTACATCTCCTCCAGCGTGAATGCCCGCTCTTCCACGGTCAGGCCGATGTGGCGGGCCGCCTCGATCACCGCGCCACGCGTCACGCCGGGAAGAATCCTCGGGCCTCTCGGCGCGGTTCTCACGACACCCTTCGCGACGGCGAAGAGGTTGGCTTTCGTCGCCTCCAGCGCGAATCCGTCGCGCACGAGGATGGCGTCGATCGCGCCCGACTCGCGCGCCTTCTGCGCGGCGAGCACATTGGGAAGGAGCATCACGCTCTTGATGTCGCACCGGCCCCACCGTTCGTCGGTGACGAGGATCGCCCTGCCCCCTTCGGGGGGAGGAGGCGGATCGGATCGGCGTGCGAAGACGAAAACCGTCGGCGGCGTCCCTTCCGGCGGAAAGGAGTGATAACGAGGAGCGGCGCCGCGAGAGACCTGAGCGTAGACGAACGCGTCGGCGTCGGAGAGGGCGTTGTCGGCAAGCAGTCGTTGCGCCACGGCCGGGAAGAAGTCCGGCGATGCCGGGATGCGGATCGCCGTCAGCCCTTCCCGCATCCGGTCCAGGTGCTCGGCGAGCCGGTAGGGGCGGCCGCGATCGTAACGGACCACCTCGTAGATCGCGTCGGCGAAGAGAAAACCCCGGTCGAGCGGCGAAATGCCCGCATCCCGATCGGGCAAGAAGCGGCCGTTCAAGTAGACAATCACTACCGCAAGTCTACCGTCGGCTCCTCGGAAACCCTCTGACGGCTCGCGCCAGATCCTCGCTGCCCGCCAACTTCCTGTACGCCTCCTCCGCCGCCGGCAGCCTCTGCTCGAGCGCCTCCCGCCGCGTCTTTCGCAGAACCTCGAGCGCGCACGACAGTCCGCCGGCGGCGCGTGTCGACAGAGACTCGGCCAACCACTCGGTCTCCCGCGCCAGACGCTCCGCGGGAACGGCGCGCGAGGCCAGGCCCGCCTCGGCCGCTTCCTTTCCCGAATGCGTCTTGCCCGAGAGGATCCACTCCGCGGCGCGCGCCTCACCGATCCGCCCGGGCAGCAGCGCCGCGGCGCCGGGGGGAAAGCAGGCCAGACGAATCTCGGGAAAGCCGACGCGTGCATCCTCCGCCACAAGCACCAGATCGCAGGCGAGAAGGATCTCGGCGCCTCCGCCGAGGCATGCCCCCGAGACTGCGGCCAGGGTGATGGCGGGCGTTTCGACGAGGGAGACCAGAACGCCTCGCATTGCGGACAGCATCCGATCGATGCGCACCGGATCGGGAAGATGATCGGCCATGTTCACTCCGGCCGAGAATGCCTTCGGAAGACCCGTCAGAACGAGCACCCGGGCCATGCGGGCGGCAACGACCTGCCGCGCGAGCTCGCCGAGCGCGCCGACGTCGAGAACGTTGACCGGCGGGATCTCGATCCGCAGGTTCGCCCTCGCGCCGTCACGCGATGTCTCGAGCCGGATTCCCGGCGGCGAGCTCACTTGACGGGAGTCGGGCTGACGGGGATCGCCGTCAAGGTCGGCTTCCGCGTCGCCTTCTCCCTGGCGACGCGGACGGCCGCCTTCACGTTGGCGACGTGCGCGTCGCTCACCGACACGTTCGGAATCGAGTTCTCGGGCGCCCGGATCTGCGAGTCGAGCATCTCGTCCCGCGTGCCGCTGTCGACGAACTTCTTCGCCAGCTCGTTGACGCGATGGACGTAGGCCAGCGAATCGGCGAGACCGGCGACGGGTCCGATCTGGCCATGTCCCGGCACCATTTTCTGGACGTTCACACGCGAGAGGTTCTGGAGCGCGCGTTCCCACCCCGACGGGTCGACATCGATGGACTTCAAGTCGGGAAGACGCCCGTTGGAGGCGAGGTCGCCCGCGAACAGGACTTTGTCGGATGGAAGGTACACGATGAGGTCACCGCTAGTGTGTCCCGATCCGAGAAAGTCGATTTCCGCGGTATGAACGCCGTCGAGCAGGAAGGATCGATCGCCGACGGACTCCACGACCGGACGAAGCCCGGGTTTGCCGGCCAGCGGGTCCCCGGGCTCCGTTGCGGCCTGCGTGACCAGGGCGAGGATCGTCCCGGCCACGTTCTGCTGACAGATCACGACGGCTCCCGCCGCTGCGAAGGCCCTCGCGCCGCGGCTATGGTCGCCGTGCGAGTGGGTCAGGATCAGGTAGCGGACCGGCTTGCCCGCCGTCTCCGCGATGCTCTTCAAGATCTCCTGAGCGGTTGCGGTGTCTGCCCCCGAGTCGACCGCGACGACGCCGTCTCCCAGGAGAAACCAGCCGACGTTCGCACCCTTCTCTGGCTGCGCCGCCCAGACGCCGTCGGCGAGCTTCTCGACTTTCAGCTTCGACTGGGCCGCAATCGGGCGCGCCAGCGCCGTCGCGGCGAGGAGCACGATGATCCCTGCGCGAATCTTCATGGGTATTCTCCCTGACTCTATCGTTCCGGCGTCCGCGACCACAACGCGGCTGCGGAAAGGAAATTCCGCCAGGAAGGCTACGGCGGGATCCGCTCGCGGACGACCCGGACGAACTCGGAAAAGAGACGTTTCGAGACGAAGTCCCCCGCGAGGTTTTCCGGATGCCACTGGACGGCAAGGAGCCAGGGCCCGTCGGGCGCCTCGATTCCCTCGGCGACGCCATCCGGCGCCGCCGCCGACACCACCAGACCCGGCGCCACTCGATCGATCGCCTGGTGGTGGCGGCTGTTGACGGCGATCTCGGACACACCCGCGATCGACGCCAGGCGCGTTCCCGGTGCGATCACGACGTGATGGTCCCTTCTGGTCTTCTCCTCCTTCGTTCTCTCGTGGACGACCGAAGAGGGACGCTCGCTCGGAATGTCCTGGACGAGCGTGCCCCCGAGGGCCACGTTGACGACCTGAAGGCCGCGGCAAATGCCGAGGATCGGCGCCCCCGATCGCCGGGCCTCCTCGAACAGGGAAAAGTCGATCTCGTCGCGCCGGGCATCGACCTCGACGTTGCCGTCTTCGAGCACCGGCTTGCCGTAGCGGGCCGGATCGACGTCGACGCCGCCGCCGAGAAGGAGCGCGTCGAAAGGCGCGGACCGCGGCGACAGCGGCGACACCACTTCGATCGCCGACCGCGGTACGCCCGCCGCAACGAGCGACCGCAGGTAATCGTTGGACTCCGACAAGTCGGCGTCGCGATCGAGAGTCAGGGCGATTCGCATGGGGAGATTTTACCGGAGCGTCAACAGTCGACAGCCGAGAGTCGGCAGTCAAGAAAATGCTTGCTCTAATACATAAGTAACTGCTAATATATTTAGGCTTCCCGCTGGCGAACTGTCGACTGTGGACTGTCGACTACCTCTCGAAGAGCACTGCCATCCCCATCCCGCCGGAGACGCACAGGGTCGCGATGCCCCGCTTCGACTGCCGCCGCTTCATCTCGTGCAGGAGCGTCGTCACGATCCGGGCCCCGGTGGCGCCGATCGGATGGCCCAGCGCGATCGCTCCCCCGTTGACGTTGACCTTCGAGAGGTCGAGCGAGAGGTCCCGCGCGCAGGCGATCACCTGCGCCGCGAAGGCCTCGTTCAACTCGATCAGGTCGATCTCCGAGAGCTTCGACTTCGTCTTGTCGAGCAACGCCCGGATCGCCGGCACCGGGCCGATCCCCATGCGCGATGGATCCACGCCGGCCGAGGTCCAGGCCGCGACGCGCGCGAGCGGCTCCACACCGGCCTTACGCACCTCCTCTTCGGTCGCGAGCACGACCGCCGCGGCGCCATCGGTGACCCCGGAAGAATTGCCGGCGTGGACCGTGCCCTCGCCGTCGAAGGCCGGAGGGAGCTTCGCCAGGACCTCCGGCGTCGTATCCGGGCGCGGGTGCTCGTCTTGCTCGATGTCGACGGTGCCCCTCTTCCCGGGGACGGAGACCGGGGTGATCTCCTCCGCGAATCGGCCGGACTCGATCGCCTCCGCGGCCCGCCGCTGCGATTCGGCGGCATAGGCATCCTGCTCCGCGCGAAGGATTCCGTACTCGCGAACGAGGTTCTCCGCCGTCTCGCCCATGAGCTGTCCGCAGAGAGGACAGAGGAAGCCGTCGCGGTACATCGCATCCACGACTTCCGCGTGACCCATCCTCATCCCGAACCGAGCGCGCGGCAGCAGGTAAGGGGTCGCCGACATGCATTCGGTCCCTCCCGCCAGGACCACGTCGTTCTCGCCCGCGGCGATCGACAGCGCGCCGAGGGTCAACGCCTTCAGGGACGAGGCGCACGCCTTGTTGACCGTGTAGGCCGGGACCGAGTCGGGCACGCCGGCGCGATGCGATACCTGCCGGGCCGTGTTTGGGCCGCCTCCCGCCTGCCGGCCGTGTCCGAACACGGTCTCGTCGACCGCGGCGGGGGGCAGCCCGGAACGCTCCAGGGCCGCCTTCGCGGCCGCTTCTCCGAGATCGGCCGGCGTCAGCGATGCGAAGGAGCCTCCGAATCTGCCGATCGGCGTGCGGGCCGCGGATAGGACGAATACCGATCGCATCCGAAAAAGGTTATCAGCTTGGTGTCGTTGGTTCCTGGTCTCTGGTTTCTGGTTCCTGGTTCCTCGGTTCACGCACGCAACCAGAAACCAGAAACGAGAACCAGAAACCCTAGATCAGGGGCAGATACACCGTGAAGGTCGAGCCCTTTCCGACCGTGCTTTCCACGGTGACGCGGCCCTTGTGCGCCTCGACGATCCATCGAACGATCGAGAGACCCAGCCCCGACCCGCCCGGATTGGCGTGCCGGGAGCGCTTGCTCCGAAAGAAACGCTCGAATACATAAGGCAGGTCCGCCTCCGGGATCCCCACGCCCGTGTCCGAGACAGAGATCCGCGCCTCGCCGGGGGCCGCGGCCACGACCACTCGGATCGCGCCCCCCTGCTCGGTATATCGCAGCGCGTTCTCGATCAAGTTGTGAAGGACCTGTTGCAGACGGCCGGCATCGGCGAAGACGTAGATCGGAACCTCCGGGGCGGACGCCGTCAGCTCCAGGCCGCGGTCGGCCGCCTCGGTCGTCAGGTCGCGTACGGTCTCGGAGACGAACTTGCAAAGATCCAGGTTCGCGAAAGAGAGCGTCACGCGGCCGGTTTCGCCACGCGTCAAGAAGAGGAGGTTCTGGGAGAGGCGCGCGAGATGGCGCACCTCGAGCAGAGCATTGCCGATCGCTTCGCGATATTCCTCGGCGGGCCGCTCCTCCTCCAGCGCCACCTCGAGTGATCCCCGCAGGATCGTCAGCGGCGTGCGCAGCTCGTGCGAGACGTCGGCGATGAATTGTTGCTGCTCCTTCTCGGCGGAGGCGAGCGCATCGAGCCGCGTGTTCAGGCTCTCCGCCACGTCGCGGGCCTCCTTCGGAAGGTCGTGGGAGGGGATGCGCCGGAGCGGATGCTTCTCGGTCTCTTCGAGACGTCTCGCGAGTGTCCCGAGCGCGGGCGAGGCGACCGGCTGGGGCGACGCGGGCGGCGCCGACGTCGGCGAGCCGAGAAGCTTCGCGAGGAACCGGCGCACGGGACTTCGCGTCAGGCGCCGGGCGCCGGCCCCGACTCCCGAACGCGATAGCCCACACCGCGCACCGTCTGGATGAGCTTTTCTCGGCTTCCCCCGTCGACTTTCTTCCGGAGGGCGTTGATGTAGACGTCGATGATGTTGGTCGAGAGGTCGTCGGAGTCTTCCCAGATGCGCGCCTGGATCTCGGAGCGCGAGACGACCTTGCCTCGGCGGCGCAGCAGCAGCTCGAAGAGCGCGCCCTCGCGCACGGTCAACCGCACGGTCTCCCCGTTGCGGACGACTTCGCGCGACTCCGGCTCGTAGGTTAGGTCCTCGAACACCAGAGGTCCGGGCTCGATGATCTCGGTGCGCCGCAGGAGCGCCCGGATGCGCGCGAGAAGCTCCCGGAAGGAAAAGGGCTTGACGAGGTAGTCGTCTGCGCCGGCGTCGAGACCCTCGATCTTGTTCTCGATGGTATCCCGCGCGGTCAGCATCAGGATCTTCGAACGCACGCCGCGCGTGCGCAGCTCGCGGCAGAGCTCGAGGCCGTCGCGCGAGCCGGGCAGAAGCAGATCGAGGATGATGAGGTCCGGCGGCGCGGCCGTGAGCCGCTCGAGCGCCGTGTCCGCGTCCCCGACGGCATCGACCGTGTAGCCTTTCTCGGTCAGACCCTTCCGGAGAAACTGGGCGATGCGCTGCTCATCTTCGACGACGAGGACTTTCACGATGCATCCTCGCTGGCGCCCGACGCCGGGCCGCCGTTTCCGCGGCGATGGCGTGGATTCTTCATGAAGGAGATCACGAACACGGACCCGGCCCCTACCGCAAACCCCGCCGCGAACGAGGAGGTCGGCTGAGGCGACGCCACGGCCGCCACCGCGCCGGCGGCGACGAGGCCGAAGAGGAGCGGGCGGGAAACCGCAATCGGAGGCACGACCGGAATCATAGCGTCGACCCACTATTATCTTCCGCCTTCCCCGCGGCGGCACGGTTCGTGAATAATCCGGGTTCAGCAAGGAGGAAGCGATGAGAAGACTCGGCGTTCTCGGCTCGGCAGTCCTGGCAACGGTTTCCCTCGTCGGAATCGGGGGGTTCGCGGCGGCGCAGGACGCGGCAAAAAAGGAGGCCAAGGCCACGATCGAATCGAAGAGCGGCTCCAAGGTCACGGGGAGGGCGGCCTTCACGGAGGTTCCGGGGGGCACGAAGGTCGAGGTGTGGATCGAAAACGCGACGCCGGGCACGCACGGCCTGCACATCCACGAGAAGGGGGACTGCTCGGCGACCGACGCGACCTCCGCCGGCGGTCACTTCAACCCGGCGGGCAACCCGCACGCCGGCGCGAGCGAGAAGGCGCGCCACAATGGGGACTTCGGCAACATCGAGATCGGGCAGGACGGCAAGGGGCACCTGGAGCTCGTCACCGATATGCTGACGGTCAAGACCGGCCCCAACTCGGTCGTCGGGAAGGCGATCATCTTCCACGAGAAGGCGGATGATCTGAAGACGCAGCCGACGGGAAACGCCGGCGGCCGTTTTGGCTGCGGGGTCGTCAAGTAGAGGCGGGCTCGTCCTCGCCTGATTCGATTGAAGGGCGGCCCATCCCGGGCCGCCCGCAGCAACTGCTCTCCCCGGCGCTTCAGCGGTCGCCCGGACCCGCAAGCGGAGAGGCAGTCCCTATTTTTTCTCGGAGGGCGTCTTCGGCTTGAAGTCGAATTTCCCCGGCTGGGTGACGTAGAAGACGCAGTCCGCCCCCGCCTTGCACTTGGTGGAATGGACTTCGTTCGCGGCCGTGTGGATCCAGGAGGGGGCGGAAAGCTCCTTCTCGGGGCCACCCTCCAGAGTCATGACGAGCGTTCCCGAGATGACCGCCGCCTTGACGTCGTTTGTGTGAGTGTGCGTGCCGACGTCGGTGCCGCCGGGCCATCTGTCGAAGGCCGCGTACGCGCCCTTCTGCGGATCCCCCCAGACCACGGCCTGCTGGGCGCCCTTGACCTCCTTGACCTCCTTCCACTGGAGGTCCCGAGGCGACATGAGATGTCCTTCGGCAGTCTTGTGCGCGGTCGCCTTCGACCCCCTTTTCTTCGGGGCGGACGTCTGCGCGGAGACGCACACCGCGGCCAGAAGGACCAGCGTGAAACCGAGGAAGCGACGGATGGAGAGCTCCATGGGGAATCTCCTCTCGAAAGATCGGGACTCTCTAGATGGGGGATTCTTTCATCGCACTGGCGGTCCTCAAGCAACCGGCTGCGTGCAGGCTTTGCAGCGTGTTGCCGCCGCGGGAAGGATCTCCTTGCACTGAGGGCATTCCTTCGTCTCCGGCGCTGCTCCCGGTTTCGGCAGAAAGGTCTTGCCGATCAAGAAGAGGACGAACGCGATGATGACGAAGTCCACGATCGCCCCGATCAACTGGCCGTAGCCGATCGCCGTCTCGGTCACTTTGCCGGAGGCGTCGGTCGAGTGCGCCAGAACGATTCTCGCGTTGCGCCAGTCGCCGCCCGGGAGCATCAGCCCGATGACGGGATTGATGACGTTGTCGGCGATCGAGGAGACGATCTTCCCGACGGCGGCCCCGATGATCACCCCGATCGCGAGCGCGAGCGCGTTCTGCTTGAGCAGGAAGGCCTTGAAGTCTTTGAGCATCGTCCCCCTTTGCTTGCCGTTCAGCGCTTCTTCCATGCCTCAAGGTTGCGCTCGATCTGGCGGGAGTGTTTCTCGAGGTGTTCGGCGTAGATCCGAAGCCAGTCCTCCGCCGTGTACGGCCCCGACTCGCTGTGCGTTCCCACCACCGACCAGACCATTTCGGGGAGCCGCCGCAGCAACGCCGCCGTGTTGGCGCGCACCGCCTCGACCGTCGCCATCGCCGCCTCGACCGGCGCGGCATGGTAGTCGAACGTCCTCGCCCAGACGTCCTGGTCGTAGCCGAGGATCGCGGGATTCGGCTCCGCCGCGAGGTAACGAATCCGCATCGCGGCGTTCGTCTCGGAGTCTGCGGCGTGACAGACGACCTCGTGCGCCGACCACCTTCCCTCTCCCGGGCGCCACTGACGGGCTTCGGGGGGGACCCTCTCGAAGGCCGCACGGAGCCGTGCGGGTCCCTCTTCGTACCTTCGGATCATCGTCTCGCGGTCGGCCTGGGTCAACGCCATCTCCCAACCTCCTCGACCGTCCCTCGCCGCGCCAGAAAGAACGCCGCGGCACGCGAGTCTAACGGATCAGCGTTCGCCCGACCTCCGATACTGGCGCGTCATCGCGGTCACGGCGGCGTTCCGCAAGCCCCCGATCGTGAGCGTATACGATTCGGCCGTCATCTCCGAGAACTTCAGTTCGCGCCATGGGTCGTCTTCGCCCGACCCGTTTCTGGCGACTAGCCGCAGATCGTCGGCGACCCAGCCGCCGCTCAACTCCCGAACACCGGCGACGCGGCTGTCGGCCAAGTAGAGGTGAAAGGCATGGTCGCGCGAGTCCCACGTCAGGATGCCGTGAGCCCGATGGCTCTCCTG